>JBKHCS010000073.1:0-14251 GCA_046541715.1 Spirochaetaceae bacterium
GGGGCCCGGCAGCTCAGTACCGCACTCGTAGGGTTTCGCCGTCGAGAGCGTGTTCCTTTCCATGTATGACAACAGATAGCGGTGGCTCTTCGACCGCCCGGGACCAGATACGATCGACGGTTACTTCGTCTTTGGTAATCTTGATGTCGAAGAGCCGTCCCCGCTGCTCGAGCTTGAAGGCGACGTAGCTCCACTCCTTCGGGAGCTCCGGGGCCATGCTCAGGTGGTCGGCAAAGAGATTGATACCGGCAAAGTTCTCCAGGATTATTCCCAGGGTCCCGGCCATCACACCGCAGTGGATTCCCTCGGGAGTCGTTCCTCCCTGGGTGTCGTACCGGTCGCTCTTCATCGCTTCCATAAACCACTTCCAGGCGCGCCGCCTGTACCCCGGAATGTACCGGGCGATGGCCGAGTGGACGACAAAACTCAAGGTAGAGCCATGGGTGGTCCGGCGAACGTAGTATTCGTAGTTCCTCTTGATAAGCTCCGTTTCGTCGTCGATCCGGTAGCCCATCATCTCGAGCATGTGTTTGACTTGTCCGGGGGCCATCAGATAGAAGGTCATCAGCAGGTCGGCCTGCTTGGAGATCTTGTACCGGTCCGGCCTGTCGTTCTCGGCTTTTAGGATGCGGTCGAGTCGCTTGATGTTGTCGTATTTCTGCCGGTAGCGCTCCCAATCGAGCTCCCGAAGATCCATCCAGCCGTCGAACTGGGAGATAATCCCGTCTTCCTGGATGACGACGGCGAGCCCCTTCTTGACCTCTCCCCAGTGGCTCAGTTCCTTCTCATCGAAGGAGATTCGTCGACGCATCTCTTCCTTGACCTCGTCGGGGAGATGCGCGTAGGTCTCCATGGTCTTGTGGAGGAGCCAGGCGGTAACGATGTTGGTGTAGGCGTTGTCCCGAAACCCGCCTTCCTCGGCTCCGGGATACTTCTCGTGAAACTCGTTCGGCCCCATGACACCGCTAATGTGATACCGTCCGTCTTTCTCCTCGAAGTGCGCTTTGCTCACCCAGAAGCGAGAGATCTCCAAGAGCATTTCGATGCCGTAGCGATGCAGAAAGTCTAGGTCGTTCGTGGCGTAGAAATAGGTCCATATGTTGTACGCCACCGCCAAGGAGATGTGGCGTTGGTTCCGGCTCAAATCCGGGTCCCACCCTCCGGAACGCGGGTTGTAGTGGATAACCTGCGACTCTTCTTCTCCGGTGTCCGCCGACTGCCAGGGGAACATCGCGCCCTCGTATCCCTCTTGTCGGGCATACTCCCGGGCGGCGTCGAGGCGTCGGTAGCGGTAGGCCAGGAAGGAACGAGTAACTTCCGGAAAATGTAGGTTGTAGAAGGGGAGGGTAAAGAGTTCGTCCCAGAAATAATGCCCCCGGTAGGCCTCCCCATGGAGCCCCCGGGCGGGCATGCCGGCGTCGATGTGTGTATTGTGGACGGACGCCGTGGCCAACAGATGGTGAATGTGCAACCGTATGGTCTTCTGGGAGAACCGGTCCCCTTCGATAACGATGTCAGAGCGTTTCCAGAGCGTCTCCCAAGCGGCCTTGTGGGCACCGATAATCTCGTCCCAGCTCCCGGCGGAATCGACGGCGTTCCGGGCCGTGGCCCGATGGTCATCGTTATCCATGTCCCGGGAGGTCGCCATCCCCACCCTCTTTTCCAGACGGTATTCCTTCCCCTCCTCGGCGTCGAAAGTAAAGCGCTCGGCGGCATAACGGGACTCGGTAACGACCCGGCGCTCCAAACCGGGGATATCCCCGGTGGCGCGAAGAACTCGGGTTCTGGCTTCCATCACAATCCGGATATCGGATTCGGTAGTCTTGACGATTAGGGCGACGCCGTCTTCCCGCTCCTCCTCGGAGACCGCCTCGAGATGCTCCGAGGTCAGCTCGCGATACCGCTCGACGCCGTAGTTGATAACCCGTCCGTCGATAGCCGAGAGAAGCGTCAGCTTGCCGCTGTAGTTTTCCGGAACCACGGTGCATTCGACGGCGGCAAGGTGCATGCGGTCCATGCTGATGATGCGGGCATCGGTGTACCGGGTTATCCGCCCCGCGTCGTCGGCAAACCGGACGGTGTGACGGCAGATTCCGTGTTTCAGGTCGATTCGATGCTCGTACTCCAGGAGGTCCACCTCGCCGATGCCCAGGTAGGGGCCGTCGTCCACCGATATCTTGATCGAGCTCCAGTTGGGACAATTTACCAAGTCGTTGTTGTAGATAGTCCTTCCGTGAACCTCCGTCGGCACCTTGTTGAAGAGGCCCATGAAGTAGGTCCCCGGGTAGTGGACGTCGTCGGCGATATCCTCCCAGGGGAGGGCTCCCCGGGTTCCGACGTAGCCGTTCCCCACGGTGGTAAGGGCCTCCCGGAGCCGCTCTTCCCGGGGCTCGTAGCCGTGGTAGCTCAAGCTCCAACAGGCTTCTCGGCACCCCTCGTCGAACCAATCGTTCAAGAACTCGTCGGTCAGCTCCGAAAGATCGGTAACAACGACGTCGGCCCCTTGGGCCCGGAGGGACTCCCGGTTTCCGTGGCGGTCTACCCCGACCACCAGCCCGAAGTTGCCCCGGCGTCCCGCCTTAACGCCGGCCTCGGCGTCTTCCACGACGACCGCCCGGGTCGGAGGAACGCCGATGTTATCCGCCGCCACCAAGAATATGTCCGGAGCCGGCTTTCCCTCGAGGCGCAGGGCAGCCGCGACCGAGCCGTCTACCCTTGTGTCGAAGAGCTCCTCGAGGCCCGTTTGCCGCAGAATAAAGGCGCAATCCTCGCTCGACGAGACGATCGCCGCCTTCCGGCCTTGCGATTTTTGCCTCTTTATAAACTCCACCGAGGCCTCGTAGATCTCGGCACCTTCTCCCTGGAGAATCTTCTGGAACCGCCGGTGCTTCTTGTTTCCCAGGGCGCAGATGGTATCGTGGCCGGGGTCGTCGTCGGGAGTCCCAAAGGGAAGGACCACGTCCCGGGATTCGAGAAACCGTTTCACGCCCTGGTAACGCGGGCGGCCGTCGACGAAGGGGATGTAGTCCTCCCGGTGGGAGAATGTGTCCTCCCCCGAGGCCTCGGGGCGCTCCACGAGAAACTCCTCGAAGGTCTGCTTCCAGGCCCGGAAGTGTAAGCTTGCCGTCTTGGTCAAGACGCCGTCGAGGTCGACGATCAGCCCGTCGTAGGTGCTCATGCGACCCCCCGGGCCGCCGCGCGGCCGAGATGGCCCATCGCGATAACCAGGCTGTCGGGAGTCGACACCGGGAGGAGTCCCGGTACCGCGCTTTTCGCCCGGGCGATAAGATCGGAATCGGAGGTAACCAGGATAGCCCGGGAGTCGGGACTCGTCTTGGCGACGTGTTCCATCATCGGGATATCGGAGGCGGTATCCCCACACACGAGGGCCGGCGTTTCGGCGAGCTTCAGGGGAACCGCGGAATCGATAAAGTGCACCCCGTCGGCTTTGTCGAAGTCTCGTGGTGGTTTCCCCGGCGACGAAGCATCCGCCGAAAGGATAATCTCCAAGTCCCGCCCGGTGTCCTCGATATGGAGGATGCGGCTCGCGGGATCCTGCCGGCGAACGAGGTCTACTACCTTGTTCCGGAAGGCCACGGCTTCGTCCGGCTCGATGCTCCCATGTACGTCCTGATACGATACCGCTGTTTGCCCGAACTTCTTTTGAAGTCCCGAACCGATCTCGGCGAACCGGCGATACTTCCTTTGCCCGACGATCTTCTCCAACTCGCTGTTCACCTTCTCTATGGCGTGCCGCTGTTCTTCCGGTATCGGCACCTCGTGTCGCCGCCCCTGTTGATCGAGAAATTCCCGTCCCTTCGATCCGGCGATAATAAAGGTGTGCCGAGGGGTGGTCATAACCTCGAGAATGCCCTCCGGCTCCAGGGGAGCCGAGGTCAGAATAACCGGCGTTCTGGTGCGGTTCCGGGCGTAGAGGGTTAGATAGACCGCGTTGTAAACGCTCTGCACCGATGTTCGATACCTTGCACAGTAGTTGTTGACCGTTCCGTCCCGGTCGGTCACCAGAACGTGGGTCGGCAGGTCGTCTAGATAGCGGATTACCGAATCGACGTCTCGTTCGAAGCTGTCGTTCAGCCGCCCGAGGTAGTTGAAGAGAGCGTCGTCCCCCTCCCGGAGGTAGAGCACATCCTTTTCGAGCTCTTCTATCTCGTAGCTCATGTTCAGGTCGAGGCGCTCTTGTGCCTCTTTGAGACCGTGGAGGGCATTTGCCAATGTGCCTGTGTGGGCGGGATCGGTAACCGTCATGAGCTGGTAATCGACGATCATCCTCCGGAGCGTCACCGTCTCGGCCATGGCCGAGAAGAACTCTTCTCTATTCACGGCGGTATCTCCTAAAGTTGGATAATACGTTTCTTGACGGCGTACTTAACCAGGTCGACCTTGGAATGAAGGTTCAGCAGATTCATGATATTGTTCTTATGGACGTGGACGGTATGATGCGAAATATTGAGGGCGTCGCCGATCTCCCGCTCGGTCTGTCCGTCGCAGATTAACCGAAGAATCTCCTGCTGACGCTCGGTGAGCCGTTCGTCCGGCTCGTCGCCCCTGTTGTTCCGCCCTCCCTCGATGAGCGACTGAACGATTTGCCCCGATATCTCGGGGCTGAAGTAGTAGTTCCCGGAGTAGACCGCTTCGATGGCGTTGATTACTTCGATCGGCGAGCTGTCCTTTAGGACGAAGGCCCGGGCCCCGTTGTGAACCACGCGCTCGATGACCGTTTCGTCCTTGTACATGCTCAGGATAACCACCCGGGCTTGGGGGTTCTCCTTGGTCAGCCGGGCCGTGGTGCTAATCCCGTCCAATTTCGGCATCGCGATGTCGATAACGAAGACATCGACCCGTTGCTTCCCGGCAATGTCGAGAACCTCGAGGCCGTTCGACGCTTCGGCGACGACCTGCATGTCCGGAGAGGTCTCCTCGATGAGGGCCCGAAGCCCTCTTCGAATAATCGTGTGATCGTCGGCAAGCACAAGTCGAATCTTCATCGTCGTCTCGGTAAGGATACAACCCGGGCATTCCGGGATACACCACCCAAATGGGTTACCCCTCCGGGACTATTATACCGGTTCTCCCCGTTGTCGTGCTTCCCGCTCCGCTTTCGCCTTACATTCGATACAGAGCGTGGTTGCCGGCATGGCGTTCAGTCGTCCTCGACTGATCTTTCCTCCGCATTTCTGGCAGATGACATAGTTTCCGTGGTCCAACCGATAGAGAGCCCAGAAGATCCTCTTGAGGCGGTTCCGGTCGATATCCGCGAGAATTCCGACGGTTTCCTGGTCCTCGAACTCCCGAGCGATTTCCGCCGAGTCCTTCGCGTTCAGGTCTTTGAAGAGCTCGTTGTACTCGGTGGTTTCGAGGATAACCTTTTCCACCAGTACCTCTCTCATCTCTTCCAGGCGTTCTCGCTGCCGGGCGTAGAATTCCCGATCCTCTGTTGTTGCTGCCATCTATCGTGCTCCTTTCTCTTGAAGTATTTTTTCAGACCGGAGGTAGCGAACCCCCTGTTGTTTCATATCCTGTCGTGCCCTTTCCAGGTTTCCCTCCGGCATATCGACACCGCGGGTCGCATCAGATACGACCGAGACGTCGAAACCGACCCGTCGGCCGTCGGTTGCGGTAAAGTAGACGCAGACGTCTTCCGCGAGGCCGACCACGAAGATCTTGGAGATACCCAGACCCTTGAGGTAGTGCTCGAGACCGGTCGGCGTCTCGTGGTCGTTCTCGAAGAATGCGGAGTAGGAGTCGAGATCCTTCTTGGTTCCCTTGTGGAGCACAAGGTTAATTGCCGTCACGTCCAGGCTGGAACGGAACTCGGCTCCCTCGGTACCCTGGACGCAGTGATCCGGCCAGAGGACCGTCCGGTCGCCGTGGACCTCGATGGTGGTTCCCGGCTCCTTATCGTGCTGGGAGGCGAAGGAGACATGGCCCCGGGGGTGCCAATCCTTCGTGGCGACCACGAGGGGAAAGGCCTGCATCAGCTTATTGATAACCGGGATTATCCTATCGCCCCCTTCGACCGCGAGAGCCCCGCCGGGACAGAAGTCGTTTTGAACGTCGACTACGATGAGTGCCGTGTCTTCCGTCACCGTATCGCTCATCGGATTCTCCTCTATGCTCCGAACTTGTCGAGTCGTAAAGCGTTGGCCAGCGCCAGGGGCATTATCTCGGTCGCCGGAAGCCGCGGGCCGAGGCCGCCGGAAAGGCAGTCCCTCTCTCCGAAGGCGGCCACACCGTCGGGCCGGCAATAGCGGCTGTGAATGAAGATCGGCACCGGATGCCAGCTGTGGCTCTTAAGCCGTGCGGGGGTCGAATGGTCCCCCGTCACGATGAGGACATCGGGCTCGGCCCTCCGGAGCTCCGGGATGGTGCCGTCGATCTCTTCGAGAAGGGCGACCCGCCGGGCAAAATCACCATCTTCCCCCGAAGAATCGGTGGGCTTGATGTGGATAAAGAAGAAATCGTAGTCGTCACGACGCTTTGCCACGGCTGCCGCCTTGTCGGTAAGTGAGGCTCCGGTGTCTATCGCCTCCATTCCAAGGAGGCGTGCGAGCCCCCGATAGAGGGGGTAGCTCGCCAAGACGGCGGAGCGGAGGCCGTAGGCGCTCTCCATCGTCGGAAGGTCGGGGTGCTTGGCGAAACCCCGGAGGAGCACCATGTTGGCCTGTTCTTCCGAAGAGAGAACCTTCCGGGCCTGGGTCAGGAACTCTTCGACGGCCCGTCGGGTCTTCTCCGCCGGCCCGTCACCGCCCTCGGTCGCACGGGGCTCTAGAGGCTTTTCCCCCGGCTGGTTCGGGTCCGTATCGCCGATCGCATCCGAGAGCCCTTCTCCTCTTAGCACCAGAAGCATGCGGTGCTCCTTGATGGTCTTGACGAAAAACTCCACTTGCGAGAGAGACACCTCTTTCTGAAGACGCTCGACGAGCTCCCGGTTCTTCTCGGTGGTAATCCGGCCGGCTCGCCGGTCGGTAATGACGCCCTCGGAATCGAGGGTACAGAAGTTTCCCCGGGCGGCGACGTCGGTCGGCTCGAGGTCGAAATCGATCCCCATAGCGGAGAGGGCTCCCCGGCCGACGTGGTGCTCCACGGGGTCTACACCGAAGAGGGCCATATGTGCCGGGCCGCTTCCCGGGGTTATCCCGGAACTGATGGGAAGGTGAAGGCCGCAGATCGACTCGGTTGCAAGGGCGTCGAGCTGAGGCGTCCGTGCCGTCTCCAGCTCCGTCAGGCGGGTATCCGGATCCGGAAGACCCCCAAGCCCGTCGAGGACCAACAAGACAATTTTGCTCTGATTCTTTCTCAGCAGTTTTTTCAACTTCATATCAGCGTGTGGAAAGTTTCCTACCAGTCCCGAGCCCCCGCAATAACCTCTTCGTGCTATTAAGGAGCCGAACGATGGGACGATTTTACCCGACCGGGAGGGACCGGAGGGGTTGAGGTGAGCTAAAGAAACCATTAAGTCCATTATGGTCCCTTAGAACCGCCTCCGAGGTGGCACACTCCTTGCTTCTCCTACAGAGGAGGTGTCTATGAACAAGGACTTTCTAAAAGGCTCCTGGGATCAGATAAAAGGTCGGATCAAAAGCGAGTGGGGCAAGCTCACCGACGACGACCTTACCCGTGCCAACGGAGATATGGAGGAGCTTGTGGGAATTGTCCGCAAGCGCTACGGCTACGAAGAGCCGGAAGCTCGCAGCAAGGTCGATGTGTGGCTGTCTAAGGCCGAAGACAAGATTCGGTCACTGGACCACAGTAAAGGAGAAAAATCATAATGGTAGAGTTACTCATTATCGCGATTATCCTGGCGGTTATTTTCGGCTTGTTTGGCTTTACCGGAATATCTGCAGGGTTCATGGGCATTGCGCGGATACTCTTTTTTATTCTTCTTATTCTGATTCTTATTGCTCTGATCGGGCAGATGGCCGGGGTAATCGTTATAGGCTGAATCTGCGGCCGCCGGCCGCAGTATCCCATTTAGTGAAGAACCGTATTCCATGGAAAACAGCTACGAATACCATGCGTCCGTCGGTTGGGCTTCCGAGAAGAAGGGCCTTGTCTCCGCAGCAGGCGGAAGAGAACTACTTCGTATCCAATTCCGTCAGGGCGAAGGTCACCCTGAACCCCAGCGTCACGGTGGGCTAGATTACAAAGACGACCGCCGCGAGAATTATCGCCCCGAGGTTTGCGATCGGAAGGGGCACCAGGGCCAAGGCTCCGGCCAGGGCCAGGAGGGTTCGTCTCGGGAGCCCGAGGCGCTTTCGCCAGTAGTTCATGAAGGCCCCCGAGAGGAGCACCACGCCCACGCCGGCCCGTGCTATGCTTACCGCGTTCTCCAAGCCGCTTTCGAGGAGCAAGAGTCCTCCGTCGTAGACGAAGAGAAAGGGCACCAAGAAGGCGGCGAAGCTTAGCTTCATGGCCACCTTCGCGGTCTTTACCCAATCGGCTTCCGCCATCCCTGCGGCAATGAACACCGCTCCGCAGATCGGCGGGGTGACCGCCGAGAGAATCGCGAAGTAGAACACAAAAAGGTGCACTGCAATCGGGGGGATGCCGAACTCGATAAGCACCGGGCCGCCGATAACCACCGCCATAATGTAGGCGGCCGTAGTCGGCACGCCCATTCCGAGAAAGACGCTTGTCAGGGCGATTAGGATGAGCGTCAGCAGCAGGCGTCCCTCTCCGAAGGAGAGGATGCCGGAGCTGACCTTTACCCCGAGGCCGGTTAGCCCGACGATCGCGATAATTATCTGGGCGCTCGCGCTTATGCTCGCAATGAGTGCCCCCTGCCGGGCGCCGGTGGTTACCGCTTCTTTGAAGCGTCCGAGGGCTCCGGGGAAGTCGAAGCGCCAGTCCTCGTTCAGAAATCCCAAAGGTATGGTAGCCATCGTGGCCCAGAAGGCGGAGTACTGTGGTGTAAACCCCGATATCATCCATCCGAGGAGCACCGCGAAGGGGATCAGAAAGAAACCCGCCGCCGTCAGCGTGCTGTTCCACGAGGGAATCTCTTCCCGGCCGAGGCCCACGTAGCCCTCCCGCCGGGAGTAGAAGTGGACGCCGATTCCCGCGGCCAGAAAGTAGAGGAACGCCGGAATCAGGGCGTGGTAGGCCACCTCCAGATAGGGTGTTTCGGTAAGCTCGGCCATGACGAAGGCGCCGGCGCCCATAATCGGGGGCATTATCTGGCCGCCGGTGCTCGCCACGGCTTCCACGGCGGCGGCCATCTCCGGCTTGTACCTTAGCCGCTTCATCATCGGAATCGAGAAGGAGCCGGTTGTCGCGACGTTAGCGCTCGCACTCCCGGAGACCGACCCGAAGAGGGCGCTCGAGATAGTGGCGACCTTTGCCGGCCCCCCGGTAAACCGGCCCGCGAGCTTGATGCTCAGCTTCATAAAACCACTTCCGCCGCCGGTAGCGACGATAAAGGCGCCGAAGAATACGAAGATCGCGATAACGTTGGTGCTGACGCCGACCAAGAGGCCCCAGACGCCTCCGGTGGTCAGGAACATCTGTCCGGCGATGGTCTCGAAGGTATACTTCGGATGCCCGAAGGGACCGGGAATTAGATGCCCGAAGAGGGCGTAGAGAAGAAACACTGCCGCTATGATCGGAAGTGTGGGCCGAATCATCCGCCGGGCGGCTTCGAGAATCAGGAGCATCAGCGCAAAGGCCACGATTACCTGACCGGATCCCGTCGGGACACCGTACTGGTTCGAAATCTGGTCGTACCGCAGGATGACGTAGGCGGTTATACCGACGCCGACGGCGGCGAGGGTCAGGTCTACGGCGCGACGCCAAGGCGAGACGGCGTCTTTCGCGTTGACCAGGCCCCCGAAGAAGATGACGAACAAGGCCAACCCGATGTGAACCGCCCGGGCCTGAAGCGCCGGGAGAAACCCGTAGACCGGGAGCACAAGATGGAAGAGTGCAAAGACGAGCGACACGCCCAAGAGGACGTGTCGCCATATCGCGTGTTTCAAGTCGGTAGAAGTGCCGCTAGCGGAGAGCCGGGGATACGTCGAAGCCGATCTCCCGGTAATACCGCAGGGCGCCGGGGTGGAGCCGGGCCTTCATCGCGTTTACGTCGTCCATGTTGATCAGGCGCATCGCCGGGTGGACCCCCTCCCAGTCGGCCCGGGTTTCCCAGAAGGCCTTGGTCAGCCGGTAAGCCGTCTCGTTCGAGAGGTCGGTGGTCGTGTAGGTTGCAACCGGAAGACTGATGGTGTTGATGTCCCGGTTTACTCCGTTGTACATCCCCGCGGGGATAACCGCCCGGGTGTACTGGTCGGAGACGCCCCGGTAATCCGAGTCGCTGAGCTCGAGAAGCCGAATCGGCATGGTCGCGGCGATCTCGGTGACCATGGAAGCCGGGGGCGTGCTCGACGTGCTAAAGCCGACGGCCCGGCGGTTCCGCACCGCAGCGACGCCCTCGCTCAAGTCGAGGGTCAAGAGGTTGATGTCGTCGGCAATGCCCATCGACTCGAGAACCACCTGGGTAATCCGGGCTCCGGCAGAGCCGGCGCCTCCGGGGACGAAACGCTTTCCCACTAGATCACCTAAGTTCTCGACGCCGCTGTCCTGTCGGACAACCCAGTGCATAACCAGGCCCGGAAGGGGCCAGAGGGAACGGACGTTTTCGTAACCGCCTTCCTCGAACTGGCCGCTTCCGTCGAGGGCCGACTGCACGAGGGAGGGCGGCGAGGTAAAGAGATAATCCTGCCGGATACGCGCCATCTTTACGTTTTCTACCGAGCCGGCACTCGTTTCTACGGTAATGTTGTAACCGGACAGCTCGTCCATCAGAGCCTCGGCGATACCCACCGAAAAGGCGTAGTAAGTGGATGTCTCCCGGGCGCTTTTTAGAGCCAAGTCCGATTGAGCAGATAGAGATTGAGCAAGCAAGATGACCCCAAGTAGGGCAACAACTCTTCTCACGTTCGGCCTCCTTTTTGTATAGATATGAGACTTCTACGAATAGTCCAACCTGTCAAGGGGTGGAGCCGGGCTCGTGCCTGCCAATCAATGCAATAGGGTTCCGACTCGCGGTACAATAGAAGCTGTGGAAGGCCTGATCTTCAAGCAGCGAGACAAATACTCCATAGAGCTCAAACTGCGCCACGTAATGGGGGGAAGGTCGAAGGAGCGCAAGAGCGGGTACCGTCTCGGACTCTATTTCTTCCTTCCCCAATCGTTTCACATCAATCCCGAGACCTACGACCGGGACACGTTCTACGACGACACCAAGCTCTACATTCGGTTCAACACCCCGTACTTTGCGGTAACCGACCTCCTGGACTCCGAATCGGATCGCTCTCCCCTTATCCGGGCCGAGCAGATGGTCCGGGACGCCGCCGAGGGGCGTGCTCTCCCGGCGGATAGATTCTTCTACGAGACCAAGATGCTCGGCGCCGTCTACAAATCGATGCTCCGGGAGAGTATCCGGCGACTGAGACGGGAGATGCCCGATACCGACGTGGGATCCTACGTCGAAAAGCCGGCTACCGCGGCGGCCAGGGAGCTCCACAAAGTGGCGGTCCGCTTCCACGACCTTACGCGGCAGGTTGAAGAACTCGAGGCTCTCTCGGAACTTCGAACCCACACCCGGATGATCGACGAGCATCTTTCGCTTCTTTTCGAACGCTACCTGACGGCGTTCCTCGACCAGTGCGAGTACGACGAGGGCGACAACTCGGCGTACAACAAGATCGCCCGGATACTCGTCAAAGAGATCCAATACCGCGGTCAGGTCGACTATCCGACTTCGGAGCCGAATCCCGACGTCGAACAGCAGATGGAGGAGTACGTCTACCGGGAGAAGATGCTCAAACGCTACGTGTCGGAAGTTCTCTTTTTTCGCGTAAAGAAGACCGACGAGGCCAAGCGGGCGGAACATCTGCTCTACGCCTTAGCCGCCGGCATCGCCATGGTATTCGCGACTGCGATCGCCTTCTACGGACAGACCGCTTTCGGCAACATAACGACGTCCCTCTTTGTTCTGTTGGTCGTCAGCTACATGCTCAAGGATCGGATGAAGGATTTCTTCCGGGATCTCTTTTCCCGATCGATCGGAGGCAGATTTCCTGACAGGCGGGAGAGCCTCTACGACGCCATCCAGGGAAGGAAGCTCGCCGTGGTAAAGGAGAGGGTCGCCTTCGTCCCGGAGCGAAAGCTCTCCCCGGAAGTTAGGACGGCGCGGAATAGAGGGGAATTCGAGGAGGCCCTCTTCGCGACCGCCGGAGAGCGGGTCCTCCACTATCGCAAGGACGTCAGCCTCAAGAGCAAGACGCTCCGGAAGACGCACTACCGGGTCCGCGGAATTGCCGACATAAGTATTGTCAATTTAGAGAGCTTTCTCCGGCACCTCGCCGTGCAGTACGGCCGGATTCCCCTGGCTCTCGGTAAGAAGAAGGTGAGCATAGTCGGTGTAAAGCGGATCTATCACCTAAACGTAGTCATAGTCTACGAGTCCGAAGAAGGCCGTTCGGGTCTGCGCCGCTTTCGCCTCGTCGTCGACGCCAAGGGAATCAAACGGGTCGAAGAGGTGCCCCGGGAGCCTGGCTCAGGACCAATTCCTGGGGCCGGGAAACTATCTTGACCTAGGAGGTTTTGCACTACATAATGTAGTACGTGAAAGTCGTTGATGTGCGCAATCTTCAACACCACCTCGGGAGCTTTCTCGACGCTGTCGAGCGCGGTGAGACGATAGAGGTCCGGCGTCGGAAGAAAATAATCGCCCGAATCGAGCCGGTCTCCGAAGAGCAACCCCCTGAGTGGCCCGATCTCGTCGAACGGGTACATGCCTTGTACCCTGACGGGGAGTGCAAGCCGTCGGCGAGCGAGGTTCTCTACGGGGACCGGGAGTAGGGCGTGGCGTCGACGGTCTACGTCGATTCCGGGGTGCTGATCAAGCTCTACGTCCGAGAGCCCAACTCACCGGACGCGGCCGCGGTTGTCAGTACGCTTCCCGCTATACCGATCACTCCCCTCCACGAACTCGAGATCCGGAACACGCTCAGAGCACTTGTCGGTCGTGGCGCGATCACCGAAGGCCGGCGGGCCGCGTCGGAGCACACCTTCGAGATCGACATTGCGGCAGGGCGTCTCCGGCGGACCGTGCCCGACTGGGCCGCCGTCTTTCGACGCGCGACGGAGCTATCCGCCGCACACACTCCCGCGACCCTTGCCCGCTCCCTGGACCTGCTCCACGTCGCGGCGGCAGGACCCACGGCCGACCTTTTTGTTACCGCCGACAAGCGCCAGGCGGAAGTGGCGCGCCTCGCCGGGCTCGAGACCCGGCTTATCGAGTAGAAACACCGGGCCGGGGCGCCCACCGGCGCCTACTTCCGGCGCACCTTGACGTTTGCCAGACGCTCGTAGAACTCGGCGATGCCGCCGTGGTCGTTCTTCTCCTTCCCTTCGACCTTGAGGGCCTGCATTATCTCCATCACCTGGCTCGCGAGAGGGATGGGGGAGGCGATGGCGTGGGCGGTGTCCAGGGCATTCTGCAAATCCTTGATGTGGAGCTCGATCCGGAAGCCGGGCTTAAAGTTGCCCTCGAGGATCATCGGCATCTTTGCGTCCATTACGGTGCTTCCGGCGAGACCTCCTCGGATGGCCTGGAAGACCTTCTCCGGATCCACCCCGGCCTTGGTGGCCAGGGTCATCGCCTCGCCAACCGCTGCGATATTCAGCGCCACGATAATCTGGTTGGCAAGCTTGGTCGTGTTACCGCTTCCGATATCGCCGCAGAGGACCGCCGAGGCGCCCATCACCAGGAGGATCTCCTTGTACTTCTCGAAGACCTCCTCTTTGCCGCCGACCATAATCGCGATGGTCCCGTCGACGGCTTTCGGTTCCCCGCCGCTCACCGGAGCGTCGAGCATCTCCATGCCCTTCTCGGCGAGGGCCTTCGCGACCTCCTGGGAAACCAGCGGAGCAATGGAGCTCATGTCGATGAGGGTCTTCCCGGCCGCCGCGGCTTCGATTATGCCCTTCTCTCCGAGGGCCACCGTCTTAACATGAGGCGAGTTGGGAAGCATGGTGATGATAAGGTCGGTCTGCTCGGTGACCTCCTTCGGCGACCCGGCGGCCGAAGCACCGGCGGAGGTCAGCTCCTTGACGGCGGCTTCGTTGACGTCGTGCACCACCAGGTCGTGCCCTGCCTTCTGCAGGTTCTTCGCCATCGGTTTTCCCATTATGCCGAGGCCGATAAATCCTATTCTCATGGTTTCCTCCT
>JBKHCS010000074.1:0-14035 GCA_046541715.1 Spirochaetaceae bacterium
AGGTAATGGGGCTTCCGATATTTATCGACAACGAGAGTGATCTACGGATCGAATAATCGCCGGACCGCCTCTCCGATCCTTTGTGGCCCGGCTACCAGCCCATCGTCCCGGGGCCCCCTTTGAAGGGCCCGTCAATCCAGCTGGTAATCCAGCCACCGTAGAAGCTTCCTTCTTGGGCGCTTACCTGTTCCCCGTCGACGTAGCAGGCGTCCATGTCCTGGGCGTAAAACGAAAGGTGGTCTTTCAGCGGAGCGAAGGCGGTGGTCGGCGTCGGGTATTCCCAGACGGCGTTCTCCGCCCGGCGGTCGCCGACGGTCAGCGTGTAGTACCGGGCGGCCCCCTTGAACTCGCAGACGCTTCGGTGGTCGGTCGGAGTCAAAAGATCCATCCTGCAGTCGGCCTTCGGGATGTAGTACGTAGGGGGATGGCTCGTTTCCAGCACCCGGTAGCCTCGGCGGCTTTCGGCTATGACCTCTCCGCCAAAGACCACCTTCAACGGAAGATCGGTCGCCTCGAGCCGTGGCGGTCGGGGGTAGTTCCATACGGATTCGTTCTGCTTCATGTCTCGGAGAATATACTAATCCGGCAAGCGTTCCGGGGCCTCTTCGGCGAGACGCCGGACTTTGAGAACGTAGGACCCGATATCCGTCTTGCGCTCGAGGCCCGAGGCCGTCATGGTGCGTACCTTTCCGTAGATAGCCCGTTCGGGCCAGGGCCGGTCGTGGAGCCCGAAGATCCAGCCGACATTGGCAAAGGAGTTGGCGTCCCGACCGTCGAGGAAGTACTTGTTATTCAGCCGGAGGGTAGTCTCGAAGGCCGCCTTCGGGTCGCTACTCCATTCGAGGATCTTCTTCCCCCAGTACATCCGCATGTAGTTGTGCATTGAGCCGGTAATCTTCATTTCGGTCATCGCGGCGTTCCAGTAGTCGTCGTGGGTCTCCGCGGCCTCGAGGGTCGCTTCGTTGTAGACCGCCGGCCGCTCGTCGCCCTTGTGGCCGGCAAGGGTGCTCCGGGCCCAGTCCGGAAGGCTCTCGTAGGAGGCATAGTCCCGGGTGTAGTAGCAGTAGTTGTAGGCGAGCTCCCTCCGGACGACGAGCTCTTCGACGAAGGTGTCTACGTTACCCGACGGGACGGTGCCCCGGGCCTCTTCGGCCTCGATTACCAGCCGTATCGGAGAGACGTGCCCGAAGTGGAGGTAGGGGCTCATGCCGGACGTTGCGTCCTCTCCGGGGTGATTACGACGGTCGTCGTAGTCGGCGAAGCGTTCAGCCAAAAAGCTCCCGAAGCGGTGCAGAGCCTCGGTCTGGCCGCCGACGAACCACGTGGATACGGGCCGAACGGTGGTGTCGACCTCGAGGTGGGATGATACCTTATCCAAGTCCAGGGAGGCGACCGGTTCGAGCCCCCGGCGCTCCTTAGACCTCTGGGCCCCGGGAGCGAGAATCCGTCGGACCATTTCCAGCGAAGGGTGGTCCGGACCTTGGTGCTCCGGGAGGTGGGCGAGCTCCGGGACCTGGGCCATCAGCTTCTTTCGAATGGTCCGAGCGGCGTACTCCCGGTGATCGCTCGCCTGACGCACGGGTACTACGAGGTCCGTTTCGACGAGGTCGACCCGGCAGGGCGACTCCCGTGCCACCCGGGCCCGCCAGGTGCGCAAGTGGTAAAGATAGGCGCCGTCGGTCACCACAAGCGCAGCGTTCTCCGCCATCCGAAGCGCCACATCCGGTGGGCTTCCCCAGGCGCAGACCAGGCCAACCCCTCGTTCTTCGAGACCCCGGCGGAGGTCGCGCAACCCTTCGAGGAGAAAGGCGTAGTGGCGCAGGTTTGCCTCCGGATAGCCCGTCGTGAGTCCGAAGCAGGCGACCATCGGGACCGATAGCGCGTTGGCCCAGGCGATCGCGTACTCGAGGGCGTGGTTGTCTTCGGAGCGCTGGGCCCGCTGGACCCAATAGAGCACGTAGCTTCCCTGAGGACGGGCCTCCTTATCGTTCAGGCGGGTTATCCGGGCTGGGTGGAGCCCTGGAAGTGACAATTGCTTCACCCAGACATTCTAACGGATGATATACTATAGGGTAATGGCTTACTTGGGGGCGGGAGTCCGACGAGAGCTATTCGCGCTTCTTCTTCTCCTTCTCGGCGTGGTTCTTGTCCCGCCGGGGGCGGTCTCGCAAGAGTTTGAGATCGTCCTCCTCGAGGGAGAGGCTTACACCCGAGACGAAGGCAGCTGGCGCCGAGTCGACGTTGGAAATACCCTGCGAAACGAGGCGGTCGTTCGGTTAGGCAACGGCGGCTACGTCGAGATTGGGCACCGGGAAGGAGTACTTCGGATTGCCCGGCCGGGAACCTACGAGCTTGCGTCCCTCCGCCGGGCCACCAGCCGTGCCCGTTCGGACGCCGTCCGGGAGGCCATTAGCCGGCGGTTCCGGCAGGTGCTTGCCGAGCGTTATGACGGGGCGGCCGAAAGCGACTCCGACGATCGCCTTATCGCCGAAGGGCTCCGGGCTCTCCGACAGAATCAACCGGAGGGGGCTTACAACCTTTTTGCCGAAGCCCGGGCCAATGTTTCGGCGGACCGGCGACGAGACCTTCGGGTGCTTCAGGCTCTTGCGGCGAGGGCATCGGGAAACTATCAGCAATCGTTACAACTTCTCGACGCCGAAGGCGGCTCCCTTGCCGACGAGCGGGCCCTCGTCAAAGCGGACGTTCTGCTCGAGCTGTCGGCCTTTTCCGAGGCGGTCGAGATGGCGGAGCGGTATCTCCGGCACTCCGGACGTACCCCGAGCGAGCGGCAAGTTGCGTCTGCGCTGAAGGCACAGGCCCTCGCTGGAATGGGAAACCTCGGGGCGGCGATGGCAACCTTCGAGGACGCGATTGCCTTCGATCCGTTAAGCGACGTCGGCCGGGCCGCCCGGGAGCACTTGGAAGCGCTCCGGTAGGAATACCATCCGGGACGAGGTGCCGGGGATCTGCGACCTGGTTAAGCTGAGGACCGAGAAGATGCGGACGTACGTGGGGAATCCGGTGGCGGCGCGGTAGTTGTCCCTTGCGCCGGCGACCGGGCGGGTATACCATATAGATAAGGGCCGCCGCTTGGGATTACCGAGGGGGTGTGTTCCTGCGGCTGCTCGAAGGAGTGGCTTATGTCGTCCGTCGGTCGCCGGTTTCGGCGTCTTCTTACCGTAGAGTTGGAATCCCTCCGGGACGAGCTTCAAATTCTCGTAGAGCATCAGAACAGGCGTCTCGCGAACCACGAGATTACCGAGTACGTACGAAACTCCAACGTTTCGACCCTCCAGAACGAGCTTATGGGTCTCGAAGACTTCCTCCGGGAGGAATGCTGTCTAAACGTGGACGACGAAGCCGATGTCTGGGAAATGGCCGACGCGGCCCGGTCGGGACTCCGGCGGTACGCCGTCACCCACGATCTGGTTCCTGCCCTCTACGAAGTAGTGAACCTGCGGATTGGAAAGATAGTCGGGTATCTCAAAGAAGACGCTCCGGTTCGGTAGCGACGCCTAGAGATTCAGAAGATCGAGCCAATCGCCGAAGACCTTCGACGCTCGAGGAAGGAGGGTTGCGGAATGCTCTATCCCGGCCTCCCGGAGGCTCGGAACTTCAACCCCCGGAGTAGCGGCTATCTCGACCGCGTGGCCCACGTACCAACTCTCTAAGCCCTCCGCCGTCGCTTCGAGGTGGAACTGCAGCGCAAGAACGTGGGGCGACGATCGGGCGGTTGCCGGCGCCCCGGGATAGGAAAAGGCTTGGTTTTGGTAGAGATCCGTCGACGCTAAGAGCTCGGCTCCCGACGGCAGGTCGAAGGTGTCTCCGTGCCAGTGGAGGACCGGGAGGCCCCTCGGGGCTTCGTCGCCTCCGGCGGCAGCCCTGCCAATAGGCCCCAGTACCGACCGACTCCCGGCTTCCGTCAGCTCCACCGGAGCCCAGCCGATTTCCTTTCTGCCGCCGGGGTAGACCCGGGCACCCAAGGCGGCGGAGATTATCTGTGCGCCGAGGCAGATACCCAGGGTCGGGCCTCCGGCCTCGATGCGGCGGGCGACGGAGGTGATCTCCGGCTCCAAGAAGGGGTAGGCGCCGGTATCGTATACCCCAATGGGACCCCCGAGGATTACCACAAGGTCGGCGGATTCGACCTCAGGGAGGGACACTGTTTCTTCCCTGGGAGCGGTGCCGGGCGTGCCGACCCCGGAGGCCGGCAGGTCGAGATAGCGTATCCGGTGCCCCCTGCGCTCGAGTAGCGGCGCTAAGAGCCCGAGGTCTTCGAAGGGCACGTGGCGAAGCGCGAGAGTCGTCAACCTAAATCGCTGCTTTTTCCATGATGTCCCGGACCATTTCCGGGAGGGTGAACCGAGGCTCCCATCCGAGCTCCTTCTTTGCCAAGGAGCAGTCGATGGTCCACTCCTTATAACCCGATACCACCGCCATAATGTCCGGATCCGGGGCGTAGGAGAGCTCGGCGTCCGGCCGGCGTTGCTTGACCAACTTGACCATCTCGGCAACCACGGCGTTGCCTGAGGCCACGTTGTAGATTCTGCTCGGCGCTTCCGGGGCGGTGACGATGGTGTAGAGGGCATCCACGGCGTCGTCGATGTAGACGGCGGGGTAGGAGGTGTCTTCGCTCACCTCGATGGCGTAGGGCTCGCCCTTCGCCGCCTTCTCGGGAATCAGAGAGACGAACATGCTAGCCGAGCCAACCGCGACGCGGTTGGGTCCCGTTACCGCCGCCATTCGCGCGGCGCGAAAGTCGATGCCGTACCGGCGTGCCGCCAAAAGGCCGATCTCTTCGTCGCAGATTTTGGTAACGCCGTACCAGCCGTCGGGTTCGGTGGCCATCGACTCGGTAATCGGCTGAGGGAGGCCCCGGCCGTAGACACCGATGGTGCTAGCCAGGAGAAGTCGGCGCCCCTCGTGCTCCCGGATGGGATCGATAAGGTTTACGAAGCCGCCGATGTTAACGTTGACCGCCCGGCTCGGGTCCTTGTCGCATCCGGCGGTCAGAATAGCCGCGAGATGGAGTATCTCGTCCTTGTCGCCGGCGGCCTTGACGATAGCGGCAACCCGTTCCTTATCCGAGATATCGCACTGCTCGTATTCGACGCCTCCGGACCAGATCTCCTTGGTAAGGTCCGACGGCGGCGCAAAATCCACCGCTACGACTTCTTTGCCGTTCTTCGCAAAACGTGCGCCGAGACGCGCCCCAATAAATCCACATCCACCGGTAATAATGACTGCCATACCCCCGACGATACGCCGCCGCCGCCGACGCGTCAATAACCGGGGCGTCTTGACGGGGCGTCGAATGGGGATCATACAGATGGTATGGACATAACCGACGCCTATCTCCACGCCGGGTTGAGCAAATACCTGCCGATCGAAGACGTGGAAAGAACGACTGCCGCGGCCGGTGTCTCCCGGGCGGTTGTCGTGCAGCACCTCGGCGAATACGACAACGGCTACATCCGAGGAATCGTGGAACGGCAACCGGAACGATTCGCCGGCGTCTGCCTCGTCGACCATCGGTCCGAGGCAAACCGGGCCGACGGCGCGGAACGTAGCTTATCGGCGCTTCTCGGCGATGGACCCTTTCGGGGAGCCCGCCTGACCTCCGATGTTCTTCGGGAGTCCCCCGGCGTGTTTGCCGCCGCCGCGGACGCCGGCGGTATTATCGTGTTCTACGCCCCGGAGGGGATAGCCGCCTCGGCGGACGCCCTCGAGGCCTTTCTGAAGTCTCATCCCGACTGTCGCCTCGTGGTGACTCACCTCGGCAATCCGAGTGTCCGTGAGTCTCCCGGATTTGGTGAACACCGGGCGCTCTTTCGCCTCGCCGCTCATGCCGTTGTCTACCTGCAGATCTCGGGGATGGAGATGTTTTGTCCCTATCCCCACGAGGCGCTCTATCCCCTTATCGAGGAGGCGGCTGGCGTCTTCGGTCCGGAGCGGCTCCTCTGGGGATCGAACTACCCGGTCGTCGGAGGCCTCGACGACTACCGAAGGGAGCTCGACCTTCTTCTCGAAGGACGGCTTCCGCTGCCGGAGGAGGCCATTCCGAAGGTCGCCGGGGGAAACGCGGCAGCTCTGTATTTCGGTGGCTAACCCTTGGCGGAGATTTGCGCATTCCGGAGTAATCGCATGGTTGGGAGGACGTCCTCTCCGGTAACCGCCGGGTCCCTTCCTTCCCGGACCGCCGCGACGAACTCCCAGTTCTGATCCCGAAGATCGACGATCGACCGCCGGGGTACGAGGACTTGTCCGTCGCTGTCGCGAAGCTCCCCCATGTCGAAGAGGAGGGTCGCTTCCTCGGCAAAGACGTCCAGTCGCCACCGGAACTCGTAGCTACCGTAGCTTTGTGCCAGGGTCGCGATCTCGCCCCCGGGCATCCCCATGCTCAAGGTAAGGTTCATGACGCCCTGGGTCGGGTGGGGAGCTCCGCAGCGGCAGAACACGTCGGCGGTCCGGCTCCCGGTAATCCAGAGAATCGCGTCGACCATGTGGGCGCCGTGATGCCAGAGGAGGTTGTCGGTCCAGGACCGTGGCTTCCCATCGGCGGTCACGTTTTCGCGGCGCACCATCGTAAACTGGCCGACGAGATGCTCGACGTGGAGAGTCCCGGAGGCGACCCGGTCGTGGAGCTCCCGGATAGCCGGAAAGAAGCGCATCGTGTGGGCGACCATCAAGCGTCGATTCTCGCTCCTCGAGACCGCCGTCACCCGTTCGGCATCCTCCAGGGAGAGCGCCAAGGGAATTTCGCAGAGAACGTGTTTTCCCGCTCGTAGAGAGCGCTCCGCCTGATCGGCGTGAAGGGCGTTCGGAGAGGCTATGACGACCGCATCGACGCTGGTGTCAGCGAGGGCCCGGTCCAAGTCCAAGGTCCAGTTGTCGAATCCCCAGGTTGCCGCAAACTTGGCGGTCTGCTCCTCCCGCCTCCCGACGAGCCACGCCGGGCGCACGCCGGGAATCTCCCGGAATGCCTCCATGTGCTTCGACGCGATCGCACCGTAACCTACCAGGCAAAGCTTCATCCCACGACTATACCCGGCAGGCAAAACCTTGACACCCCGGTTACTCCGGCGCACGATGGCGTACTATGGCCGATTCGATACACACCTTTCTGACTACCCCCTTGGTCCACCATGGTCCCGGGGCTCTTTCTCGGTTGCCGAACGTTCTCGGTCAGCTGGGCTCCCGGCGGCCGGTTATCGTGACGGATCCGGGGCTGGTCGAGGCCGGCATTCTCGCGCAGGTTGTCGAGGTCCTCGACGGCGAGCCGCCGGCCTTTACCGAGGTTCAGCCGGAGCCGCCGGATACTCTGGTGGCCCTCTGTAGGGACTTTCTCAAAGCCCGGAACGCCGACGCAGTGATCGGACTTGGGGGAGGGAGTGCAATCGACGTCGCCAAGTTGGCCGCTGTGATGGTGGGAAACGTCGGAGAGGTGAGGGACTACTGGGGGGTGGAGAAGGTCCCGAACGCGGGTATCCCCTTTATCGCGATTCCGACGACGGCGGGGACCGGTAGCGAGGTTACCCCGGCGGCGGTCTTTAGCGACACGGCGACCCACACCAAGAAGGGGGTGCGGTCCTCGGTGCTTCAACCGAAGGGGGCCATCCTCGACCCGCTCTTGACGCTTTCGGTTCCTCCCGCGGTCACCGCCGCCACCGGTGTCGACGCCTTGACCCATGCTATCGAGGCCTACACCTCCCGGGCGTGTACCGTCCTCAACGAGTTCTTCGCGGAGAACGCCGTCTCTCTCATTTCCCGGCACCTGTATGCCGCGTACTCCAACGGATCATCGGTGCCTGACCGGGAAGGGATGCTGATGGGGAGCTATCTCGCAGGCCTCTCGTTTGCCATCGCCAACGTCGGAGCCGTTCACGCCATTGCCCAAACCATAGGCGGTCGGTATCCCGTGCCCCACGGCGTCGCCAACGCGGTTATGCTTCCCTACGTGATGGAGTTCAACCGGCCGGAGTGCGCCGACAAGTATGCCAAACTAGGGGAGCTCCTCGGGGTGCCTCAGGAGACGAGTAACGACGCTAACGCGGCCAACGCCGTTTCGGCAGTGGAAGAGTTTACCCGGTCAGTCGGCATACCCCGGAGCCTCCGAGAGATCGAGGTCCCCGAAGAGGAGCTCCCGACCCTCGCAGAGCTCTGCGTCGAGACTCAAGCCCGGCTTCTCGTTCTTAACGTCCGGGAAACGACGGCGCCGGATATTCTGGAGATCCTACGCCGGGCCTACCGGTAGACCTCCGCATCTACCTCCTCCGGTGGATGTCGGACCCGCTCAGATGTGTGCCGGCGTTTAACAGGAGCGTCTCCCCGGTGACCACCCGGGCCCCCGCGAGAAGGTAGACGATGGCTTCGGCGATATCGTCGGGTTCGGCGGTCGTCCCGAGGGGCGCCGTCGCTTCCCAGTTGGCCTTCGCCTTTTCGTAGGCATCGTCTCCGAGCCCCCGGCGGATCCAGTCCCCCCGGATAAAGCCGGGGCAGACCGCGTTCACCCGGATCTCCGGGGCAAAGACCCGGGCCATCGAGAGGGTCATCGTATTCAGGGCGCCCTTAGACGCGGCGTACGCCATCGAGCTCCCGGTACCGTAGATTCCGGCATTAGAGGAGACGTTGACGATGGCCCCCCGGCCGGCTTTGCGCATGTGGGGAACACAGGCTCGGGCCATCTGGTAGGGGCCTACGGTATTCACCCGGTAGATATGCAGGAAATCCTCCGCCGAGAGGGCTTCCAGGTCCTCCATCGGAGAAAACTTGGTCGTCCCGGCGCTGTTCACCAGGTAGTCGATGCGGTCGAAGTTTTCCAGGGCGGCTTCGGCGAGCTTGCGGCAGTCGGCATCTTGGGCTACGTCTGCACGCACGGCAACCGCCTTTGCCCCGACAGCCTCGCAGGCGGCGACGGTAGTCTCCGCCCCGGAAACGTTGCGACTATAGTTGACCACTACCGAAGCGCCGGCCTCGGCGCACATCTCCGCCGTCGCGGCCCCCACACCGGAAGAGGATCCGGTTACGATCACTACTTTTCCCTTCATATCCATCTTTGAACTCCTTATGCTGCGGACCAGCCACCGTCGACAAAGAGAATCGTCCCGGTCATAAACCGCGACGCCTCGGATGCCAGAAAGGCCACGGGTCCCACGAGCCACTCCATTTCGAGGAGCTGTCCCTTCGGTATCCGGCCGAGGACCCAGTCGTGCATCTCCCGGTTCTCGAGGAGCTTTCGGTTGAGCTCGGTCAGGGTAAAGGTCGGGGCGACTGCGTTGACGTTGATGTTCTCCTTTGCCCACTCGATCGCGAGGGTCCGGGTAAGCTGGTTGACCGCCCCCTTACTCGGGGCGTAGGCGTGGTACTCGTCTTTTCCCTGGATGCTCCGGATCGACGAGAAGTTGATGATCCGGCCTCCCCCGGAGGTGAGCATCCGACGGCCTACGGCGCGGCAGGCGAGGAACGTGCCCTTGACGTTCACATCCATTACCCACTGCCACTTTTCCATGTCGAAGTCGATTGCCTGCTCGTTGTAAAGCACCCCGGCGGCGTTTACCAGGATGTCGATGCCACCGAGACCTTCGACGACCGCAGCGGCCATCGCTTCGGCGCTCTCTTCTTTCGTTAGGTCCGTCGGTACGGCCAGAGCCTCCGCCCCGGCAGCCTCTATCTCATCCCTAAGGGCGGCGATGCCCCCCTCGTCGATATCGACCAACGCGACTCGGGCGCCGAGCCGCGATAGCCCCGCGGCTATCGTCCTCCCGATCCCGTTCGCGGCGCCGGTAACGACGGCGACTTTGCCTTCGATACCGAAAAGTTGCCTCGTCGATTCGCCGG
The DNA here is from genome assembly GCA_046541715.1 of Spirochaetaceae bacterium. Classification (GTDB taxonomy): domain Bacteria; phylum Spirochaetota; class Spirochaetia; order DSM-27196; family PWMO01; genus CAYPUT01. The sequence goes on from JBKHCS010000074.1 coordinate 9,838, forward strand.
GGCTGGGTGTAGAAATCATGCTTCCCCTCTTAGTCTGGTCCTCAAAAAACCGTGGTATGATGCTGAGTATACCGAGATAAGGGTGGGATTGCATGAAACAGAAAGTATCCTTTCTCCACGGTCCCCGGGACCTGAGAGTCGTCGAGCACGACGTCCCATCCCCGGGAAGCGGCCAAGTCCTGATCGAGGTGATGTCCTGCGGCATTTGCGGGTCCGACGTCGAGTGCTTCGAAGGCCACAGTGCCGAAGGGCGCTACGATATCGCGCCGTACACCCCGGGGCACGAGTGGAGCGGCCGGATCGTCGAGATGGGACCCGAATGCAAAAGCGGGCTTGCCCTCGGGGACAAGGTCGTCGGTGACTGCGTTATGGGGTGCGGCAAATGCTATAACTGTAAGGAGGGGAGAATGCCCTCCGCCTGCCTAAACTTCCGGGAGATCGGTTTCCGTCCCGATTCCCCCGGGGGGATGGGGGAGTACATGGTCGTCGAGGAAGAGTACGTCCACAAGTTCCCCGACAGCTGGAGCTTCGATCTCGGCGCTTGGCACGAGCCGTTTTCCATCGGCTACTTCGGAATCTGGGGGAACGGAGGCTACATCGACGCCGGCGATACGGCCCTAATTTTCGGTGCGGGGCCCATCGGAATGACGGCTCAGATCGTTGCACAAACGAGCGGCGCACGGACGATGGTCGCCGATCCACTCCAGTCTCGACGGGACCGGGCCAGGGCCTACGGGGCCGACGAGGTCATCGATCCCACGTCGAACTTCGTCGAGCAGGTAATGGACCTGACCGGCGGCCACGGAGCCAACGTTATGGTGGAATGCTCCGGGAACGATAAGGCCCTTGCCTCCCTCTTCGACGTCGGAGCCCACAGCGCCCGGGTCCGGCTAATCGGTCACTCGGTAGGGCGGCAGGTGCCGGTGGAAATCGGAAAGACCATCTGGCGGACCTTGAGTATTACAGGTTCCGGGGGTACCAAGAACTTCGCCCAGCGGACCATACGGTTTATGGATAGAATCAAGGACACGGTGGATATTACCGGACTAACGACCCACCACTTCGGTTTCGATAGAATCCACGACGCCTTCGACGTCGCGGTTAACCAGAAAGCCGAAGCGCTCAAGGTGATGCTCCACATCAAACAGTAGAAAGGAACAGCGGCATGTCGACACGTTTGGCTATCGTCGGTCTCGGGCGTCTCGGCTACGAGCACGCCCGGAACATCCACACGCGAATCGCGGGGGCCGAGTTGGCGGCCATCTGCAGCGTTCGGCAGGAGGAGCTCGACCGGGTTACCTCGGAGATGCAACCGGACTTTGTTACGCAGTCCTTTGAGGAGCTTCTCGCCTGGGGCAAGTTCGACGGGCTGGTTATCGCTACCAGCTCCGAGGTTCACGCCGAGCAGATCTGCGCGGCGGCTGGGGCGGGCGTAAAGAATGTGTACACCGAAAAGCCCCTGGGGATGAGCATGGAGGAGCTTTGGCGGATAAAGAGCGCCGTCGATGCGAACCAGGGGATGCTGTTTCAGGTCGGTTACAACCATCGTTTCGACGCCGATATGGTCGAGGCTAAACGTCGTCTCGAAGACGGTTTCGTCGGCCGGCCGGTTTTTATCCGCCTTGTCTCCCGGGACAAGACCCACGTGGAAAAGTTTCTTCTGGCCTTTAGTCCCTCGAGCGGCGGACTGGTGGCCGACGTGATGACCCACGACTACGACACCGCCCGGTGGCTCCTCGGCGCGGAGGCAAAGCGCATCTTCGGCCTCGGGGACGCCTATCACTTCGAAAAGCTTAAAGATGTTCCCGATATCGACAACGCCGTCATCCTGATGGAGTTTACCGACGGTACCATGGTCCAAATCGAGGCGAGCCGAAACGCCGCCTACGGCTATCATGCACCGATGGAAATCTTTGGAACAAAGGGCGCCATCAAGGTGGGCGATACCCCGAGGCGGAATCGTTCTGCGTATCTCTCTACCGAGGGCGTCGTCGAGGAGTGCGCCGACTCCTTCTTCGAGTACTGGGAAGACACCTACCAGGCGGAGCTTGCCGACTTCGTCGACTGTATCCGGACCGGCCGGGCCCCGAAGGTCGGACTCGAGGACGGCGTTAAGGCGGTGGAGTGGGCCTTCGCCGCGGCGCAAGCCGTCCGGGAGAAGAAGGTGGTGGAGTTTAGGAGTGCGTTCTAGGAGCTCTCGAGGTCGAGAGTCCGTCACTCAGTCGGTATCCTCGCCGGCTCATTCACTATGACCCGGCGGTTTGCGATCTTGAGGGCCCTTGGGCGTTCGCAGAACGGCACGGCTACGTAATCCGAGCCGTCAGGATAGAGGGCACGAAACGCCTCAAGATTCTTATGGTCTACTCGCTCGGGATTTATTTTCGCTTCTATCGTGTCGACAACGCCGTTGCCGCGGTCGACGACGAAATCTATCTCCCGCCCCGACTTGTCACGCCAATAGCGCAATCGGCGATCTTCGACTGAGCACCGCAACTCGTCGAGCACCAGGTGTTCCCAAAGTCGGCCCCGAACCTCCGGCGTGACTTCATCCCAACCACGTACCCAGCAAACGAAACCTGTATCGAAACCGTAGACTTTCGGCTGCCGTACGATCTCCCGGGTCCCCCCGCCGTGGAAGGGTCGGAGGCGAAATATCACATGGGACATTTCCATCGCCGCCAGATACGAATCGACGGTCGGGCGAGAAAGACCGCTCTCTTTGGCAAGATCTGTTGTTTCCAGCTGTCCGGTGCTGCGACGAAAAAGAATCTCGACTAGTCGCAGATAGCCGGACGGATCGCGTATCCTAAATAACTCTACGATGTCTCGCGCGTAGTAGCTGTCCATCCATTCACCGAAGAAGGCCCCTCGGTCAGCTTTGCCGAGGACGGTTTCCGGGAAGCCACCCCGGACCAAACGGGTATCTAGAGATGTGATCCCGAAGGTGTCACGCTCACGCCAGAGTACCGGACTAAGATGAATCGCCACCTTGCGACCGGTCAGGGTGTCCGAGAACGCCTTTGTGGCCGAGAGTGTCGAGGATCCCGTTGCGAGTATCCGGATAGACGGATACTCGTCTGCGGCGAGCTTCAGCAACTCCGTTGGGTTGTCGAGTCGGTGAATCTCGTCCAGCACCAGAGTCGAGTTCGGCGGAGCGTTGGCCAAGAAGAACTCCGGGTCCTCCATCTCCCGGCGTACCGAGGGCCGATCGCAGTTGAAGTAGATCGCGTCCCGGATCTGCTGAGCGAGGCTTGTCTTTCCGATCCTTCGGACTCCGCTTAACCAGAGAATCCGGCGTTCTCGCCATGCAGCTTCCATTTCTCTCAGCCAAAAATCTCGACCTAACACATGCGTATTTTACATCTGGACGGCCATTTGTCAATTAAAGTTTACGTTCAGACAAATCATGAAAGGGCGCATACCAGGCGGAACGTGTGGCCTTCGTCGACTGCATCCAAAGCCGCTGCTACCCCGGCGGAAACCGCTCGTCTATTTCCCGGTAGAGCGCATCCAGGGCTTCGGCGCTCTCGTAGAGGGCGACGTTCCCTTCCGGCCAGGAGTGGCCTTCGACGACGTATCCATCGTCGGGGAAGATGAGGTTCCCGGTAAGGTGCCGCTGGGGGACGCACATGCTCAAGAGCGTCTCGGCGACCCCTTCGGCGGTGGCGAAGCGTTTGGTCGGCGTGTGGGCGAGGATGCTCTTTGCCCGGGGCTTCGGCTCGCCTTCCTCGGTAAAGCTCAAGTGTTTGTTCAGGTCGGTCACGACGGTTCCCGGGGCAACGGCGTTTACCCGGACCCCGTAGGGGGCAAGCTGGGCGGCGGCCGTTCTTACGAGCCCTTCGAGCCCGTGCTTACTCGCGTTGTAGGCGTAACTGCCGTAGAGAGAGGCTCTGCTCCCGCTGCTGCAGAGGTGGATAATGTGCCCCTTTCGTTGTCGAACCATCAGTTGGCCGAGTACCGCGGTAAAGACAAAAGCGCCGGTCAGATTCAGGTCGATCACCTTTCTAAAGATCTCGACCATCTCCCCGATGTCCTCGGTCGCCAGATCGAGGGTCCGGTGGTGCATACCGGCGAAGTCGACGGCCACATCGACGGCGCCGAACCTTTCAACCGCCGCTTCGGCGGCCGCAGTTACGTCTTCGGGGTCGGTTACGTCGGCGAGCATCACCAGGGGAGGTGCCGGACCGAGATCCGCGAG
>JBKHCS010000010.1:0-45759 GCA_046541715.1 Spirochaetaceae bacterium
TGGATAGAGCGCTGCCCTCCGGAGGCAGAGGTCGTGGGTTCGAATCCCGCCGCGTCTACGAGCCTTTCATATTGATTCATATTGAAGAGGGATTCTCCTGCCTCGACCTTCCGTGACACTGCAAACCGTCGACCCCGACTCGGAGATACCGGACGACCTCTTGGAGATGCATCGGACCTATCTCGGGGAAACCGCAGACGAGCCGCCGGGGTCGGAAACGCAAGTTACCTTTCTTCTTACCTCTCTTCTCCGGAGCGAATACACCGCCGTCCTGTTCTCCAACAAGGAACAGCAGGCCGTAGGTTATGCCCTCTATTCCATTCGGCCGCGATACGTCTACCTCCGAGCCTTCCACATCCGGGACCGTTACCGGGGGAAGGGGTACGGCGAGGAGGCGATACATCGGCTCCGTCGCGAGGTCTGGCAGAACGTCGCCTCGATCCAGATCGACGTGTTTACCTCGGACCGGGCGGAAATCGGTTTCTGGGAAGAATTGGGATTCCGGAGCCGCTCACTCCGGCTCGAGCTCGAGACCGCAAAGAAGTCGTCGACCCGCAAATCTTGCGGTGCCGTCGTCTATCGCCGAAGCATCGTCGGCCTCCGGTATCTCCTCTTGGAGCACATCAACGGCGACCACTGGGGTTTTCCGAAGGGCCACGGGACCGGCGACGAGACCGAGGAGGAGACCGCGCGCCGGGAGATCTTCGAGGAGACCGGCCTGAAGGTTCGGTTCCGCCCCGGATTCTACGAGCGTAGTCACTATCTGACACCGAAATCTCGGAAGAAAGAGATGGTCTGCTTTCTCGCGAGGGTGCGAACCGGAAAGGTGAAGATCGAACCGGAGGAAATTCGCGACTATCGATGGCTCGGCTACCACGATGCGAGGGAGCTTATTACCTTCGAGAATACCCGGGTGCTTCTCGACAAGGCTCACGGTTTTGTCACGGAACGGAGGACCAAGCCGTTCTAGGCCCTCCCCGGCGACCGGCCGATACTAAGAGAAGTGCCATGGACGTAATACTGCATGCCATAAGTGATGTCGGGCTCGTGCGTTCGAATAACGAGGATATCGCCGTCGTCGGCGACGCCCTCGTCCGGGATGGGGCAATTTCCCGGCGTCTCCCGGCCGACACCGGAGGTCCCCGGATCTTCGGTGTCGCCGACGGGGTGGGGGGCGCCAATTCAGGCGAGATTGCAAGCCGGAAGGCCGCGGTCGGAGTTCTCCGAGGTCTCGAGGCTCTCGGGCCGGAGACCGACCCCCGGGAACTACCCCGGCGCCTTTCCGCTCTCGCGGAGGAGGTCCACGCCGACATTCTAAGCCAGGCGTCCGGAAGCCGACGTCACGACGGAATGGCAACTACCTTGAGCGCGCTCATCGTGTACCGGCGGGAGCTTACCCTCCTGCACGCGGGCGACAGTCGGGTCTACCGGCTCCGCAACGGAGCGCTTCAGCAGCTGAGCCGGGACCACACCGTCAGGGCGATGACCAACAACCCGGCGATTCCCGGGAACATACTCGCCAACTGTTTCGGTGTCTCATCGGGCTTCTTCATAGACGTGAACTCCGTCGGACGGGTAGACGACTTTGACGATCTCTACTTGATTTGCAGTGACGGTCTGTCGGATCTTCTAGAGCATGAAGAGATGGAGCGAATCATGGTGATGGAAGAAGGCCTGCCGATAATCGCCGAGCGCCTGATAGCCTTAGCGAACGCCGCGGGCGGGAGAGATAACATAACCCTGGTACTAGCACGAGCGGATTCGAATGGGTCTTGAGCCTCACCCCCGGGATCGCCTCGAGCTCGTTGCCTTCTTCGGTGCGCTCTGTCTCTTTTTTGCGACCATCGAGTATCTTTTTCCGAAGCCATTCCCCTTCTTTCGGCTCGGCCTGGCGAATCTCCCGGTACTCCTCGCCCTGGACATCTTTCCCATCGGCCTCGTTCTGCTTCTGGTACTCCTGAAGGTTCTCGGGCAGGGGCTCGTCAACGGGACCCTCGCGTCCTACGTCTTTCTCTTTTCTTTCGGCGGTTCCTTCGCGAGTGCCCTCGTGATGATCGGCGCCCACAGACTCTTCGGGCGGCGGGTTAGCCTGGTCGGGATAAGCCTCTTCGGTGCCCTTGCGAGCAACACAGTCCAGATTTACCTGTCGATCCGGTTCATTTTCGGGCTTTCGGCCTGGATAATCGCTCCGCTCTTCCTCGGCCTCGGGGCGGCGAGCGGCCTTGCGGTCGGACTCTTCGCGAACCGATTCGCCGATAGGTCCCGGTGGTATCGGGATATCGCGGCGCGATACTCCACCGGGTAATCATGCCGGCCGCCAACCGCCTTCTTGCCTCCCACCTGAGCACCCGGAACCTCTTTGTAACCGGCCTCTTTCTTATCCCGGCCTATCTGCTGCAGGGGAGCCTCCCGGTCCGGGTGATACAGGTCTTACTCTTCGCCTTCCTCGCGGACCGCGCCGGGAAAAAGATCAAGTGGCTCTACTTCGTCATCATGGTCGGCTCGATAACCCTGTTCAACTTGCTGACCCCCTTCGGGCGTGTCCTCTTAGCCATAGGGCCACTGGAGGTCACTTCCGGGGCGCTCCGGGGCGGGCTGATGAAGGGGTTTACGGTTGTCGGGCTGGTCTTTATCTCCCTCTTTTCCATTCGATCGGACCTTGCTCTCCCGGGACTCCTCGGGGGGTTAATCGGGAGGGTCTTCTTCTACTTCGAGAAGATTCTCGAGGGGCGCAAACGGATAGAGCCCCGGCGCCTTATCGCGTCGATCGACGACATTCTCGATTCGATCTACGGGGCGACCGACGAAGAGCCGGAAATAGAGCGCTTTACCCGAACCGACACCTGGGGTTGGCTCTTTTCCGGACTCTTGGTTACGGTTAATTGGCTTCTCCTCTTTCTTCCTGTACGCTAAAGACTCGGATACGTTAGAGTTCCGTGAAGAACAAGCGAGGGACACCAAGATGGCGGATTACATCATAGGCGGGATTCAGCAGGTGGGTATCGGCGTCCCGGACGTCGATGCGGCATGGACCTGGTATCGGAGTCAGTTCGGTGCCGACGTCGGTGTCTTCGACGATACCGAAGTTGCCGGACTGATGACCCGATACACCGGGGGTATCCCCCAGAGCCGGAGGGCGGCCCTGGCGATGAACCTCTCCGGGGGCGGGGGCTTCGAAATCTGGCAGTTCACCTCCCGGACCCCGACTCAGCCGGCGTTCCAGCCGGCCCTCGGCGACTTCGGAATTCTCGGGGTAAAGCTCAAGTCTAACGACGTGGCCGGAGCCTACGAGCGGCTCCGCCGGGCGGGAGACGCCGTCGTAGGAGACATAACCGAAGCTCCCGGCGGGGGAAAACATTTCTTTGTCCGGGACCCGCTCAACAATCTCTTCGAAATCGTGGAGGGAATCGACTGGTTCGGGGCGGTACGCAGGAGCCTCACCGGTGGAGTCGCCGGAGTTACCATCGGCGTGTCGAACATCGACGATGCGCTGCCCCTCTACCGGGGGATTCTGAACTACGACCGGGTCGTCTTCGACGAGACCCGAGAGTTTCCCGATCTTGCGGATCTCCCCGGAGGCATCGGGACCTTTCGGCGGGTACTCTTGGGCCATTCGGAACCTCGCCGGGGTCCCTTTGCGGAACTGTTGGGGGCGACGGAAATCGAGCTGCTCCAGCGGGTCGGTGGGGAGCCCGGGCGCCGGATCTTCGATGGACGATTCTGGGGAGACCTCGGGTTTATCCACGTATGCTTCGACGTTCAGGCCTTTGACGAGCTCAAAGAAGCCTCGACCGCCCTCGGGTTTACCTTAACCGTCGACAGCGGGGCGACCTTCGATATGGGTGAGGCCGGGGGACGTTTCGGCTATATCGAGGACCCCGACGGCACCCTGATCGAGCTCGTGGAGACTCACAAGATGCCCCTACTTTCGAAGCTGGGGTTGACGGTCGACCTGACGAAGCGACCCCCGGGCAAGCCGCTGCCGAAGATGCTTCTAAAGCTGATGAGTCTCAAGCGAAAGAAATAGCGGCACCTATACGGGGACCCTCGCGCCCCCGTACACCTTGGCGATCTTGTCGAGGTCGTCGCTGGTAGGATTCAAGGAAACCCCCATTTCGTCCCGCATTTCCCGGAACGCCTCGACGGTCCTCGCGATCTGTTCCTCGTTGTGGGCCGCGGTCGGAATAATCCGGAACATCAACAAACCCACGGGAATAACCGGGTACATAACCGCCGTCACGAAGATTCCCTTGTCCCGGAGAAACTTTACCGTCCGCATGCCTACCCGTTCCACCGCCTCGTCGGCTACGGGCATAAAGACCGAGCAGATCGGTGACTCTCCGGGGCCGACGATGTACCCGATCTCTTTGAGATCCGCCTTCAACTTGTCCGAAATCTCCCACATGCGGCGGCGCCGGTCGTCCCCGGAGATTACCAGCTCGAGGGTTTTCTCCAGCGCCTTCACGTAGACCATGGGCAGGCTCTTGGCGAACACCTGGGTCCGGGCATTGTAGGCTATCCAGTCGACCACTGCCCGGGTGGACGCCGAAAAGCCGCCGATAGAGGCGAAGGCCTTCGCGAAGGTTCCGAAATAGACGTCGACTCCGTCCTGAACCCCGAAGTGGTCCGCGGTGCCCCGCCCCTGTTCCCCCATGACTCCCCAGCCGTGGGCGTCGTCTACGAAGAGCCGGGCGCCGTACTTCTCCTTGAGGCGCACGATCTCATCCAGCTGGGCGAGGTCTCCGGTCATGCCGTAAACCCCCTCCGTCAGAATAAGAACGCCCCCCTTCCGGTCGCGGTTGCTCCGCTTGAGGATGGTTTCGAGACTGTCCATGTCGTTATGCCGGAAAACCCGGAGGTTCCCCCGGGAGAGAAAGGCTCCGTCGACGATGCACGCGTGCGCCAACTTGTCCATAACGATGGTGTCTTCCGGGGAGACGAGGGCCTGAATGGTGCCGAGGACCCCGAGGTAGCCGTAGTTGAAAAGGAAGGCCGCCTCCTTTTGGGAGGCCGCGGCAAGGTTTCTCTCGAGGGCCCGGTGATGCTCGGTGTTGCCGGTCATCATCCGCGATCCCATGGGGTTCGAGACGCCGTATTCCTTAACGGCTTCGATGGCGGCGGCTTTGACCTCCTCGGAATCGGCGAGGCCGAGGTAGCTGTTGACCGACCACATGATACGGCTCTCGCCTTCGAAGACCATCTCGGTGCCGGCCTTCGGTTGTACGATCGGCCGGGTAAAGTAGTGGTCGTTCATCGCTCGAAGAATACCGAAGTACCCTAGGTTGGTGTTGCATTTGTCGAAAAGGTCGATCAGCTGATTGTCACTCATTCATAGTCTCCTTTGAGAGAGAACCGCGTCGAGTTCCCCCTCGGAAGCGTCGGGATCGACGACGACCTCCGGCTTTCCCGGCACGATGTCGAAGTCCCGGAACACTCGGTTAATTCCGCCACCCGTTACGTTTAGCATTATTGCGGCATCCTTCTCGATTCGTTTCTCTTCTACGCTCCGGATCAGTCCGGCAACGGCGACTGAGGCCGCCGGGGTAATATCGATGCCTTCTGTCTCGTAGAAGAGGCGTCCGGCGCTCCGCGACGCGTCGTTGTCCACGGCGAGGATCTCGCCTCCTTCCGCCGTAAGTGCGTCGAAGAGCCCTCCGACGAGGGAGTAGGGCGGCCGTCGATTCGAGAGGACCTTCGCGTACATTTCGGCGATCTGGTCCTTGGCGTCCTTCGCATCCATCGGCGGCAATTCCCGGCTCCGGGCGCTCCATGCCGTACGCATCGGGACGAAAGGCTCGTTCTGCACAAGCATAAGCCGCATCTTGTTGTCGCCGAAGCGGCCGTCGGCGGAGAGGCGCTCGGCAGCCTCCCAGGCGGCTATGGCGCCGGTTCCGCTCCCGACGGCTTGAAAGTAGTAGTCCGGTATCTTCCCTGCGAAGGTAGCCGCCGAAAGAACCGTGGTCCCCATGCCGTCACGGCGGGCCACATTCTTCGCACCCCCTTCGGCGATAAAGCCGGGGCGATCGGCTATACGATCCGCGAGGCGTATCGCATCCAGATAGTCCGAGTCGCCGGCGGCGGCGATAAGGACAACCGACGGACCCAAGGTGCCCACCGTCCAAATGGCGTTGAGGTTCTGCTCGGGTACAACAACCACCAGGGAGATAGCGTTGTCGGAGCAGACGCGCATGAATGCCCGAGCCGTATTTCCGGCGGAAGCCACGACTAAGGTCTTGCCATACTCCGGCGGCATGCGGCCGCAGACCGAGTACGCCTCGCATTCCTTGAAAGTTCCCGAAAGCATCCTCGCGTTTCGCTCGGGCCAGTATCCGCTAAAGGTGATGATAAGGTTCGTCAGCCCAAGTTGCTCCGCGAGACCTTCGCTTCGGTAACTCATCGGAGCCGACGAACCCGCGAGTCTACGACGGAGTGGAAGCCAGTCGGAAAAACGGTAGAGGCCGTCGCTCTCGTTCCCCGGGTCCAGCCGCCGCTTTGCGTACTCGGTCCGGAGAAATCCACGCTGGGTGGCCTTCGGGTTCTCCAAGGGCATGTCCCCTAGAACGCCGCCGTCGGCAAAACGGGCGCCGGTAACCAGGCACGTAAGCTGATACTGGGCGGTAATGACGGCTTGATCTGCCATTAGTCAGTCAATTAAGACTCGTCGCCGAAATAGTCAATAAAGGAGAACGATAATGCGGAATATTCATCGGAATCTGACACATTACCCCCCTTTTGCCTTGTTTCAGGATCTATGGCTTGATGAATATTTGAATATGGTATTCAGTTTGTATAACCATGGATACCAAGACGTTAGTGCAGGTTGGAAAGGCGCTTTTCGCCCGATACGGCTATCGGGACGTTTCGATCGCCGACATAGCCCGGGAAGTCGGGATGAGCGTGGGGAGCTTCTATAACTACTTTGAGAGCAAGGAGGCATTCTACGGAGCACTCCTGGATTCCATCGAGGAAGAGGGCGTCAAGAATGCGAACGTAGTGGTTAGGCGGCTCCACTCTCCGATGAACAAGCTCAAGGCAGTCTACCGCTTCTCGACTCTCGGCCTTAAGAACAACGTAATCCTCCGGGGGGTCATGCTTAGGGACGAGAAGTTTCTCTATCCGGGTATCGCCGGGCGGAGTGACCGCCTCCGCAACCATATCGAAGGGCTCTTGCGGGAGATCATTCTCGAGGGCACCTCCAAAGGAGTCTTCCGGACCGGTCTCTATCAGGATCCCGCCCGCATGATCCTTGCCGTCTTCGATACAATCGTCGTCCGTCTCGACGATCCAACCGTCGATGTCCTGATCGCCGACATTCTGACGCTCCTACAGCGGGGCCTCCGGCGAGCTCTCCGGCTTCGGAGACGGGACGAGCGGGTCGACCGGAGAAACCGCCGCCGGAGCGGCGAGACCCCGCTCTAGGTGCCGGAAACCAGGTCGTCGTAGATTCGCCGGATTTCCTCGGCGTATTCCGGGGGTGCCAAGAGATGGCCCCAACCCATCTGGACCTGAAAGATGCCGTCGTAGGCCGAGTCGTGATTGCTAATCAATTGGTACGGAATTCCCTCGTCGTCGAGATGCGAGGTCACGAGGCCCGCTTCGATCTGGTTGCGGAACTCCAGGATGCGTTCGTGTTCCTTTTCTTTCATCCCCGGGCATTGTAATGCCCAGCTATCCTATACTCAAGAACGTGAAGCCATCGAAATCGATTGCCCTGGTGGCAGCCGCTCTTTTCTTCGGAGTGCTTCCTCTGTATGCCTTTGACCTGACGGTGGAAAACGCCACCGGTTTTGACATCCATCGGATCCACGCATTCTCCCAGGAGGCAACCGACATCGGAACCAACCTCCTCGACAGAACGCTGATTGTCGGAGGCTTACGGCGGATTACCGTCCCGGAAACCACGGATCGTCTCCTCGCCGTCGACGAAGAAGGGGACGACTACCTGGTTCTCGGACTCGGGCCCCGGGAGCGCACCCGCATTATTCTGAGCCTCGACGATTTGTTCTCCGGTGACCCCCTCGGCCGGGGAAGGCCGCGCGAGATGACGCTGACGCTCCTCAACGAAACCGGATTCGACTTGGTGTCGGTGGTCATCCGGCCGGTGGCGCAGGGTACCGGGGAGACGGGAGTAGAGCTCCTGCCCCCGGCACAGCGGGTTGCCCCGGGGCGGAGCTTGCTACTCCGGCCACCGGAAGAGTATTCCGACGACAATATTTTCCATGTGACTGTCCTTGACGCCGAGGGCGATCTTTATGAGAAGCGGCGCGTAGACTTCCAGAGAGAGCTATCGCTCCACTTTACCGTCGACGATATCCGGTGGTAGAGCCGGTGCTGTCGTCCCCCACCGGTATCGAGTCTGTATAGATTTGTATACAACTTCGCATATTGACAATACCGGTGAGTCGCGCTAAGTTGGCCTATTATCAACACAAGCGGAGGGTCAACATGGGACTTTTGACCTGGGTTGCCCTACCTCTTGCTGGTGTGATTCTAGGTTGGTCAATCCGATGGCTGTACGCCAAGTTTCAACTTTCTTCCTCGGAGCAAAAGGCTGAAAGACTAAAGCGAGATGCCCAGAAGGAAGCGGAGGCCAAAAAGCGAGAGATACTGCTTGAAACCAAGGATGAGCTCCTAAGGGAGCGTAACGAGCAAGAGAGGGAGCTTCGAGAACGAAGAAACGAGTTGCAGCGATTCGAAAAACGGCTGCTGCAGCGAGAAGAGAACTTAGAGCGGAAGACGGCGTCCGTGGAGGAGCAGCAAGCGTCCTTCGGAAAGATAGAGACCGAACTTGCTGAACGAGAAGCCGCCATTCAAGACCAGGAGGAGCACTGGCGCAGGGAGCTGGAAACGGTATCCGGACTTACTCCGGAGCAGGCTAAGAAACTCATTGTCGATTCTCTTGCCGACGAAGCCCGGCACGAGGCTCAAGGAGTTATCAACAGGATAGAGCAGGAAGCCGCCGTTACCGCAGACCGGGAGGCGAGAGAGATTCTCGTCTCGACGATCCAGCGCATGGCCTCGGAGGTAAACGCCGAGGTTACGGTAACCTCCGTCAGCCTTCCGAATGACGAGATGAAAGGGCGGATAATCGGCCGGGAAGGCCGGAATATTCGCACCCTCGAAACGCTGACCGGTGTCGACATTATTATCGACGATACGCCCGAGGCGGTCGTCGTATCCTGTTTCGACCCGGTCCGGAAGGAAATCGCTCGACGCTCGCTCGAACGCCTCATCGCCGACGGCCGCATCCACCCCACCCGGATCGAAGAAGTGGTCCAGAAGGTCACCGGGGAGATAAGCCAGTCGATCTACGACGAGGGCGAGCGGGTCCTCTACGAGCTCGGTATCCACAACATGAAGCCCGAAGGTATTCGTGGCATCGGACGCCTGCAGTTTCGCACCAGTTACGGGCAAAACGTCCTCGCGCATAGCAAAGAAGTCGCTATTCTGTCGGGGATGATTGCCGCAGAGGTTAGGGCCGATACGGAGCTATCCCGTCGCGCGGGTCTACTCCACGACGTGGGGAAGGGCATCGAGAGCGACGGCGACAGCAACCACGTGGAGCTCGGCGTCGAGCTGGCGAAGCGCATCGGTGAGGACGACAAAGTGATAAACGCCATTGCGGCGCATCACGGAGACGTTCCTCATAGCTGCGTCGAGTCGGTCGTCGTTCAGGTTGCGGATGCCCTGTCCGCTTCTCGTCCGGGCGCCCGGCGGGAGACGCTGGACAACTACATCAAGAGACTGGAGAACCTCGAGCGGATTGCCGAGGACTTCGACGGCGTCGAAAAGGCGTACGCGATCCAAGCGGGGCGCGAGCTTCGCATAATGGTCGATCACGAGCAGGTCAGCGACGTCGAGGCCAAGGAGATCGCGAAGGAGATCGCCCGGAGAATCGAGGCCCAGCTTCGATACCCCGGACGCATCAAGGTGACGATGATCCGAGAGACGCGTATCGTTGAGTACGCACGGTGATTCGATAAGGGTTCTCTTCCTCGGCGACATCGTCGGCTCCCCGGGACTCCGGGCGGTCGTCACGATGCTCCCGGGGATTATCCGAGAAGTCGGCAGTGACCTCGTCATTATCAACGGCGAGAACGCTGCCGACGGTTTCGGTCTTACCGAAGAGCAGGCGACCCAAGTCTTCGGCGCCGGGTGCGATGTTATCACCACCGGAAACCACGTCTGGCAACAATCCTCCTTTTCCGACGCCCTCGAGCGGCAGGAGCGTATTCTCCGGCCCGCCAACTATCCCCCGGGTGTCCCGGGACACGGTATCTGCGTCGTTCAGGCCAAGGGCGTGAAGGTCGCCGTCCTGAACCTTCAGGGGCGTGTCCGGATGCCCATTACCGACTGCCCCTTCCGGAAGGCCAAAGAGCTTTTGCGGAAGGTAAAGCAGGACGTTGCGTTCGCCCTCGTCGATTTCCACGCCGAGGCGACGGAAGAGAAGGAGGCCCTGGCGTACTACCTCGACGGAGAGGTCGCGGCTCTCGTCGGTACCCATACCCACGTCCAGACCGCCGACGAGCGGATCCTCCCGAAGGGAACCGCCTATCTTACGGATCTCGGCGCCTGCGCCCCTCGGAACAGCGTCATCGGGTTCGACGGCGACATATCGGTGCAGAGAGTGCTTACGCATATTCCGATTAGAAACGAGGTTCCAAACCACCCGGCGGACATAAACGGCTTTATCGTCGACGTCGAGGTTGCCGGGGGAAAGGCCCTCTCCGTCGAGCGGCTCCTTCGGCACTCCCTCGTCTGATGTAGCGTTTCCCCGTGACTCTCCTCGAGGGGCTTCGACGGCGATATCCCTACCGGGACAAAGAGTATCTCCTGGCCAAGATCGTCTGCGGCGAGGTGTTGATCGACGGCGTCCGACTGACGGATCCGAAGGCACGCCTCCCCAAGGGAGCCTCTCCGGGCTTCGAGGTTACCTTTCTCCGGCGGCCCTACGTTTCGAGGGGGGGAGAAAAGCTCGAGGTTGCGCTCCGGGAGTTCCGGGTTATCGCCGCTTCGGGAATTTTTCTCGACGCCGGAGCCTCGACCGGCGGTTTTACCGACTGTCTGCTCAAACACGGCGCCGCCCTTGTCCACGCAGTCGACGTCGGTCGGAACGAGCTCTCTCCGGAGCTCCGGAACAACCCCCGGGTAGTCCCCCACGAAGGGACCAATATTATGGATCTCGAGTGCCTGGAGCCCCGCCCGTCGACCGCCGTCTGTGACATCTCCTTCCGGACGGTACGGAAGGTTGTCGCGAAGCTCCTCGACCTTACCGGCGGGGGGGAGGCGGTTACCCTGGTAAAGCCGCAGTTCGAGCTGGCGGGGCGCCGGGGGCAGCAGCAGCAAGGGTTCGACGGCGTCGTCCGGGACCGCGCTTTGCTGCAAGAGCTACTGCGATGCGTCGTCGCCGAACTACGAAGCGACGGCATCGTCGCGACGGCGTGGATGCTCTCGCCGATCCGGGGCCGCCGGGGTAATCGGGAAGCCTTCTTTCGATTCCGCCCCGGGGACGCCGTCCCGGGTAGTGTCTTGAGACCGGAGGATATAAAAGTCGAAGGAAGCTAGCCGAAGGAGTCCCGAGAAAGCGGCTTTCCGACAAAAAGCCCTTCGACGCCGAGGTATTCGACCAACTCACCCTCTATCAGAATCTGCACCCGTTCCACCGTGGAGAACTCGGTAGTCGAATAGACGATTTGCTGCAGTTGGGCCGTAAGCCCCTCGAACCCCATGGGATTAAAGCGAAACTCTTCACTAAAGTTCAGATAAGCGACCCGGTCCCGGACCGCTGCCGAGAGAAGGCGGGTGCCGTCGGGAATCAGGTTCAACAGTCCGAGATTCAGCTCGTCGCTGGTGGGACCTTCGAGAAGGGTGTTCAAGGTTTGGGTCATCGGGTTGTTCGTGTAGGTGACTTCTCGAGTCACCCCCTCGGGATAGATGGTCCCCTGGTCGGTCACCCGAATAAAGTAGATGTTGGCGTTTCGCCGCCGGAGCTCCGGTTCGTCTCCCGTGTCTCTCGAATCGGTGTCCGGGCGTTGGGGCACCCCGGCGGGTCCCTCCTCCGTATCGGGGAGCTCTTCCGCCTCGTCCCGGCTATCAGGATCGGCCGGCGGAACCGGCTCCGGGGCAGTTTCCGGTGGTAAATCGACTATTCTTGGCGCCTCTTCCGGATTATCGAGTAGGTCATCATCGAGTACGTCGGGGGCCTCATCCGGATCGACGCGGACGATCTCCGGCTCTTCGTTTCCGTTGAACCGCTCCCGGAGCACTTCGATCAGCCCGGTCGTTTCGAGGACGTTTTCGATAGTCGTCCGGTTATAGAGAAAGACCACGAGTACGAGAAGTAGGAATGCCAGCCAGAAGAGGACACCAAAGGAAGCCTTCTTCCTACTTTTTGTCTGCCGTTGCGCCATGCTATCATAACTATCGACGACATCTCAGTTCTCATTGAGAGATCATGCCGTGGACCGAAGGAGAATCTCTTTGACTCATCGTACCAATGACCTTATAGTGCGGGCGCTATGAGAGAAATTCGAGGTATCTCCGTATCCCCGGGGATCGCCATCGGGAAGGCGTTTATCTACGTCGACGATTTTCCCAAAATCCCCGAGTACGAGATTGACGCTTCCGCCGTGGAGGACGAGGTCTCCCGGCTTCACGCCGCCGTTGCCTCGGCCCGGGGGGAGCTTGATTCTCTGCGCGACATGCCGGGGTATCGCTCCCAGCGCGTTCACCAGGAGCTCCTCGACTCCCACGTCCTGATGCTCGAGGACCCGGATTACCTCGGCACCATCGAAAAACGGGTTCGGAACGAACAGTGCAACGTAGAACGGGCACTCTCCGCGGTCACCAACGAGTATCTTGCGAATCTGAACGCCCGGGGAAGCCGGTATCTTCGGGAGCGGTCTGCGGATCTCCAGGACGTCTGCCGGCGGATCATGAATCACCTGCTTTACCGGGAGCATATCTCCCTCGTGGATCTGCAAGAGCCGGTGGTCTTGGTGGCACACGACCTTCTGCCCTCGGTTGCCCTTACCATTCCCCGGGACAAGGTGCTCGGAATAGCGATGGACGCCGGGGGGCGGACATCTCACACCGCGATACTCGCCCGGGCGTTCGAGATTCCGACGATCGTCGGGTGTAAGGACATCAGCTCTCGGGTCCGCTGGGGGGACGAGGTCGTGGTCGACGCGAATCGGGGGATGGTCGTTGTCCGGCCCGACGAAGAGTCCGTGGAGCACTACATCGAGGTGCAGGCCGAGTGGAAGAGCCGGGAAGCCGAGCTCCTGGGCCAGACCCGCATGCCGGCGGTCACCACGGACGGGCTCCACCTGAAGGTGATGGCCAACATCGAGGTTCCCGACGAAGTTGAGTCGGTCATATCTCACGGGGCCGACGGCGTGGGGCTCTATCGATCGGAGTTCCTCTTTCTTTCCCCCGGACGCCCGCCGACGGAAGACGAGCAGTGTGAAGCCTACGCCTCGGTACTGACCGCGATGGGGGACAAGCCGGTCACCATCCGGACCCTGGACGTCGGGGGCGACAAGGTCGTTCCGGAGCTGGCAGAGATCGTAGAACGAAACCCGATCCTCGGGTGGCGTGCGATTCGCTTTTCTCTCGGCAGAAAAGACCTGTTCCGCCGGCAGCTCCGGGCACTGTACCGCGCCTCGGTCCGGGGAAAGCTCCGGATTATGTTTCCGATGATTTCCGGAATAGAAGAGGTCTGGCAGGTATACGAGATTATCGAATCGGTAAAGGCGGAATTGACCGCCGAGGGGATACCCTTCGACCCCGACGTCCCGCTGGGCATCATGATAGAGGTACCCTCCGCGGCGATGACGGCGGACATTCTGGCGAAAGAAGTCGCCTTTTTCTCTATTGGAACCAACGATCTTATTCAATACACTCTGGCGGTCGACCGGGGAAACGAGAAAATCGCCTACCTCTACGAACCCTTTCACCCCGGGGTACTTCGCCTCCTCAAAAAGGTCATCGACGCCGCTAAAGAAGCAGCCATCCCGGTCGCCCTCTGCGGCGAAATGGCGGGGGATCCCGTCGCCACGGTAGTTCTTCTCGGTCTCGGCGTGGACGAGTTCAGCATGAGCTCGGCGCTCATCCCCGAGGTCAAGCGGATCCTCCGGGTCGTATCCCGCCGGGAGGCGGTGGACGTCGTCGAGACGGTTATGGGAATGCGCTCCTTTCGAGAGGTCGACAGCTTTATCGCAGAATTAATGGAGCGTCAGTTCGATGTCAGGACGACCTAGCTCCGGGGTTGCCCATCCGGCACCCCTGGTGGCAATTGTCGGACGCCCGAACGTCGGGAAGTCCACCCTATTCAATCGTCTTGTTCGAAGGCGTACCGCGATAACCCACCCGACTCCCGGGGTCACTCGGGACATCGTCGAGGAGGTCGCGACCCTCCGGGACCGGAGAATACTCTTCGCGGATACCGGTGGCCTTTCCCGGGAGGGGGATGCCCTTACGCACCTGGTTGCCCAGCGGAGCATCGGGATTCTCTCCCGGGCCGACCTTATTCTGTTTGTGGTGGATGTAACCGATCTGACTCCGGAGGACGAAGAGTTCGCCGAGGAGTTGATGCCGCACCGGGAAAAGGTGGTTCTGGTAGCCAACAAGGTGGACTCCGAGAAACGAGAGGAGTTGCTCGGGGAGTGTTATACCCTCGGTTTCGACACCCTGCTGCCGGTGTCCGCGGAGCACGGCCGCGGTATCGAAGAGTTGCAGGACGCCCTCTTAGGCGCTCTTCCGGAACCTGAGGCTCCGGGCGAGGAATCCGACGTGGGGCCCACGATGCCGGCGGTTCCCCGGGTCGCCATTCTCGGGCAACCGAACACGGGAAAGTCGACCCTTCTGAACGCCCTCCTCGGAGAGGAGAGGGCTCTGGTTTCCGAGATTCCGGGGACCACCCGGGACCGGGTTTCGAGCCTCGTCAACTGGAGGGGAAAGGAGCTGGTGATGGTCGACACCGCGGGGATTCGCAGAAAGTCACGGGTTTCCGACGACCTCGAATACTACTCGGTGAACCGCTCCATCCACTCGATCGACGAGGCGGACATCGTTCTGTTGATGATAGACGCGGAGAAAGGACTCGCCGCGCAGGACAAGAAGATAGCCTCTCTGGCGGTCGATCGGGGACGGGGCGTCGTCCTGGTCCTGAACAAGTGGGATCTGGTCCCCCAACTGCCCAACGCGTTTCGGGCGGTCAAGGATCGCATCGAGTACCTCTTTCCCGTGCTCCACTTTGCCCCGGTGGTCGCCGTCTCGGCCCATACCGGCGATAACCTGGACAAGCTTATCAAGACGGTCTTCGGTGTATACGCAGAGCTAAACAGGCGGGTGGATACCGGACCCCTCAATCGGTCCTTCCAACGGTGGGTCGATAAGTATCCCCCTCCGGTGGTTCGGGGCGGCCGGATCAAGCTTCGCTACATAACCCAGGTCTCGGCCAATCCGGTGACCTTTGTGGTCTTTACCAACCGTAAGGGTTTGACCGAGGAGTACATCAGCTACCTCAAGAACCAGATTCGCAAGGAGGTCGGCTTCGCCGATGTTCCGGTCCGGATCGACGTGAGGACACGGGACGTTGAACCGAGAGGGAGTATCGGCCGATAATAGAAGCTGAATGGTACGGAATCTCGCCCTCGTGCTTCTGATTCTCTCCTTTAATCTCCGGCCCGCCGCCGCGGAACTGGTCTCGGCGGCCCCTACGGAGCTCTACGACACCCACGATGCCCGGCTCTTCCTTCAGGAGACGGTCTTCGGAGGTCGCAACGAGGTGCTCGGCTTCCGGAACCGCATCGTTCGGCAGCAGTCCGTGCCGACACGGGTTCGCGTGTCCGTCGAGCGACAGAACGACAGCTTCTACCTGGTCTTTGCGAATCAAATCGGGGACGATTATCCGATCTACAGCCGGGGCAGCTACATCATCAAGCGAAGCATGGTCGACGGCTCCTTCGTCCAGTTCAAGGTCTTTCTGCAGAGCGACCCCGGTTTCTTCGCCCGGGTATTTCCCGACGGGGAGCGGTCGGTCATGGATCTCTACCTCGCCGGCTCCCGGGTGTACAGCGGGATCGTTCTGCCGAGCTCCTTCGAGGAGCTTCTTATCGCGCCCTTTTCCCAGATCGTCTCTCAGACCCGGGGACTCGTCCGGTGGGACCTTGTCTATCCCGCCGTTCCGACCGAAGGCTACGGAACTGTCCGGTCGATGGTCCGGGAGGTCCGCCGCATGCTTCCCTCCCTCCCGGATGCGGAGGACGGCGCCATGGACGAGCACGGCCGGCTGGTCTTTATCGAAGACTTGGTTCTCCAGGAGGGGCAACCGGGGTTCAATTGTTCCGGGTTTGCCAAATGGATAGCCGACGGTCTCTACTTTCCACGGCACCGGAGCTACCTTCCGATCGATCCACTGAAAGAAAAGCATCTCGGTCTCCGGGGCCACCAGTGGTCGAACCGCCTCGAAGGCGAGAGGGATCCGTACTTCGGCCTCGACTGGACCCGCAATATTGCTCGGGTTCTCGAGTCGGGAACCGGCGTCGACCCGGCGGGGCTTGCCCACCCGGAATTTGCCGATGTGCGCCACGTCCCCTTTTCCCGGTACGTCGAGGACGTTGGGTACCCCTTGGAGGATCTCGGAAGGATCCTCTACTTCCTGGCGATACAGGAGCCGGGACATTTCTACCTCGGGTCGATCAACACGCCCTTCGGGTCGACTCCGGTGCTCCATCAACACGTCCACGTCGCCGTCTTCTTCCCCTATTTCGACGACGAGGGGCGGTTTCAGGCGGTCGTGATGGAACGGAACGTGGAGACCGGTGTCGAAAGCCTGAACCGGCGCTATCCCGGGGACCACGTCCACCTGGTACGGATTCCGGCTTCCGGTGCCTTCCAACTCCCTCAGATTGAATATTCTCGCTAACTGAGCTATTTTAGGCCCATATGAGGCGCGCCCTCGCGGTAGCGGCGCTTGGATGTCTCGTCGGTCTGGCGACCTTGAGCGCGTCGGACCGGGAGTTGTTCCTCGAGGCGGAAAACCGCTACAGCGCCGGAGACTACCTCCTAGCCATACAGCGTTACGACAATCTCATTGACGAGTACCCTCAATCGGAGTTTGTCCCGGACGCCCAGTACCGGAAGGCGGTAGCTCTCCATCGTATCGGGCGCCACAGCTCCTCCCTGGCGCTCCTCCGTCGAGTGGAGACCCGGTTCCGGTCGACCCGGTTCTTGCCCTTCGTTTCCTTCTGGAAGGGCGTTAACCTCTACGCTCTGGATCAATTCGACCAGGCGATCGACGAGTTGACTCGCTTCCTCGAAGGGAACGTCGAGGCCTCGGAGCATTCCCAGGCGCTTCTCTACCGGGCGCTCAGTCGGATTGCCCTCGACCGGGAAGGGGAGGCGGTGGAGGATCTTCGCAGGATTCTGTCCTCCGCGACGCCGGAAGAGGAGCCCTACGCCGCGACCCTCCTTGCCTCCCTCTTGGTACGGAACGACGACTTCGACGGGGTTCTGGCCCTCGGGGAGGGCGTTTCGCTCGACCGCTTCGACCGGCGGTGGAGGCCGCGCTTTTCCCTCTACGTCGCCGAAGCCCTCCTCGGTGTCGGTGAGACCCAGGAAGCCGAGGCCCGATTCCGGACCCTCCTCGACGAGACACCGGACGTCGCGGCGGTGGCCTACCGGAGGCTCTTCGGACTTGTCACCCCGGAGGAGCGTCAGGCTCTCGTCGAAGGGGCGGAGGTGTCGCTGGCGGCTCAGCCGAGGCTTCTTCAGGATCTCTGGCTCCGCCTCGGGGTAGAGAGCTTTTCCGAGGGGCGCCTCGAAACCGCGGAGCTCTATCTTCGCAGGGCATGGTCCTCCCGGGACCGCTACGACAACGCCGAAAGCCGGGAAGACGCAATAGTGGCCGCGATCTATCTCGGGCGGACATTCTCGGATCAAGAGCGGTACGACGCCGCCGCCGGTCATCTCGACGAGGCCCTCCGCTGGAGTAACCGGGAGTCCCCCCGGCTTCTTCTCCGACGGGCCCTCGTGGATATCGACCGGGGCCGGTGGTCCGAAGCCGCCGGGGCCCTCGAAGAGCTCCTGGAAGCCTTCCCGGGTTTCGATCAGGCTTCCATAGCCCGGTACCATCTTGCTTACGCGTACTTCCACCTCGGGCGCCCCGGAGCCGCCCGGGAGACCCTCGACACCGTCGACGCCGATGCCATACCCGAGGCCCAGTACTACTGGTTCCGATACCTCCTCGCCCGGGAGTCGAACGACACCGACAGCGCCCTCACGAACCTTCGATCCTATCTGAGGCTTCGCCCGGAAGACAACGACGGAAGGATCGCATATCTGACCCTCCTCTATCGGAGCGGACGTCACGACGAGGTAGTCCGGGAGGCCGACCGGCTCAAGGAGCAGGACGATGCGGTGGGGATTCCGGACTATTTTGCGGCCCTCTCCCTCGTCCAAGCGAAACGCTATCGGGAGGCCGCCGAGCGGTTCGAGTCCGTACTGCCTTACTTCGAGTCTCCCGAGCCGCCGCCGGAGCTCCGGGGCCTCGAAGCCTCGACCTTGCACTACTACGGGTGGTCACAATACCGGGTCGGCAACTACTCCGACGCGCGGAGCGCCCTCGAGCGGTTCGATCGTAGAATAGAGAGCCATCCCCTCCGGCCGAGGGCCCTCTACCTCCTCGGGCAGGTTTCCTACGCGGAGGGTGACTTCGACGCGGCCGAGACGGCGCTCCGGCGGGCTATTTCCGCCGAGGGGGCCGGGGATCCTCTCAAGGCGGAGGCTACCTTCGTCCTCGGTCAGCTCTACCGGTCCCAGGGGCAAGACAACAGCGCCCTCCGGCAGTTCGGCATCGTCTCCTCCGAGTGGGGCGATAGCTCCCCCTTCGCGGACGACGCCCTCTTCGAAGAAGCGCAGATACACAACGAGGCGGGGAGGCGCGACCGGGCCGTTGCTCTTCTTCTCGATCTGTTTCAGCGCTATCCCCGGAGCCCCCTCGGCGAGGAGGCGCTTTACCGCCGGGGAGAGATTTTTCAGAGCGGCGAGGACCACCTGGCCGCCAGGGAGGCGTTCTTCGAATACCGTCGTAACTACCCGGCAGGGCGATTCGTAGACGCCTCCCTCTACTGGGGGGGCGTGGCGTCTTTCGATTTGGGCGAGGAGACCGGAGCCCTCCTCCTCTGGGAGCGGCTGATCGACGAATACCCCTCGAGCCCCTTTCGAGGGGAAGCCCTCGCCCGGGCGGCGGACCTCTACGAAGAGCGGGGTGACCTCCGGAGGGCCTTGGAGAGTCTGTCGGAGCTCTCTTCTCGCTATCCCGACCGTGGGGAGGCAGTCGACGCCCGGAGGCGCACCGACGAGCTGATTCTCCGCATTGGGGGGCTCTCGGAGGAAGAGGCTCGTCTCTGGGTGTCGATCGACGATGGTGGACGCTCCCAGACGCCGGGCGGGCGCCGCGCGATACTCGACCTTGCCGACTACATCCTGTACGAGGGCACCGCCGACCAAGTCAGTAGCGCCTTGGTAGTGGACCTCCTCGAAGAGACCGGGGACAAGCAGGGGGAGGCACCGGCGGATGCGGCCCAGGCGCTCTTCTATCTTGGTGAGTTTGCCGCCCGGGAGGGAGACATCGAAGAGGCCTCCCGCTACTTCCTGAACGCGGCGGCAACAGGCTCCGGGGAGCTCTCCGCGCGTTCACTCTACAAAGCCGTCGAAATGAAGAGCCTTTCACGCCGCTTCGACGAGGCTCGGGAGATCGTTCAACGGATGGAGAACGCGATACCGGATTCCGAGTGGACCGCCGAGGCCCGGCGACTCCTGAGGGGGAACGGCTCTTGAGAAGCCTGCATCTCGCTGCCGTACTGTATTGCCTCGCCTTCTTTTTCGTCTCGCCGGCGGTCTCCGGCCAGGAAAGCTTTCCGGAGGAACAGAGCGTCTTGGAAGAGAGCGAGATTGTCCTTCCGGAGGAGCTCCTTCGCATTGAAGAGGCAGCCCCGGAAGACCTCGATGCAGACCTGCCGACCCTCGGGGATCCTCGGATGGCGGCCCTCGCGATACCGCTTCCGGAGCCGGGAGAATTGGAAGTGCCGGAGAACCTGTTCGTCGTTCCGCCGCCGACAGGGGAGGCGGTTCCCCTCGGCGGGAGCGGCCCCGGAAGCCTCTACAGCAACGGTCTCTTCGGCGCCGGTTCGATGAGCTACATCATCGGGGCGATATCCCTCTATCAAATCGGTGCTACACCGGGGTTTCAGTTCGATTTCAGCCACGAGGCTCGGGACGGATACAACTTCGAAGAACCGGGGAACGGCTTCTTCGATAGGGACGATCAGATCGGCGTCGCGGTTTCCGGTCGGGGTGACACCTTGGGGGGAGAGGTGCAAGGGCGTTTCACCGAGGCCGAGCGGGGGCTCCAGGGTCTTTCGGATTACTACTCGGCAACCTCACGACGAGTCGACGGAGCCGCCTCGATGGACTACGCGGCCTCGCCCATCGCGACGGTAACCGCCGGGGGAAGCATTTCGACCTCCCAGCGAATATTCAACAGTGACGGCGGGGCTCTCTCTCCCCGGGATTCCGAGCTCGTCTTTTCGCCGGAGGCGAGCCTGATCATCTCCACCGAGACTACCGACACCACCATCGCCGGGAGTTACCGATTCCGGTCGGTTGACGGCGGCGAGGACACCGACGATCTAATCCAAACGCTCCGGGGCTCGATAGGAGCCGAGACCTCCTACTGGCAGGATCTGCTCCTCTCGGCGAGCGTTGGGGTCGCATGGCGGATAGGCGATCCGGCGGTAATGCCCTTTTCCTTAGGGATGACCGCCATTCTCACCGACTCTCTTTCCCTCGAGATCGGCGGCGGCTACGAATCGACGGAGCGTTCCTATGCGGACGCCTGGCGACGGTTGCCCTTTCTATCGTTGACCGACGAGGACGGGGACCTCCTCTTGAGGCAGGATGCCTGGGTCCTCGGAGGCTCGGTAAGCCTGAACATCGTCGATCAGCGGGCTACGCTGGAAGCCGGAGCCGACGTGGAAGAGCGTTACGACGCCGTCGATGTCGACCGTTACGACCCCACGGGGAGCGTGTACGACTTCGATACCGTGACTCTCCGGAGGCTCATTCCAAGGGCTTCGCTGCTGTTGGAGGGATCCTGGTGGCGAAGCCGCTTTTCCTGGGAGGCGCTTCTGGGCGATCGGAGTAGTCTCGAGGCGCCTCAGACTCTCGGTGCAGACGTGGGCGTTTCGAACCGGACGGAAACGCTCCGGGGAGATGCAATCTTTACCGCCGAGGTCTATGACACCCTCGTCGCCCCGGAGTTGACCCTCGCGGGACACATTTCGGCGACGGATTCCATCGAAATATCGGTCGAGGTACGGGACATCTTCTCGGTCTTCCTGGACGACGGACGTCCCTCTCTCGGCAAAGAAGTGACTCCGGATCTTCCCTTTATCGATCCCGGCTTTCTCTTCGCCGTACTCACGCGTATCAATCTGTAAGGAGTTTATCTATGCTTGCGCTGCTAGACCGTGGCGGACTGCTCATGTATGCCATTCTCGGACTCTCGATCATCGCCGTCGCTATCGCCGTCGAACGGCTTCTCTATCTTCAAAAGATCAAGGGAGACGAAGGCCTGCTTCTTGCTCGTCTCAAGAGCACCTTGGAAAAGGGCCATTTCGACGAAGCGCTCTCTATTTGCGAGGCGAACCCGACTCCCTTTGCCAATCTGATGAAGGTGGCCATCGAGCACCGCCACTACTCCCAGGAGTCGATAAAGGACGCGATTACCGACGCGGCCAATATGGAGATACCCCGACTCGAGCGCTACCTCTCGTTTCTCGGGACCATCGCCCACATTGCCCCACTCTTGGGGCTCCTCGGTACCGTCACGGGAAACATCCGCGCCTTCGGCGTCCTCGGCGAGTTCGAAGCCGCCGGTGGGAACCCGGCGCTCCTCGCCCAGGGCATTTCCGAAGCTCTTCTGACCACCGCTGCGGGCCTCGTGGTCGCGATTCCGAGCATCATCTTCTACAACTATCTGGTCAGCCGGGTAAACCACATGATAATCCGGGTCGAAAACCGGGTTACCGAGCTGGTGCTCCTGATCAAGGGAGACCGTCGTGCGGTTCAATAGACGGCTCAAGCCTACGGTTGTCGTCGATCTGGTTCCGATGATCGACGTCGTGTTCCAGCTCGTCATCTTCTTTATGGTCTCGAGCACCTTCATCATGACCCCCGGAATTGCCCTCGACCTCCCGACGTCCACCTCCTCGGAGCCGGTGGTGATGGACCGCCTGGTCGTTACGGTGGTCTCCCCGGAGGAAGTCTACGTAAACCGGAGCCGGACGGACCTGGAGGGCCTCGGCGGTGTCCTCGACGAACTTACGCCTACCGAGGAGGAGGCGGCGGCCGTCCGCAGCGTCGTTCTCGAGGGGAGCAGGGACGTCTCGTACGAGGTGCTGGTTTCGGTTCTCGACAATCTCCGTTCCCGGGGCTACCGGGCGGTTAACCTAAGGACGCTACCCTCGGAATGATACGCCAAGAACGGGACAGGTTATCGATCGCCGTCGGCTTCTCGGTAATCGTCCATGTAGCAATAGCAGTTCTCTCCGGGGTCTTTGCCTCCGCACCCCCCCTCCCGGACCACCTTCCGCCGCTCCGGGTGGAGCTTAACGTCCCGGAGCCGGCCCCGCTTCCCGAGCCGGAGGCGCCGGAGCCCGAAACGGTGCCCCCGGAGCCGACACCGGATCCCGAACCCGAGACTCCCGCGCCGACACCTGCCCCCCAAGCCCCGGCCCCGGGGACCTCGGCTCCCGAGGCGGCCGACAGTCGGGCGCCGTCGGTTGGACAGGATCCCTTGGCCGATAGTCCACCCCGAGATTTCAGCGTCGAGGAGCTAATGCGGGGCGAAGAGCCGACGGCGCCCCGGAGCCGCCCGGAATCCGAAGACGTTCTCCGGCCGGACGAGGATAGTCTCGCCCAGGACGTGACCCTCCCGGATTGGGCCGGCACGGTTTTGTCCCAGGCCGGAGTTTCCGCCGACCAGATGAGCGTCTCCGAGGCGACCAGCGTCGCCGAGCGCATCGATACAAATCCCGAGTTCGAGAGCCTCTTGAGCGATGCCATCGCCGGGCTCAATCGCCGGGCGGCCGAGTCAGACCCCGGCACTACGCCGGGCGAGACCCCCGGCCCCGGCGCGGGAACCGAAGGCCCCGCGTCCGAATCGGCCGACGGCGTCCAGGGGGACCCTCGGCTTGCTTGGGAGGGGGGAGACCGGGGCGGTGCCGGGCCCCTGCCGGAGCTGACGGCGGCGGACTTCCAAAACCAGGTGCCGGCAGAAACCCGCTTCGTCGTCATCTTCGAGGTAGACGAGCGGGGTGGTGTGGTGCCCGGGTCCATCATCTTTCAACAGCGCTCTCTCTACACTCAGGCAAACGAAAAGCTCCGCCGGGCGATTGCCTCTTGGCGCTTCGCTCCGGGGGCCGGGACCCAATCCGCGGTATTCACCCTGATCGTACGCCGGGAGGACGTCGGGTAATGGCGATCCGGGGCGTAGCCTTCGACGTAGACGGGACACTCTACGCCAACCGTCCGATGTACATTTTGTCGATTCCCTTGGTTCTTACCCGGCCGCGGCTCTTGCGCGCTTTTCGCGACGTCCGGATCGCCCTCCGGAAAAGGGGCGCCGTGGAAGATTACTACCGGGTCCAGGCGGAAATGCTCGCCGAAGCCCTCGGCAAAACGGCTGAGGAGGCCCGGCAGACCATCGAGCGGCGGATCTACCGGACCTGGGAGCACATTCTCAACCTCGTCCCCCTTCGGCGGGGTGTCCGGAGAACCATTCGAGAGCTCAAGGACGCGGGGCTGAAGGTTGCCGTTTCCTCGGACTTTCCGCTGGAGCGAAAGCTCAAGGTTCTCGGCCTCGAAGAGCACTGGGACGCCGTGGTCCCGACGGAGGCCACCGGGGCGCTGAAGCCGAATCCCGAGCCCTTTCTCTCCCTTAGCGCCGCTCTCGGGCTTCCTCCGGAAGAGATCCTCTACGTGGGTAACAGTTACGCCTACGACATCGTCGGAGCCGCCGGAGTGGGGATGAAGACCGCGCACATAAGCCCCCGCCCGGTGGAGAATAGCATCGCGGACCTGACGTTCCGGCGCTTTTCCGACCTTTCTGAGTGGATTTTAGGCCGGACCTCGTAAACCCGTGGGCATGTTTTAGCGATCTGGTGTATACTGGATGGTGACATACTGCCTACTGGGAGGGGGCTCATGGGTTTATTCTCACCTGGAAATGTCATCGTACTACTTATAGTACTGATCATTCTCGCGGTGTACAGACAGCTGGACAGGAACAACCGGTCTCTCGACAAGGTCAAGCGGTACGCCGAGCGTGTCGTGGGAGACCTCGATGACCTCGTCCAGGAGAAGGCTACGGCCATTCGGGACATGGGCATCGAGCTCGA
Source organism: Spirochaetaceae bacterium (assembly GCA_046541715.1). Taxonomy (GTDB): domain Bacteria; phylum Spirochaetota; class Spirochaetia; order DSM-27196; family PWMO01; genus CAYPUT01. The sequence goes on from JBKHCS010000010.1 coordinate 24,468, forward strand.
GGTCCACCAAAAGGCCGCTCGAACCGTTCTCGACCGCATCAAGGAGCTCGAGGACGGCTTGAGCAAACGGGCGGAACAGATCGAGCGGATCGGCACCCGTATCGGTGACTACGATACCGCCTTGGACGAGCTCCTCAAGATGACAGAGCGGGCCGAGGAAAATCTCGCCCGGGTGCAGTCGGAGAGCGAGTACATCGACTCCGTCGGCAATCGTCTCAAGATCTCTCAAGAGAAGCTCAAGGCGCTCGAGATCCGCATTCCCGAGATAACCGCCGACTTCGCCAAGCGGAACGACGAATCCCTCCAGGGTGCCGTCGATAACGCCGTGCGCTACGCCGACGCTCGGAGCCGGGAGCTCGCCGACACCCTCGAGGCCCTCGGCCGGCAAGCCGGAAGCCTCGACGAACGCTTCGACGATCTCGAAGCGGCCAACCGTCGGATCGGAGAGGAGACCGAGAAGGGCCTCCGGGAGCTGCAAGCGGACATTATCGAAACCGGCCGGGGGCAGCTCGACAAGATGGAAGCCTCGGTTGCCGCCTACGAAGAGAGTTTCGCTCGGATCGAGGCGGACTACCAGGGGCGGATACGGAAGGTAGCCGAGGACGCGTCGTCCCTTCAGGACACGACCTTCCGTTCCTTGAAGGAGCGCATCGAGAACCAATCGTCGGGAATCCGGCTGGAGCTCACGGGTGCGATAGAAACCTACCAGAAAGAGTGCACCGCCCAGATTCGGGAGGCGAACAACCAGCTCCGTGTCCGGGCCGACGAGCTTTCGAAGCATATCGAGACGGCCTCGTCGAAGCTTTCCGAGCGCCTCGGAGAGGTCAACGAGAAGGCGGAGGCCCTCGAGGGGGAAGAGGCGCGTCTGGATCAGAAGATCGACGACAACAAGAAGCAGCTCTCCGAGTCCCTCGACCGGCAGATTAGGGGGCTCGAGCATTCGGTCTTGGAAACGGTCGAGGCCCGGATAAAGCAGTACGAAGAGGCCGTCGGGTACCGCCTCGCCAAGCTGGATTCGGTCGGAAGCGACATCGACGAGCTCGAAACCTCCCTGAGAGAGTCCATCAATCAGGTCTCTACCCGGATGCGTCAGGAGTTCGAAACCTTCTCCCGGGAGCTCGCGGAGCAACGGGCCGAAGACGGCCGCCGGGCCCAGGAAGAGATGAGTGCGCTCCATCGGGGGATGGAAGAGGTCGAAGGTGGGCTCGACAAGCTGAAGCAGCAGGCCTACGAGAACGTATCGGAGAAGCTCCAGCTCCTCGAGGACGCCTTCTTTACCGACCTCCGGGAGCGAGAGGCGGGTCTCGGAACCCAGCTTACCGACTGGCAGACGGTTTTCGAGAAACGTCTCGACGAGTCTCGGAACGCACAGTGGGAGCTCCTCCGGGAGAGCGAAGCCCGGAGCGCCGACGACTTTAAGCGGAGCCTCTCGGAGCTTCAGGAGCGCTTCTACGGGGGCATCGAAAAGATCGATACCCAGCTCGACGACTTCCGGAGCGGGCTCTCGGCAAAGATGGGAGAGACGGAATCGACGGTCGAGCGGTTCAAGGAGACGGCCGAAGAGCGCCTCGAGAGCATCGAGAGCGAAGCGGAGAAGGCGCTTTCCACCGAGATCGGAAAGCTATCCTCCTCGGTCCGGGAAGAGATAGAGACCCACCGGCGCCACGTAGAAAAGGACCTGGCGGACTTTCAGCAGCGCTTCGAGAGTAGCAAACAGCAGTTGGCGCAGGACCTCGAAGGGTCGCGGTCGGAAATGTCTATCTGGCATGCCGAAACCCTCAAGCGGATGAACGAGACCGGGGACCGGATCGCGGAATTGGAGTCGGCCCTCAAGAGCCGGACCAAGGAAGCCCTCGACGAGTTTAAAGAGCGATTCGAGGAGATGCGAACCTCGGTGGAGGCCCGCAACCAGGAGCTCGGCGTCGAAGCGGACACACGGATGCGGGACTTCCGTTCCTTTGCCGCGGACCTCCGGGAGCAGGTTGCAAACACCCAGCAGAAGCTCTTCGGCAAGATCGACGACGAGGCGAAGCTTCTCGCGGTCAACCTCGCGGAAATCGACAAGCGGCAGAAGGCCTTCGTGGAACAGACCAAGGTCTTCGACCGAGCCGATGCTCTCAAACTCGCCCTCCAAGAGAGTATCCAAGAGCTCAAGACGGATCTTTCCAAGGTGGATGCCCAGCGGGAGGAAATCCGGGAGATCGAGGTTCAAATGGGACGAATCCGGAAGCTTTCCGGGGAGGTGAACGAACGCGTCGAGCGTTTTCTCGGGGAGAAGCGGCGGGTCGACAGCCTCGAGGACGACTTCAAGAAGCTGATGAGCATGTCACAGGCCGTCGAGATCAAGCTGGACCAGATAACATCGTCGGACGACGAGCTCCAGGCCGTTCAGGCGCGCCTTCGGTCCCTCGAGGAGCTCGATAAGTCGATCGACGAGCGGATGACTCGACTCGAGAAGAAGCGGAACATCATCGATGTAACCACCGAAGGGGTCGACAAGAATTTCGATATGCTCGGGAAGCTCGAGAATCGACTCCTGGGAATCGAGACCGATATAAAGGAGCTTCCGGGCCGGGTCGAGGAGCTCTCGGGACGGGTCAGGGAGCTGTGGACGGGCCGTAAGGATGTCGATACGGCGGTCAAGCAGCTCCGGACCCTCGAGGCCACCCTGGACGATATCGAAGGGCGGATGGCCGATCTCAACAGCGCCCGAGAGTGGCTTGCCCGAACCGAAACGCGCCTTGAGGAGGTCGGACGGGACGCCCAGGACAAGGTGAAGCTTCTTGCTTCCCTCGTAAAGGGAGAAGGGAAAAAGACAGCCGACGGAAAGACCGCACCCTCCCTGTCGGCCCGGGATACGGTCATCAAGCTTGCTCACCAGGGCTGGAAGGTCGAGGAGATCGCTCGAGCGACAAAGGTCAGCCGGGGAGAGGTTGAGCTGATTCTCGAGCTGGCGACCAAGCGGTAGAGCTTTTGTTCGGTTGACTCCCCAGTGGTGGCGGCAGTACTTTAGCGCCAGATTCACTCACAGGGGAAGCTATGACCGAAAGACCTGAGGACGCAGCCAAGCGAGCTCAAGATCCGACTGCACCCGAGCAGGGAACCGACGAGCCGGCCGGGCAACAGGCCGGAGAAGAAGCGTCGAAAGGGCCCGCCGACGGGCCGGGCACGTCCCCAATCACGGATTCCCAAGAAGCACCGGGAGACGGTGCCGAGGGGGAAGAGGAAGACGGCGGAGACCCTATACAGATTCTTACGAAGCGACTTTCCGAGCTTGAACAGGAGAATAGCGAGCTAAAGGATCAGTTTCTTCGAAAGTCCGCGGACTTCGAGAACTTCCGAAAGCGGATAAACCGGGAAAAAGAAGAGGCGATCGCCTTTGCAAACCGGGAGCTTCTCGAAGATCTGTTGCCGATCATCGATGATTTTGAGCGGGCCATTAAGTCCGCCGAGGAATCCAAAGACTTCGACGCCTTTTTGGAGGGCGTCGCCCTCATTGAAAAGCAGTTTACCTCCATGTTGGAGCGGAAATGGGGTCTTACCCGTTTCGACTCCGAGGGGCAGGAGTTTGATCCCCAACGGCACGAGGCCGTAACCTCCCAGGAGGGCGAGCCGGGATCCACCCCCACGGTTGTCGAGGATTATCAGAAGGGCTACCTCCTGAGGGACCGGGTTCTCCGGTCTGCAAAGGTCAAGGTAGCGTTGCCCGCAGAAACGAACGCGTAGCGATGAAAAGCAAGAGGAGCAGATAGATGGGACGGATTATCGGGATTGACTTAGGAACGACGAATTCCTGTGTTGCCGTCATGGAAGGTGGCGAGCCCATAGTTATTCAGAACGCCGAGGGACAGCGGACGACTCCTTCGATGGTGGCGTATACCGCCAAGGGCGAGCGCCTTGTCGGACAGCCGGCAAAGAACCAGATGGTAACCAACCCCGAGAACACCATCTTCTCCATAAAACGCTTCATGGGGCGCCGCTTCGAGGAAGTAAGCGAAGAGATCTCCATGGTTCCCTACCACATTGTCCAGGACGCCTCGGGTGGTGCCCGGGTCGACGTATCGGGAAAGCAATACTCGCCGCCGGAGATCTCCGCGGCCATCTTGCAGAAGATGAAGGAGACGGCGGAGGACTACCTCGGAGAGAAAGTGACCGAAGCGGTCATAACCGTTCCCGCGTACTTCAACGATTCTCAACGGCAGGCCACCAAGGATGCGGGCAAGATAGCAGGGCTCGAGGTAAAGCGCATCGTCAACGAGCCGACCGCCGCCTCCCTCGCGTATGGCTTCGGGAAGGATAAGAAGGAGGAGCGCATCGCCGTCTACGACCTCGGTGGAGGCACCTTCGACATCTCTATCCTCGAGCTCGGTGACGGAGTGTTCGAAGTCAAGTCGACCAACGGCGATACCCACCTCGGGGGCGACAATTTAGACCAACGGATTATCGACTGGCTGGTGGCTAACTTCAAGAACGATTACGGCATCGACTTGGCGCAGGACCGAATGGCCCTTCAGCGCCTCAAAGAGGCGTCCGAGAAGGCCAAGAAGGAGCTTTCGAGCACGCAGACGACGGAGATAAACCTTCCCTTTATTACCGCCGACGCCTCCGGACCGAAGCATCTACAGTATTCCCTCTCCCGGTCGAAGTTCGAGCAGATGGTCTCGGACCTTATCGAAAAGACCAAGGCACCCTGCCAACAGGCGCTCAAGGATGCCGGCGTCGGTCCCGACGGCATCGACGAGGTTATTCTGGTCGGTGGTTCCACCCGGATCCCGGCGGTTCAAGCCCTCGTAAAAGAGCTGTTTCAGCGTGATCCCCATAAGGGCGTCAACCCGGACGAGGTCGTCGCGGTCGGGGCTGCAATCCAGGGCGGTATTCTCGGCGGAGACGTCAAGGACGTGCTCCTTCTCGACGTCACCCCCCTCTCTCTCGGCATCGAGACCCTCGGTGGGGTATTCACGAAGCTCATCGACCGGAACACGACTATTCCGACGCGGAAAAGCCAGATCTTCTCGACCGCCGCGGACAACCAGACCGCGGTAAGCATCCACGTCCTCCAGGGCGAACGGGAGATGGCGGCCCAGAACCGGACCCTCGGTCGTTTCGACCTTGTCGGTATTCCCCCGGCTCCCCGGGGGGTTCCTCAGATCGAGGTTTCCTTCGACATAGACGCCAACGGTATCGTTCACGTGTCGGCCAAGGATCTCGGTACCGGAAAGGAGCAGAAGATCCGGATCGAATCCTCGTCGGGTCTCTCAGAACAGGAAATCGACAAGATGGTCCGGGAAGCCGAAAGCCACGCCGAAGAGGACAAGAAAGCGCGGGATCTTGCCGAAGCCCGGAACGAAGCCGATTCGATGATCTATTCGACTGAGAAGTCCCTCGGAGAGTTCGGGGACAAGATCTCGGACGCCGACAAGGAACGCATCAACAGCGCCATCGCCGACCTCCGATCCGCTCTCGAGGGGGAGGATGCCGAGCAGATCAAGGCTAAGTCCGAGGAGCTCAAGCAGGCTTCGTACAAGCTCGCCGAAGAGGTTTACAAGCAAGCCGGAGAGCAGGCAGCGTCGGCGCAGCAGGAATCCGGCGGCTCGAACGGCTCCGGCGACGAGACCACCGGTGCCTCAGGGGACAACGTGGAAGACGTCGACTACGAAGTAGTCGATGAAGAAGAGAAGAATGAGTAGCGGTCGCGGCTTCGGAGATGGCTAAGCGGGACTACTACGAAGTCCTCGGGGTATCCAAAGGCGCACCGAAGGACGACATAAAGAAAGCCTACCGCCGTATCGCCGTCGCGAACCATCCGGACAAGAACCCGGGTGACAAGGCGGCGGAAGAGCGCTTCAAGGAGGCTACCGAGGCCTACGAAGTCCTCGCCGACGAGAAAAAGCGTCAAGCCTACGACCAGTTCGGATTCGCCGGCCTCGAAGGAATGCAAGGGAGCGGCGGTTTCCAGGACTTCTCCCACGCCTTCCGCGACTTCGAAGACATTTTTGGCGACTTCTCGGGTATCTTTGAGAGCATTTTCGGCGGCGGCGGTGGCCGGCGCCGGTCCGGCCGGGGGAGCGTCCAGCGAGGGGCGGACCTCCGATACGATATCGAGGTTACCTTCGAAGAGGCCGCCTTTGGAACCCAGCGTGAAATTGCCTTCCGAAGGAGCAGTAGCTGCGAGCACTGCAAGGGGACCGGCGCAGAGCCGGGGACGGGCAAGAAGACCTGCCCGAGTTGCGGCGGCGTCGGTCAGGTACGCCGGAGTTCCGGTTTCTTTTCCATCGCCAGTACCTGTCCCACCTGCGGGGGGGTCGGTTACGTTCTCGACGATCCCTGCAAGAAATGCCAGGGTACCGGAACCCGGGAGAAAGAGCGTCGAATCAAAGTGACGATTCCCCCGGGGATGGAGTCGGGGAAGCGGATCGCCCTCAAAGGGGAGGGTGACGCCGGTCCCAGCGGAGGGCCTTCGGGAGACCTCTTCGTCGTCGTCCACGTCAAACCCCACGAGTACTTCGAGCGCCACGGAAGCGACGTCTACTGCGTTATTCCGATTAGCATCACCCAGGCTGCCCTCGGCGGGGAGATTATGGTTCCAACCCTTGCCGGGAAGCAGGCAAAGGTCAAGATTCCACCGGGAACCCAGAACGACCGGGTTTTTCGCCTCAAAGGTGAGGGAATACCCAATCTCCACAACCCGGATCGACGGGGAGACATGTATATAAAGATTTTGGTGACCGTTCCGGGGAATCTTTCCGGGCGCGCCAAGTCGCTCCTTAAGGAGCTTGCAGAAGTTGAAGGGGAGGACAATAGCCCGAAACCGGTGCCCCTCGCGGAGTTGCGGTAAGGGCTTACGCACATGCTTCCGGCCATCGGCCTCGTTGCGGAAGCGCTGACGACATTCATCTGCGGTCTTTACACCGGGTTCCGCATTGCTAATCGACACACTCTCAGACTGCTCCGGAGTCTCTCCGAGCTGAGTATCCTCTGCGGCTTCGCGGCTCTTCCTTGGTTTGTCGACGTGTCCTTCGGCGGCGCCGTCGCTTCGAGTATGGTCGCCGGGGGGCTTTTCTTTATGGCATTCGGCCGGTTTCATCCCCTCCACCTTGCCTTGCTGTCCTTCTTTGCGGTTGCCCTCGGTTTTTCCGCCGCCACCCTCTCGGGCAACCAGCCCCTCGGTCTGCTTCTCTGGGAGTCACTTCTCGTCGTGCCGGCGACCCTCAATATCCTGCTATGTCGGAGCGCTTATCGCGGGCCCGGACGGATACGAACCCGGGAGGTCCTCCCGTTCTTGGCTGTTCTGTTACTGCTGTCGGAGCTTTTTCTCTATCGCCGGGGATTCAGGAGTACCCCCTTCGTCGTATCGGTGATAACCCTCGGCGTTGTTCTACTGTGGATAGGGACCCGGGAAGCCTCTCGGCCCGAGGCCGCCGCGTTCTCCGGCTTTCTGGCCCTCGGTGTCCTCCACGAGTACCGGACGCTCCTCGGACGGTTGCAGCTCCTCAGCGATTTCGGCGCGCGTCGCAGCGACGGCTTAGAGGTCGCGGAGGGGGGGAACGATCCCCTGGGTCTTATCGGTAGCGAGGTTCGCCTCTCGGCCGCGTCTTTGGGCGGCTTGGATGCCCTCTTCGGCCGGGAAACTGCGGTTCCGGAAACCCGGGTCCCCGGGGATGTCGAGGCGATCCTCCGGCTGGCGGGCCCCGTGTTTCGCCAATCCGGACACAAGCTGGAGATTCGGATGGAGGCGGATATGGTTATCGCCGCTCCACCGGCGGTCGTGCTGCACTGTCTCCTTATTCTCCTCCGTAACGCCTTGACGCACGCTGGGCACACGAGGACTGCCATTCCGTCAGGGACCGGGGCGGGCCGGGTATTTCTGACGTGGTCGACCACAGCCCCTGGGGGCGATGCGCTCCTGCGGGTCACCAATACGGTCGAAGCGCCGGGGAGCACGCTTCCCGAGGGGAAATCTCCCGGGCAGCCGGGATGGGGAAGGGGCCTTCGTATCGTCCGGGGCCTTGCTCGAACCTACGGCGGCTCTCTCTTCGCGCGACGAACCGGCGCCTCCTATTCCGCCGAGTTGCGATTTCCTCTAAGCAAGCCCTTCTGAAACTTCGATAATCGTACCGAGTCGTCTTGTCGTTTCTCCGGCATCGCGGTATCTAGGTTCAAACGAGGTTTTAAATGAAATGGATAATTCTCCCGTTTCTGGTTCTCCTGCCGATGGTGGTACTCGCCATCTCCACGGGGGACGCCGAGTACCCCCGAGAGACCGAGCCAGACCAGTACTTCGATGTGAGCAAGTACGACGATACCTGGATTACCTCGGACCGTGACGAAGACGGCCGGATCGACTACGCTCTGCGGCTGACCGAAGAGCTTCAAAAGGATCGAGAGGCGGTAGACTTCAACTACGACGGGATGATGGACGACTTCTACTTTTACGAGAACGACGTGCTCGTTCGCCAAGAGGTAGATACCAACTTCGACGGAAAGATAGACCTTTGGGTGTTTCTCGATCGGGGTGTCTACGTCGAGCGCTACGAACGGGACACCGACTTCGACGGCATGCCGGATGTCATCAAGGAATATGTCACGGAGTAGTCCCGTTCTCGGGGTAAATGCGGTCGCCGAGCTCTTTCGCCGGGGAAGCCCTCAGGGCACCCTACTCTTCGCCGGGGGGAACAAACGCGTTCTTGAGTTGGTCGCAGAGGCCGAACGCCGTGGCGTAAAGATTCGGCGTGTCGAGGCGAAGGAGGTCGCCCGGTACGGGGCTCCCCAAAGCCAGCCGATCGTATTCCTTGTCTCCGGCTCCCCGGACCGGCGAGGTACGCTCTCTCCGGACCTTCTCTCCTTGGGGGAGTTCCTCGAACGGAAGCGAGACCCTTCGTCCCTGACGATCTTTCTCGACGGCGTGACCGACCCGCACAACATTGGGGCGATCTACAGGGTTGCGGACCAATTCGGCGCCGAGGCTGTGGGGCTTCCAGGCCGCCGATCCGGAAGTATCAACGAAACGGTCGCCAAGACCTCCTCCGGTGCGGTGTTCCACGTGGAGACGGTTCAGCTCGCCGGTGTGGCCGAAGCGATTCGCCGGGCCAAAGAACACGGCTTCTGGATATACGGCGCCGACGCTCGGGGAACAATCCCGGAACGGCTTCGGTTTGCCGGGCCGGCAATTCTGGTTATGGGAAGCGAAGGAAAAGGTCTGCACCGTCTCGTCCGCGACCGGTGCGACGATCTTATAGCGATTCCGACATGGGGTCAGGTGGACTCTCTCAACGTGTCGGTGGCCGCAGGAATCCTGGTCTACGAGCTCCGGAGACACCTCGGAGCGCCGACGCCCCGGGGAACACTCTAGAGCGGCCCCGGCTCAGGCCGCCTCGGTAGGCTTTTAGGAGCCGAATATCCGGGCGCCGATGTCCGGGCGGTACCAGGCGCCTTCGAAGGACACCGCGTGCGCGCCCTGGTACGCCAGGCTCCGGGCTGCAAGCAGGTCCTGGGCGGTTCCGACGACCGTGAAGCATCGCCCGGAGGGTGTCAGAATCGCGCCCTCTTCCCGGCGGGTTCCGGCGTGGAAAACGTGGAGGCGATCGGTCCACTCCGGAAGCCCTTCGACACGTGCCGGCTTCGATTCTTGGTTCGGATAGCCGTCGGAAGCTACCACGACTCCGACTGCGACGTCTCCGGTGGTCTGTATCTCAACATCGGGTATCGTTCCTTTCAGCATATTCCGGCAGAGGTCGACGAAATCGTTCCGGATAAGGGGCATCAGAGCCTGGGTCTCCGGGTCTCCGAAACGAACGTTGTATTCGAGGACCTTGGGGCCCTCCGGGGTAATCATCAAACCGAAGTAGAGAACGCCCCGGTAACCGAGACCGTCCGCTGCCATGCCGCGGAACGTGGGTTCCACCACCTCTTCGACGAGCCGGCTCCAGTCGCCTTCGACGACCCAAGGGACAGGACAGACCGCACCCATTCCGCCGGTATTAGGCCCGGTAGTCCCGGCTCCCGCCTTCTTGTAGTCCGCGCAGGGCGGTAGGAGAAGGTACCCCTTTCCGTCGGTCAGGGCGAATACCGAAAGCTCGTAACCGGTGAGAAACTCCTCCACCACCAGGCTATCGTCCTCCAGGACCGCCGCGCCGAAGCTTCGCAGCTCTTCCCGGTCCTCCGACTCGAGGACGCCCTTTCCGCCGGCGAGGCCACTCTTTTTGATAACCACTTTGCCTTGAAGGCCGTCGAGGTACTCTTCGAAGGCCGGAAGGTAGGTGAACGTCTTGTACTCGGCCGTTGGAATCGCGTGACGGGACATAAAGTCTTTCGAGAACGCCTTGCTGCTCTCGAGCTGGGCGCTCTTCTTTCCCGGGCCTATCGTCGGTATTCCCTCGGCTTTCAACCGGTCTACGATGCCTTCGGCGAGGGCGGTCTCCCCCCCGACGAAAACCAGGTTGATCTGCAGCTCCCGGCACTGTTCGATTACCGTCTCGACATCATTCTCGCCGACGCCCGAGAGATTCGTCGCGATCTCGTCGGTTCCGGCGTTACCCGGGGCGACGAAGAGCCCCGAGATCTTGCGGCTTCTCGAAAACTTCCAGGCGAGGGCGTGTTCCCGGGCGCCTCGACCGAGGACCAGCACCCTCACCGGCACGTCCTTACCGACGGGGCGGCGTCGCACGCGTCGAGAAGCCGGCCGACGACCTGGGGATATGTCCGGTGCTCCAGGCTATGAATCCGCGCCTCGAAGGACTCTATGGTTTCACCGGATTCCCGGCTAAAGGTTTTTTGCACGATAACTGTTCCTGTATCCATTCCGTAGTCCACATAATGAATCGTGATTCCTGCGACAGTATCCCCTGATTGAAAGCTCTTTTCAATGGCGCCTACTCCGGGGTACTTCGGGAGGAGAGAGGGATGAATATTGACGATCCGCTTCGGAAACGCGTCGACCATTACGGGAGAGAGGAGCCGCATAAAACCTGCGAGAACGCAGAGCTCCACCGCCTTCTTATCTAAGACGCCGACGAGCTCCCTCTCGAGGTCCCCTTTGTCGCGACCCCGGTATTCCAACGGAACGACGTCGATTTCTCGAGAAGCGGCGTATCCGGCGGCAGGGCAGTCCGGCCGGTCGGTAACCAGACAGACGAGGGAGTGGCGGGTGTCCCGGAGCGCCGATTCGATACTCCGGAAATTGGTTCCCCGGCCTGAGGCGAATACGGCGTAATTCGCCACCCTTAACTCTCCGTCACGGTTCCGATTCGAAACAGGTCGACGGTTTCGGACGCGCACCTGGCCTCCACCCGGCCCGGATCCCCCGGCGGTACGACCAGGACCACACCGATACCCATGTTGAAAACCCGGCGCATCTCGTCTGCATCGACCGAGCCGAAACGTTGAATCGCCTCGAAGATCGGAGGGACCGGCCAATCCCAGGACAGCTCGAACGTCAGCCCTTCCGGAATAACCCGCCGGAGGTTGCCCTCGAGGCCGCCGCCGGTAATATGAGCCGCGGCAACGACGCCCCCTTCCGGGAGAAGCGACTTAAGCTCCCGTACGTATACTCTGGTCGGCTTCAGAAGCTCCCTTCGGAGTGCCGCTTCGTTTTCCGGGATTACCTTCCGGGCAAGGGTCAGTCCGTTCGAATGAACTCCCACCGACGGAAGGCCGAGAAGCTCCGAACCCGGGAGAATCGAGTCGGGCCGGGGAAGCTGGTTTCCGGCTTCGACGATTCCCGCCGCAAAGCCGGCGAGATCGATTTCTCCCGGGGCGTAGAGATCCGGCAGCTCTGCGGTCTCGCCCCCGGCAAGGACGCAGTCTGCCGCTTCGCAGCCCTGTGCGATACCGCTGAGGACTTCCGAGATCACCGATTCGTCGATTCGGTTGCACGCGATGTAGTCGAGAAAGAGGGAGGGGGAACAGCCGCAGACCGCCAGATCGTTGACGCACATGGCGACAAGGTCTATCCCGATGGTCGAATAGTCTCCCAAATCCCGGGCGAGGAGGATCTTGCTCCCGACCCCGTCGGTAGTCGAAAGGAGACGGGGCTCCGAATACCCGGAAAGATCGATCGGAACTCCACCGGCAAAACCGCCTATCTCCCGGGAAACGGCCTTCGAAGCCATCGCCGAGAGTATCCGGGGCACCGCCTCTCCGCGATCGATATCGACCCCCGCTTCGGCGTAGCTTCGGGGGGCCTGCGCCGGGCTCCGGGGGCTTTTGTCGTCGGGCATTAAAGGAGCTCCTGTTGAGCCGTGTCCCGGGGGTACCCCGTTCTTTCCGATTCCGGCAGGGGAACCGAGAGGGGATAGTCCCCGGTAAAACAGGCGTAACAGAAACGGTCCGGATCGTCCCGGGTCTTGCGGAGGTGCTGCACCGAGAGAAATCGGACCGAGTCCGCTCCGATCAGGGAGGCGATGGCCTCGGGATCGTGGTGGTTGGAAATAAGCTCCTGCCGGGTGGGTATGTCGATGCCGAAGAAACAGGGCCACCTGATTTCCGGAGAGCAGAGGCGGAGGTGGACCTCCTTTGCCCCGGCGTCTTTGAGAAGCTTCACGAGGTTCCGAGCGGTCGTCCCCCGGACCAGGCTGTCGTCCACGAGGATGACCCGCTTGCCGCCGATTACTTCCCGGACGGGGTGGAGCTTCATGCGGACCGCCAGCTCCCGTTCTCCGGTCGTCGGGAGAATGAATGACCGCCCGGCATAGTGGTTTCGGGTAAGGCCGAAATCGAAGGGCAGGGCGGCTGCCTCGGCGTATCCGAGGGCGGCGCTGGTCCCGGAGTCCGGAACCGGGACGACGATATCGCCGATCGGCCGGGGACCGCCGGGGGACGCCGCAGCCTCCTGAGAGTCCTCGTCGGCCAAGGCGGCTCCCATTCGTTTCCGATCGGTGTGGACGTTGGTTCCGAAGACCGAAGAATCGGGTCGGGCGAAGTAGATAAGCTCGAAGACGCACTGCCGAAGGGGCCGTTTCGTCTCCAGCTTCTCGCTATGGAGTCCCTTCTCGCTCACAAAGACAATCTCTCCGGGCTCCACCTCCCGAACGTTCGTGATACCGAGAATATCGAGGGCACAGGTTTCGGAGGCGACGACAACCTTGCCGTCCGCCTCGCCGATGTACAGAGGCCGAAACCCGTTAGGATCCCGGACCGCGACGAGGCTGTCGTCGTGGATCATTGCCAGGCTAAAGGCGCCTTCGATGCGCTCGAGGGTCTCCAACAAGGCGTCGTGAAAGGTCTTGCGGCGGGACCGGGAGATCAGATGGAGAATCAGCTCGCTGTCGGAGCTCGTCTGGAAGATCGACCCCTCGTCGAAGAGCTCCTGCTTGATGGCGTCGACATTAGAAATGTTTCCGTTGTGGGCCAGGGCAATCTCACCCTTGTTACAGGTTACGTGAATCGGTTGAACGTTCTCCAGCCGGTTGCCACCCTTGGTCGAGTAGCGGACGTGGCCGATACCGACCCGGGAACGTTTCGGTTGATCGAGGTACCGTGAGAGGACCGTTGACACCATGCCGAGGTCTTTGTAGACGACGGTGTGACCTTCCTTCCGGTAGGCGATGCCCGCCGCTTCCTGCCCTCGGTGCTGCAGAGAAAAGAGCGGAAAGAAGAGGTCGTATGGGACGTTCGTTTCCCGTTTCGAGTAGATTCCGGCGATTCCGCAGAAATGCCGAAGCTTAGTCAACGATCCTCTATCCCAAAAAAGGTCAGGGTGTTCTGATAGATGGTGTCGGTGACCTCTTCCAGCGGCTCCTCCCGAAGCTCGGCAATAAAGCGAGCGGTCTCTTCGAGATAAGCCGGTTTGTTCCGCTTGCCCCGGTGAGCGGCCGGAACCATAAAGGGGCTCTCCGACTCTATAAGCATTCGCTCGAGAGGCATATTCTTCGCGGTCTCGTGGAGGTTGCGCGCGTTTCGATAGGTTACGTTTCCGGCAAAGGAAATATAGATCGGCAATTCGAGAACCTCTTGAGCGTAGCTCCAGTCCTCCGAGTAGCAGTGGAGGACGCCTCCCCGCTCCGGGACCCGCTCCCGGAGAATTTCGAGAACATCCCGTCCTGCGTCCCGGTTGTGGATAACCACCGGCAGCCGGAGCTTGTCCGCGAGCTCGAGTTGTCGGATAAAGAGCTCGATTTGGGCGTCTTTGTTTCCGAACTTCCGATAGTAGTCCAGACCGATCTCTCCGACTGCGACGACCCGGCTCCGTTTAGAGCCCTCTTCGATCGTCATCGCCCAGTCCTTCCCGGGGTTGGTTACCTCCGAGGGAGATACGCCGATGCAGTGGTAGACATGGGTAGCCGTCTTGAGGTTCTCGTAGACCTGTTCGAAGTCTCGGAGGTTGTTACAAATACTAATGATGCCCTCGACGTGTGCTTGCCGGGCTTCTTGAACTACTATGAGCTGCTCAATTGGGTCTTCATGAATCAGCCCAATATGAGCGTGAGAATCGAACAATTTCATCTATCTACCGCTTATGTAAAAGAGTCCAGACTTGCTGGTGAACTATTGGCTAAACAATAGCACACGGGATGCCCCGAGTCAACGCGACCCATCTTTATGCAATTGTTAGCCGTTTGACAAAGAATTTCGTAAGTGTTAATCTTCCACTTGTATAAACGCACTGTTCCGCCTGCCGATAGTATTGGAGAGGAGTCTGTCGTAGTGGCATCGGTTCGGGAAGCTTCCGAAGGGGGAGGCGTAGGCCGTCCAAGGTCAATTCCACGCAAAATACTGTCTCATCTCAAACGGGTAGGCATCGGAATCGTATCCGCCGGGAAGCAACGCTTCACGGTAATGTTTATACCCCATACCGAGAAACGCGTCATCAATTTCCAGATCAATGCGGTTACCATCGCCGCCTTCGGGATACTCCTCGTGCTCTTGGTTTCGGGTTTCTTCTACCTCTCTACCGTCTTTTCCGGCTCCTCTCGCCTCCTTTCGGTACAGGCGGAGAGTCTCGAGCAGACGGAAGCCAGCCTCGAGACCGTCCTGGACGAGCTTCAAGAGGTGGTTCAGGTCGCGGACCTCTTCGACCAGACGCTCACGGGGACCATTCAGAGTCTCGGCCTCGGAAACGAAGGCTCCGTGACCGACGACGCTTCCGGGGGAGACCTCTCGGCCTTTCTCGATGTGCAGGAGATTACTCCCGGGGAGCTTCGGGAGATCCAGGAGCTTCGGGCTCTCTCCCAGACCATGCGTTCCTCGATCGAGCCTTTGAACCAGATTCGGGAAGTCCTGCAGTCCCAAGAAGACCTTCTGAGGGACATCCCCAACTTCTGGCCCCTCGCCGCGGGGCGTGGGCGGGTTACCATGGAGTTCGGGCCGAACATCCATCCCGTAACCGGACAGTGGTATCTCCATAAAGGTTTCGACATCGCCGACTCAATCGGCGTCCCCGTGTTGGCAGCTGCTAACGGCAAAGTCGTCGAATTGGGAGTCGATCCTGGGTACGGGCTCCATGTGTGGATCCGCCACAAATATGGATTCCGGACCCACTATTCGCACTTGCAGAGCATTACCGTCTCAGAAGGCGAAGACGTGGTTCAGGGACAGCGTATAGGAACCCTCGGAAACACGGGAATATCCACGGGCCCACATTTGGATTTTCAGATCGTTCTGGGCACCGACGTCGTCGATCCCTCGGCGTTCCTCAAGATATCGAATGATTTCCGCCGCTGGTCCCGGCTCACCACGCAATAAATAGGTAAAATGAAATCGTATGTCAGAAACAACCGATGACGCCTTCGTAAACTCCATCGTAGGAGAAGGGACTCATTTCCGCGGACATCTCGAGCTGGCGGGACTCTTGCGAATCGACGGTGATTTCTCCGGCTCGATTCGGACGGCCGGGCGTGTTCTTATCGGTCGGAACGGTCGGGCCGACTGCACCATTCAGGCCGGCACCGTGGTTATCGGCGGCATCCTTCGGGGTACCATTCATTCGACCGAAAAGGTCATCGTCCTCTCCTCCGCACTGATCATCGGAGACATCTACTCCCCCCGCCTCATCGTGGAAGACGGCGTAATTCTCGACGGAACCTTCGTCATTCGTGGTGTCGAAAGCAAGGCGAGAACCTTGGAAGTCGACAAACCGGAGACGCCGGAATGGCTCGACACCGCCAACGAGCTCAAAGAGGTCAGCGGAACGGCAAGCCATTAAATGAGAGGTCGCTATGGCGCGGATCGAACGTAGTCGAAACGCTCCTCTCTACGGAGACAGAAGCCGCGGCAAGGCGCCTCGTTCGGCAGGAGCTTCTCCTCCATCGTTTCATAAACTGATCGAGTCTTCTTCCGAGGTCCCGGGTTCCGGCGCCGCAGCCGGGGCCGCCGATCTTGACACGTCGAGCCTCGAGAGTATGCTGGACGGGATTCACCAACGCGGGGAGGAGCTCCTCAAGCGCCGGACCATGCAATCTCTCAAGGCGTACCGAGAGGCGGTGCAGCGGTTTCTCCGACAGGTGGTAGGTGACGGACTCGGGATCCGAGAACAAGAATCCGGTAGCTCGATCGCCACGCGGAAACGGTATACAATAATAACGGTAGTCAACGATCGCCTTGAACGGCTGGTGCACGGATTGATGCAGAGTCAGGATGCACAATTCTCCCTCCTCGAGCGTGTCGAGGAAATTCAAGGACTTTTGGTTGACCTTACTCACTAAGGAATAGTCGTATGACACATATGCAGGCCGGGTGCAGTAGATGCCCTTTCTCATTGCCGCCGCAACCCGTTTCGAAGGATTCGCACGTTCTGGTCAAGGTTATTCATTCGAGCGAGTCGCAGCTCTGTCCGTATCCCGAATCGGTGGAAGAACTGCGCATCGGCGACATCGTCGTCACCTCGACGCGTTACGGCAACGATCTCGGGCGGGTTCTCGGTTCGGTGTTTCCGGATAACGTCGATGTCTGGAAGGAGCGGGGAACCATTTTCCGAGTCGCCGACGATAAGGACATGAAGCGCTACACGGACAACGAGGCCGCGGAACCCGCCGCCTTCGCCGCCTGTCACGAGCGCATCGTGAAACACGATCTTCCGATGAAGCTCGTCTCGGCCCACTACGTTCTCGAAGAGCCGAAGCTTCTCTTTTTCTTTACCGCCGACTCCCGAGTTGATTTCCGGGAGCTCGTCCGGGACCTTGTGAGCCACTTCAAGATGCGGATCGAGCTCCGGCAGATCGGTGTCCGGGACGATGCTCGGGTCCTCGGAGGGCTCGGGGTCTGTGGTCGGGTTCTTTGCTGCAACGGTATTAGCGACAAGCTCAAGCCGGTGTCTATCAAGATGGCCAAGGTGCAGAGCCTCTCGCTCAACTCGACGAAGATCTCCGGCCCCTGTGGTCGGCTTCTCTGCTGCCTCGCCTACGAGTATGACTACTACGCCGACGAAAAGGGAAAGGTCCCCGGAGAGGGGGCTCGGATCGAGTACGACGGCTCGGGATGCCGGGTCTGCGAGGTCAATCTGATTTCCCGGAAGATTCGGATGGTCGCCGAAGACGGGCGGACCATAACCATTCCCGCCGAGCGCTTCGTCTACGACAGCGGGTCGTCCCGCTGGAAGGTTTCCGAATAGGGACCGGCGTACTGAAGTCGGTAGAGTTGAGCGTAGAGCCCTTCGTTCTTCAAGAGTGCCTGGTGTGTTCCCTCCTCGACGATCTGACCCTGGGAGAGAACGACGATCCGGTCGGCGTGTTGAATCGTGGAAAGACGGTGGGCAATGACCAGGGATGTCCTGCCTTCGAGAACCGCCTCTAACGCTTCTTGGATTCGCTGCTCGGTTTCGGTGTCGATGCTCGAGGTCGCCTCGTCGAGGATGATGATCGGCGGATCGTGGGCGACGGCCCGGGCGAAAGACAAGAGCTGTCGTTGGCCGACGGAGATGTTCTGCGCCCCCTCGGCCAGGTGGGTCTCCAAACCCGCCGGAAGGTCCCGGACAAAGCCGTCGGCGTGGACAACCTCGAGGGCACGCCAGATTTCCTCGTCGCCAAAGTCCTCACCGAGACGGATGTTGTCTCCGACGGTACCCCGGAACAGAAATACGTCCTGTTGGATCGGCTGAACCGCCCTTCTCAAGTCTCCCAATGGAAACGACCGGATGTCCTTCCCATCGAGGAGAATACTTCCTTCCTGAATGTCCCAGAATCGGGTCAGAAGGTTGGCGATGGTGGTCTTTCCCGCGCCGGTGTAGCCGACGAGGGCAACCCTTTGTCCCGGCGCGACCGTCAGGTTGAAACTCTTCAACACCGGTTCGTTCTCCCGGTACGCAAAGCTCACGTTCTCGAAACGGATCTCTCCCTTTACCTCCTCGGACGGTTTCTCGACGCCGGTATCCGGAATTCGCTCCTCCTCGTCAAGGAGGGCGAAGACCCGCTCGCTTCCGGCCATCGCGCTCTGAAGCACGACGAAACGCTCGGAGATGTCGAGTAACTGCCGGTAGAACCGGCGTATCAGGTTGAGGAAGGCGATCAGTACGCCGAGAGAAACGACCCCCCGGAGGACGAAGGCGCCCCCGTAGTAGATCACGAAGGCGATGGAAACGCTGCTCAAGAGGTCGATCAGGGGCCGGAAGGTCGCAAAGACGTACATCTCCCCGAGGTTTGCCCTCATCAACTCGTCGTTCTGCTCTTCGAACTCCCGGTTCGTCCGCTTCTCTTGAACGAACATCTGCACAACCGCGATGCCCGCGAGGTGTTCCGCGAGGAACGCGTTAAGACGTGAGACCCGGTGTCGGACCGCTCGGAAGGCGTCCCGGGCCCGGCGGCGGAACACAATCGTCACCAGCAGCACAGGGGGAAGGGTAGCCGTCGCCAGGGCGCCGAGGCGGGGATTCATCAGAAAGAAGGTAATGACGACCCCGACCATGATCGCGAGATTCTTGAGGAGGTTTCCGATTACGTTCGTAAAGAGCTCGTTGATGGTTTCGACGTCGTTGGTGGACCGGGTTACCAGCTTTCCGACGGGATTCCGATTCAGGTAGGACATCGACTGGTTTATCGTGTGGGTGAACAGCTGGGTCCGGAGATCCCTCATAAGCCGCTGGCCGAGATAGGCAAGGAGGTAAATTTGGACAAAGGTAAAGACCAACACTCCGAAGAGGAGGCCCAAAAACCGCAGAGCATTCCGGTTGATTCCCGCCAAGTCTTCCCGCCGGAGGCTCCCCCGGTCCTCCGGGGAGAGCTGGTTAAAGGCATCCTTGGTTACGGCGACGGCTTCGCCGTCCTGGGACGCCATGTAGTATCGCGGCTGGTCCTCCGCCGGCCGGAAGACGTTTCCGGCGGTCACCGTCGAGACGGCGCTTTCGAGTACGTAGGTCGTCTCTCCGACGCGTCGAGTGGGAATGTCCCGATCGGCAAGCTCTGTCGCCGTCGCCGCATCTACCTCGACATACTCGGCGACGATGTATCGGTCGACGGTCTGTTGAATCACGACGGGCAGCAGCAACTCGCAGACCGTGGCACCTATGAGCCCGAGAATCGCCGCGACAGTGGCCGGTTTGTAGGGCTTTAAGTAGCCGAGGAGGCGGCCCATGATGTGAGGATTGTAGTATTTCACGAGACCCGCCGTTCCATCGATTGAAGAGCGGCGATACGCCGGTAAAGCCCCTCCGCCTTCGCGAGGGATTCGGGGGACCCCTGTTGAATCACATGGCCCTGATCGAGGACGAGGATTTCGTCGGCAAATTGGAGGGTGGAGACCCGGTGGCTGACGACTATGTTTGTCTTGTCCTTCCGCTGTTCTTCGAGGCGCCGGAGGATGATCTCTTCCGACTCGGTGTCCACCGCCGAAAGGGCGTCGTCAAAGAGAAGAATCTCCGGATCCGTCGCCAAGACCCGGGAGATATCGATACGCTGCTTCTGCCCCCCGGAAAGGCTTACACCCCGTTCCCCAACTTGCGTGTCTATGCCCTGGGGAAAGAGGTCCAAGTCCCGGGAAATCGTCGAGATTTCCGCCATCTCCCGAATACGCTCCTCCGTCGCGTTCGGGGCGGCGTAGGCGATGTTCTCGCTGATCGTCGCCGAGAATAGAAAGGTTTCTTGCGCCACGATGCCGAAGACCGACCGGAGCTCCGCCAGGTCCAGCGTCCGGATGTCCTTTCCGTTGAGAAACAGCGTTCCTTCCGGGGGGTCCAAGAGGCGAGGGAGGAGCCACAAAAGGGTCGACTTGCCCGACCCGGTGGTTCCGAGAATGCCGAGGCTTCTCCCCGGCTCCAGATGAAAGGAGACGCCGGAGAGGGCGTCGACTTCCATGCCGGGGTAGCGGTAGGTCAGGTTTCGGGCCTCGAGGGTATGCGAGTGGGTCCGGCCGACGGCTACCGGCGGGTCGACGACCGGAATAATTTCCGGCTGGACGTCGAGGATTTCGTTTATCCGTTTGAGGCTCGCGGCTCCCCGGGCGATCATGTTGACCGTAAACCCGACGCCGAGCATGGGCCAAATGAGCATTTCGAGGTAGCTCATCGTTGCGACGAACTCCCCCGGGGTCAGGGTGCCTCGAACGACGGCCGCACCTCCGAAGCGAAGTAAGAGTAGGGTGGTAAGCCCCGACAGAAAGATGACCAGGGGGAAGAAGAGGCCCCAGAGGCGGACGTAGGCGAGGTTCCGGCGCTGGTACTCCCGGTTCGTCTCCCCGAATTTGCGGACGAAATAAGACTCCTTTACGAAGGCCTTGATGACCCGGACACCGGCGATCGCCTCCCTGGCTTCCTCGCTCAAGTCGCTAAAGCCCTCCTGCACCTGCTTGAAGAGCCGGGAGACGATACGGCCTGCCGAGAGAATCAGCAGCGTCACCAGCGGCAGGGGAAGAATGGTCAGGGCCGCGATCCGGGGGTTCTGCTGAAAGAGTATCCAGAGGATGGCGATGGTCATGAATACGCCGTCGATCGCCGCCACCAGGGCCATGCCGGAAGCCATCCGGATTGCCTGCATGTCGTTGGTTGCCCGGGCCATCAAGTCGCCGGACTGCCGTTCCCGGTAGAAGCTTCCCGAGAGCGTCAGAAGATGGGAGAACAGCCGGCTCCGTAGCTTGGCTTCGATCCGCCGGGAGGCGCCGTGGATAAAGTAACGCCAGCCGTACCGGGCAACCGAAATCAAGACCGCGATGCCGACCATCGTCAAAAGGGGACGAACCAGTTGCGAGAGGGAGAAGCCGGTCTGGGTTACGATATCGATTCCCTGCCGGACGAACTGGGGAATGAGTATCTGGCCGCCGCTGGTCACGACAAGACAGAGAACACCGGCGAAATAATGTCCGCGGTACTGCTTGACCAGATGTAGAAGAGTCCGGTATTCCTTTAGCATAGCAACAGGCCGGCCAGTGTAATGGT
>JBKHCS010000075.1:0-13943 GCA_046541715.1 Spirochaetaceae bacterium
AGTTACCGTTGTTGCTTTATCCCACTATTCCGCCTCGGTGAGGCTCTCGAGTTTGGGTCTTAACAGCAGCTCGATACAGGTAAGGATCAGAAAGCCCACAGCTACATGAATCATGTATATAGACCTAGGCAAACCGGATCCCCAGTATGCATTCCCTTTCGAAGAACGACCACCGAGACCAGCAGCATTATCCAGACCTGGCCGAATCGGGCGATGGGGACCACTCCGGGAAAGGAGATCCGCAAAAATGGCGACTACTTACGCTTGCGAACAACAACACCGTCATCGCCGGGAACGCTCCCATAGCGATTCGCCTTGAGAAACGCCTCATGAACGCAGGGGTGGCTTCGACCTCGGCGGGCCATCCCACGGCCGGAGAGAACGAGGCACGAGCCTTGAGAGAATGCGTCGAATCGGAGGATCAGAGCGAGGGAGTGGCGGCCTTCCTCGAAAAACGCACTCCCGAATTCAAAGGCCGATAGGGAAGAACGATGGCTAAACGGTACCTTCACCAGCGTATCCAAGAGCAACTTCGCCAACGTATCGAAGAGGGCACCTTTGCTCCGGGAGACAAGATTGCGACGACCAACGAGCTTGCCCGGGAGTTGTGGCTCGAAGAGGGAGAGGGGCGGACCGGAAGCTCCGGCGCCACCGGCCCCACGATGCCGGCTACTTCAACCTGAGTAGCTCCTCTTCGACAAAGCGCCACGTCTTCATGTAGTCCGGCTCGTCGATGTACTTCTGTATCTCCGCCTCCCCGACCGTCTCGATGAGCTTCCAGAGCTTTTCGGTTATACGGGTGTTGATCTCGAACATACCCTTGAGGTCCCACCGGGTCGGATGGGTGTCGGAGGTCATGTGTTTGTCGTACTTCAAGCGCCGGGCGTAGAAGAGAAACTCGAGGTAGTCGAGCAAGGTGTGGCTTCCGCAGAAGTAGTCCCAGTCCCAGCTCTTGTCGTTGTCGTTTATGTGGATGTAGTAGTCGAAGTCGCTGTCGGCGAGCATGCAGAGTGTCTGGGCCGGGTGCTCCCCGGCGTAAATGGAATGTCCGTAGTCCATCGTGACGCCCATGGTCGGCACCTTGATGTCGTTGAGCAGTTGGAGCGTATCCGCCGCTCGTGGCAGGAAACAGTGGCGCCGGGTCTCCTTCGGCTTGTACTCGATAAAGAGGGGCATGTCTTGCTGATAGGCTCCCGCCTCCCCGAAGGTGTCGCAGAGGCGTTTCCATCCCACCGCGTAGTCCTCCTGAAAGGGAAACTCGAACCCGTCTCCTAGGGGGCAGCAGGTAACGTGAGGAGCTCCAATCGCTTTGGCGAAGTCCTTCGCGTTCTTGATAAACTGGACCGCCTTGTCCCGGACTTCTTTTTTGGGGCTGGTGATGCCGCCGCTGACGAACTCCGGCTCGCCCTTTATGTTCACGTTAAGAGCCGCGAGGTCCAGCTTGTACTTCTTCAGAAGCGCCTTCACTTCCTCGGCGTCGGTCCCGACCTCGTAGGGATAGACGATTTCAACGGCGGTGTAACCCGGGATCTCCGTGACCATCTGGAACTTTTCTTCCAAGGATATCGCCTTGTTGTAGACGTGGAACCGGTCCTTCGTCTGTCCCAAGAAGCTGGTGATAATTCCGTACTTTGGCATGATTAACTCCTCGTTGATTGATACGATTGCGCCCCTCGCGCCAGGAGGTGCTCCCTACCGCGCCGGTAGCTAGCCTCCACCTGGTCCGCGGGACAGTGAATTTCTATGTCGAAGGCCCCATGGTAGCTGCCGGCCGACAGGGCCGCCATAACCATTGTCCAGTCTATGGTCCCATCCCCCGGCGTCCAGGAGTTGTTGATCCCACCGTCGTTGTCGCATAGGTGGGTCCCGAAGATGCGCCCGGCGAGTTTCTCCGGAAGAAGCTCGATGCGTTCCTTCATCGCCCAGGCATGACCGGTGTCAAAGTTGTACCCGAGCCAGGGGCTATTGAGTCTCTCGACGAGGCGGAGAAAGCCCTCGCTTCCGCCGATGACGGCATAGGGCAAAATTTCAAGGGCCAGGCGCACTTCCGCGTCCTCGGCGATCCGGAGCATCGTTTCGAGCTTCTTGACCGTGGCATCGTAGAGGATGGAATAGGACGATCCGGCTACCTCGATTCCTGGGATCGGGAGGGTAACGGTTCGGCATTCCGGAAAGTGCTCCAGGGTTCCGATAACCCTTCGGAGCTCTTCCACTCCACCGCCGCCGGATAGCACAGCGTCGTTGGCGAAAGAATGGAGCAGAAAATGCGCGACAAACTGGCTCGGTACGAGTCCGGCGCTTTCGGCACCTCTGCCTACCACGGCCGCCCCGCTGCGCTCCCACTCATCGAGACGTTCCGGATAGAAGACCTCCAGCTGAAAGGCATCGAAACCCATAGCGACAAGGGCCTCGAGACCCCTAACTATCTGGTCGGGGGTAAAATCGCTGCCATAGCGGGAAATGAAGTATGCTGGTGAGACGCCGAACAAGTACACTCCCTTCGATTTTGTATACAATATTTGTAACACAGTATTTTACTGCTGTAAAGGACAAGCTGCAAATCGAAGCGATTCGCTCAGAAGAAGTACGATTTTGCAGACGGGAGCGTCCGAGATCGGCTACGGTGCTCCGGAACTAAGCGTCTCCACCCTCGCATAGATCGCAGCTCGGTGGCGTGAGTAGTGGTCGTACGAGCCGGCCGCTTCAACGACAACGATTCTCGCGGCGTGTGAAGCGATCGCCGTCAGGTAGACCCAGTCCTCGCCGGCGTAAGGAGCTACCCATCCGAGAGCGTGGACCTCGCCGAGGGGAGCCTCGATAATCGACGGCGAAACCGTCCGGCACTCGGACCGCGGGGTGCGGGGCATGACTGTCGTGAAGTATAGGTAGGGCGGATCCGGCGCAATACTCAGAGTACGCACAAAAAGCACAATTTCGGGAGCACTACGTGATCTTTACAGGGGCGTTTCGAAGGGTTACAATATTTTGTATACAAAATTGAGCGGGTGGAGCCGACGGGGATCAAGTGATTACAAGAAAACAGCAAGCGGAAGCACGAGCACGGGCGAGGGAGCTTTTCGAAAGGGCAGGAATCTACGTCACACCGGAAGAAGCCGGGCGGATCGACGTCGTCGACTTTGGATTGGGCAACCTGGAATCCGAGGGTGCCCAGATCCTGACCATGGTGCAAACCGAGCGGATCAGCGTAAAGCTCTTAGCCCTGTTGCCCAACCAAACCGAGCCGGAGCACTGGCATCCCCCGGTGGGGGACGATCCCGGGAAGGAAGAGACGGTTCGACATGTCTGGGGCGACCTCTATTTCTACGTCCGCCCCGACAGCCCCGCGGCGCCCATGGCGACGGCCGACGGCGTCGTTGCGGGATTCATCCCCGAAGGCAAGGATGACTACTACACCTGCCGGAAGGAGATCGTAATGGAGCCGGGGCAGCAGCTCACGGCCCCTCCCGGCGACATGCACTGGTTCCAGGCGGGGCCCCGGGGCTGCGTACTCTTCAGCTTTTCGACGGTCGCCCGGGATGCGCTGGACGGGTTTACCGACCCGAACATCGACCGGGTTACGAAGGTGGTCGACGATGAGTGATCCCCGCAGTCCCGGGAAGGTCGTAATCGCCGTCGCGCCGGTGGCGCACCATGCGGATCGATTGCCTGCCGAGGCGCATAACCCTCTAACCAGCCGGGAGGTCGCCGAAGAAACCCTTCGGTGTGCCGAAGCCGGCGCAGCCCTGGTGCATCTCCACGTGCGCGACAACCAGGGGAAGCAGGTGGGTGATGTGGATGTCTTCGGGGAGACGGTCGACAGAATTCGCGGCTCCTCGGACATCATTATCCAGGGCTCCACGGGAGGGCTCTCGACGCTCACCCTGGAGGAGCGGTGCGTCTGCCTTCGGGAGCCTCGGGTGGAAATGGCCAGCTTGAATATGGGATCGGTGAACTTCGGGGAAACGGTCTACGTCAACACCCTCCCGGACATCCGCTATTGGGCCCGGAGGATGAAAGAGACCAACACCTTCCCGGAACTGGAAATCTTTAATCCGAGCATGATCGAGACCGCGTTGGAGCTCCTGGAATCCGGCGACCTGGAGCCTCCCTTGCGCTTCGGTTTTGCCCTCGGCTTCCACAGCTCCCTCCAGGCGGACCCCCGGCACCTTCCGTACCTGGTAGGTATGATTCCCGAGGGCTCTCCCTGGGGAGTCGTCCACGAGGGGATGGAAACATTCACCTTCGTTTCCGCCGCCTTGGGCCTCGGGGCGGATCTGCTTCGAGTCGGCTACGAGGACGGCGGCTATTTCGGCAATCGCCGGCCGGCGGCGACAAACGCCGTCCTCGTAGAGGCTCTGGTCGACCTGGTGCGCCGGGGCGGCCGGGAGATCGCCACGCCCGAAGAGGCGCGCCGCATGCTCTCGATTCCACCCCTGGGGACCGCCGCCGATTCCGGTCACGCCTTGCCCCGGACAGAGGGAACCCGGTAAGGTCGTCACCATGACATCGTACCGGGTCGAATACGAAGACCTTTCCCAGCGCGTCTACCGGGTACTCAAAGAGCGCATTCTCAAAGGAGATCTCCGTTCGGGAGAGAAGCTTCTCCAAGACGAGTTGGCCGAGAGTCTGGGGGTATCCCGGACGCCGCTGCTCTCCGCGCTTTCGAAGCTGGAAAAGGAGATGTTGGTCGAGACGAAGCCGCGTCGAGGCGCTTTTGTCCGGCAGTTGACCCACGAAGAGTTCATCCACATCTACGACATTCGCCTGCGATTGGAGCCGCTCGGGGCTGCCGAGGCGGCTCAGAACGCCACCGAGTCGGATACGGCAGAGTTGGTGGAGATCACGCATAATTTCGACCGCCTCGCCCAAACCGACGACGAAGGGGGCATTAAGGAGGGCGATTACCGCTTCCACATGAAGATTATGGAGATGAGTGGGAATCGACTGCTGTACAACATCATTTCCTCTTTCAATATCATATTGATTGCAAACCTCGAAGGGCTGACGAAGGACCCTCGGATTAGCTCGCGACAACACTTCGATATACTCGAGGCGATCAAGAGGAAGGACGCAAAGGAGGCCGAGGCAGCCATGGAGCGTCACAACGCGGAATCGCGTCGACTGGTAATCGAGAAGCACCTTGGCATCGATTGAGAACCGGATACTCACCAGTCACGTCTACGACAAAATAAAACAGATGATCGACGAAGGCGTGCTACCGCCGGGAAGCCGGATCAACAAGCGAGAGCTCGAAGCGATGCTCGGCGTAAGCCAGACCCCGATCAATGACGCCCTGAGCCGCCTTGCCGGGGAGAAGTTTGTGGTCCAGGAGAGCCGTCGCGGCTACTTCGTCCGGTCGCCTTCGACCCAGGAGCTTGTAGATCTCTTTGCCGCCCGGGCGGCCTTGGAGGGAATGGCGGCCCGACTCTGTGCCGAAGAGGCGCAATCGGAGCAGTTGGAGGAGATTGCCTCCTGTTTTGCCGACTTCCATTTTCCTTTGAGCGACGAGGAATACGAGCGGTACAGCGTTAACGACAAGCACTTCCACAATCTGATCGTCCGGTGCTCCTGCAATAGCGCGATCATCGAGATGTCGGAGCTCTTCGGC
The DNA here is from genome assembly GCA_046541715.1 of Spirochaetaceae bacterium. GTDB lineage: Bacteria > Spirochaetota > Spirochaetia > DSM-27196 > PWMO01 > CAYPUT01. Next base: position 5,609 of record JBKHCS010000075.1, read on the forward strand.
GTCATAATCAAGAGCAATCAGCTCGGGCTCGTACGCCCACCCTCGGCGACGATCGACGAACACCGGGCCTTAATCGCCGCCCTTCGGGCCCGGAACCCCCAGGAAGCCCAGAAAGTGATGACCGAGCACCACCTGCGGTCGCGGGACGTTCTTAAGTCCCACCTTCTCGAAGAAGAGACACCCGAGAAGTAGCCTCTGGGCGCCGAGGGCGGCCACGCCTCAGGCCCCTGACCTTGAGAGACTGAAAGAAACACAATTCTGGGAGCACTCCGAAAATCCTGCTTGACAAGCTGGAAATCTATGGTACGATATTTTGTATACAATATAGTTTATAAGGAGGATGGTATGAAGCGACTTTCGCTTATCGTGGCCGTGATGCTGATCGCCGGAGGAGGACTTTTGTTTGCCTCGGGCGCTGAAGAGGAGTATCCCGTCCGCGACATTACCAACGTGCTGGTCTGGGCCGCCGGAGGCGGAACTGACGTCTCGAACCGCATCGTTATGGCGGAGATGGCCGAGATTCTCGGCGTCAACATCAACGTCGTGAACGTCACGGGCGGTGTCGGCGGATCGGTGGGTATGCTCGAGGCCTACTCCCGTCCCCACGACGGCTACACGATCTGCGGTCTTTCCGAATCGGTCGTCACCGCCGGCGTCCAGGGCGGTTGGGACGAGCGGGTCGACGTCTGGGACTTCTTTATCATCGGTGGATCTCCCGACGTCGTTTCGATAAATCCGGACCTTCCCTACGAGACCATCGACGACCTTGTTGACGCCGCCAAGGCGGATCCCGGCGGAATCACCGCCGGCGCCAGTGCCGCAGGCAGCATCCATCACCTGAACCTTCTTGCTTTCGAAGAGGGCGCAGGCATCGACCTTAACTTCATTCCCTACGACGGCTCGGCTCCGGCCCAGAACGCCGCCATGACCGGCGAAGTCCAGGTTGTCATCACTTCCGTTGCCGAGCAAGCTCAGCTGCTTCGCGGCGGCGAGCTAAAGCCTCTGGCGATGCTGATCCCCGACAGCTTCCAGTTCGAGGACCAGAATATCCCTTCGGCCTTCGATTCCATCGACGGCCTGGATGAGTACCTGCCGATCGAGCAGGCCATCGGCTTCGCAGTAGCTCAAGACGTTCCCGAAGAGCGCAAGGCAGTCCTCCGGGATGCCTTCGACCAGGCCATGGCTTCCGACGCCATGCAGGAGTTCGGTGAAGAGAACTTCTACGTCCTTTCCGGAACCACCGGGGAGGAAGCCGCTGCAACCTTCGACGCCCTCGAGCGAAACTTTGCCTGGACCCTCTGGGATCTCGGGGCCGCAAAGGTCAACCCCGAAGAGCTTGGTATACCGCGTCCGTAACGCGCTATACTCACCTCATTACTTCACAATCCAGACGGCCCCGTGGCCGTCTGGTGTCATTTTAACCGTCGGGTGGTCCAATCATGATGGAAAAAGAGCAGCTCAGGCGAGCTGACTTCGTTACCAGCATCATACTTATCGTATTCAGTCTCTGGATGTTGGCTGCGACCCTGCAGATGCCGATGCGGGACACCTTCGGCGGGGTGACCAATGTCTGGTACGTGTCTCCGGCGCTGATGCCGTTGTTTATTAGCGTTTCAATTTGCGCCCTCGGAATCGTTCTCTTGATTCACTCGATCCGCGTCGGAGGTGCCCGGCAGTTTTTGGACCGGTTCAAGGCCCGGGAGCAGACTCTCCCGGAGTCGACGGTCCGGTTCTTAGCGATTCTTCTGGCTCTGATAACCTTCGTCTATGTGGATATACCGAGGATAGACTTCTTTGTTACCCTCATCCTCTTTCTTTTCTACTTTATCTCCGCGTTCTACTTTGAAGACGATCGACTCCTGCACAAGGCGACAATCTTCTATCTCGTCGGGCATGTCGTCCTCTTGCTCTTCTTCGTAACCGGTGTGGCCGGAGTGCTTCAATCGATGTTTCTCTACTCTATGGATGTGATCGCCCTCGCCTTTTTCGTCGCGTTGATGATCTACGTTCGGCGTCAGATCGCAGACACGGAGTTGGCGCGGAAACGTTACCGGATAACGGTGTGGGTCACTTTTTTGGTGCCGATCATCCTCACCCCGGTCTTTCGCTACGCGTTGCGGGTTCCCCTTCCGGAGGAAGGCGGAATCATCGAGCTGATGAATCTTATCTACTATTCGTTGCGCTAAGGAGCCAACATGATAGTTCTCGAGCGCTTAGGCGTCTTCTTTGGAAATCTTGGCGAGTTGGCGGTTGACCCGGGCAACATGGCCATCCTCTTCGGAGGAACGGTCATGGGCATCCTCTTCGGGGCGACCCCGGGGCTCACCTCGACCCTTGGCGTCGCTCTCCTGACGACCCTGACCTACGGACTGCGGACGGAGACGGCGATGATCGCCCTCTTGGCCGTCTACGTGGGCGGCACCTACGGAGGGTCCTACTCCTCGGTTCTCATCAACATCCCCGGGACCGCCGCGGCGGCGGCTACCGCCCTAGACGGATATCCCCTGGCCCTGAAGGGGGAGGCGGGGCAGGCCCTGGGCATTACGACGACCGCCTCCGCTATCGGGACCTTTGTGGGAATGATCTTCGTTGTAAGTATCTCCCCGATCATTTCCCGTTTGGCCCTGCAGTTCACGAGCTTCGAGTTCTTCCTCCTGGCGTTCTTTGGGATAGTAATAAGCGGCACCCTGACAAGCCAGGACCTGGTCTACAAGGGTTGGATCGCCGGTCTTATCGGGCTGTTTCTGGCGATGGTCGGCCGGGACGCCCTGCAGTTCTACCCTCGCTTTACCTTCGGAATAAGCCGCCTCGAGGGAGGGCTCGAGGTGGTTCCCGTATTGATCGGAGCCTTCGGAATCCCCCAGATCATTCAGGTGCTTAAGGACAGGTACGTCGCCCAGGAGGCTCAGAAGTTTCAGAGGATAATGCCGGAGTTCGGACGGATCGTCCGAAGCATTCCCAACGTTCTTCGCTCGGCGCTGATAGGCGTTGGGATCGGCGCCGTTCCGGGCATAGGGGAGGATATCGCCGGCTGGGTATCCTACGGCGCCGCGAAGAACTCCTCGGACCATCCGGAGCGTTTCGGCAAGGGCGAGTACACCGGCGTTATCGCCTCGGAGACGGCTAACAACGCCTGTATCGGCGGAGCCATGATTCCCCTGCTGAGCCTCGGGGTTCCGGGAAGCCCCCCGGCTGCCATGCTCCTCGGAGCACTGATGCTCCACGGTGTCAATCCCGGGCCGATGCTGAGGATCGACCATCCGAACTTCATCCTTCAGATAACAGCGATCCTGCTTATGGCGAGCTTCGCGATGTGGATAGCCGGGATGGTGCTTGCCAAACAGGTTGTAAAAGTCTTGCGGATTCCGCCGATGGTCTTTATGCCGATTATCGCGGTCTTGAGCGTGATCGGCTCTTACGCCCTGGGCACCAAAGTGTTCAACCTCTACCTAATGGTGCCCATCGGCATCGTCGCCTACTTTCTGACGGAGATGCAGTATCCGATAGCCCCCCTGGTTATCGGGGTAATTCTCGGTCCCATGGCGGATCAGAACCTGCGACGGGCTCTGATGGTCTCCGAAGGGAGCTTTCTGCCGATCTTTACCCGGCCGGTGGCCTTGATCCTCTTCCTTGTAATCGTCCTGACCATAGTGAGCCAGACGAAGCCCTACCGAGCGGCGGCACGCAAGATAAGGCGGAAACTGTTCCCGAAAAGGAATTGGGATAGCGAATAGTCGCCAAAAAAAGTGCACCCAAACGTGTAAACCTGACCTTATTGGTGCTATATTTTCGGTGCATGGCTTTGGGTGATCGGGCAATGATTGTGAAAGGTCTCTGTGTGGTGGGGGGGATTCTCCTCTTCTCTGCGTGTCCCCTTCCTTACGAGTTCAGTGGAGAGGGCGCCTCCGGCTCCTTGAGCCGGGACCCAAGCAGCCCTGACGTTACGGCGCCGGTGACCGTCAGCTATTCCCAGGCAAGCGGCCCTTCGGGAAGTATCGCAAACGGCTTGTCTACTACCACCGTTAGCGACACCACCATCACCCTCTCCACCGAAACCGAAAACGCCACCGTTTACTACCGGACCGACGGTGCTCCCATCACGTCCTTTGGCGATGCCAACCGTATCGACGGTTCCGAGGGCACCCTTCAAATGCGCATCGCCAACCCGGGACCGGGAAACAACACGCTTACCTACGACATCACCGCGGTGGCCGTGGGGCCCGGTATGTATCCGAGCCCTCCGGTTACCGCCACCGTCAACCTCGACTACTTCACACCACCCCGGGTCATCATCTCGGATGTCACCTTAGGCGACATCACCAGGCCCCAGGCAACGGCGGACGTCCTGCTGTACGCTCTGCAACTGGATGTGGAGGGAGACGGCAACGTTCTCGAGGAAATAACGCTGAGAGTGGGAGGAACGGCGGCAAACAATGATATAAAGAGGCTCCAGGTCTGGCTATCCGACGATGCATCCTACGATCCGACGGATTTTCGATTTGCAGACCTCCTTTCCGACGAGGGTTTCGGCAACGGAAGCCCGGTCAGTGTTACCGGTTCCGGCGAGCTTCCGCCGGGACGCCACTATCTGCTGGTAACTACCTCGGTGGACGGTACCGCGACTCCGGGAGCCACGCTCTTCGTCGAGGGGGTGAGCCTGGCCGACTTCCAGTTTCAGAACGAAACAGACGTGGACGGCCCCGGAACCCTCGCCCAAGGACGCACGGTTACCTTCACGCCGGGATCGGACACCTTTGAGAAGGTCGATTCGATCGGCTTCAGTGGTATCCGGTACACCTACAGCAATATCCGTATCAATGGGGCTGCGACCAGGAGTGCGACGGTGCCTCTGGGGCAACCGGTCTCCCTCTCCTTTGATCTGACGGTTACGAACTCGGGTCTCGATTGCCCGGGTTGTATCGTTCAGGCATACATCGGATTCAGAAGCATCGAGGCCACGTGCCGGGGAAACTTTTCTGCCGGGAGCATTGGCAACAGCACGGAGGACAACGGTCTACAGCTTTCCTTTACGCCGCAGGAGCCGGGGCTCTACTTCCTGACGGGAGGCGGGGCTTTGCAGTTGCAGTGTCTAAGTAGTCCGGAGAGGCGGATTAGCTACTTCGACAGCGACCAGATCTTCGCGGTGATAACCGCTGAGTAGGGTGCCGAAGAACACGGACGGCGTGACGGGCGTGCTGGTGGCGCCGGTCTCCTTCGGCCCTGCTACCGCGGCGCTTCCGGCTATTGTTTCGCCCTCGGCCGTTGTGAAGGTCCAATCCGTGAAGGTCCAATCAAGGGTACCGGCTCCACCGGAGGGATCGGAGAAGCGGGCTCGAATGTAGTCCCCGGTCCCGCTTCCGATATCGAGCGAAAAGTAAGCCGGGTAGAGAGCGTCGCTGAACGATACCGCGCCGATCTCTTCAACGCCGTCAACGCCGTCAATGCCGTCGGCAAACCTCGGCGCGAAGACGCCATACCGGTGGAGACGGCTGCCCCGCTGCGTTACGCCTGGCCCCTTCAATCTAATTTTGTATACAATGACCCATGCAACGTTTGCTTTTCATTCTCGCGGTTAGCTTCGGCTCTTTAGGGGCCGGGTATGTCATCCAACGGGCCCTGGTGAGTAAGCGCCCCGAGCGATTCGATGCCATCAATGCCGTCTCCGGAAAGATGAAGCTGATCGCCCTGCTAGTGCTTCAGCCTATCCCCATAATCAACTCCTTCTGGAGCCTGAGCATGGGCAATGTGGAGCTTTTGGCCCTGCCCTTCTTGGGTGCCCTATCGCTGGTGGTGGGGGGGACGGCGGCCATCGCCTTCATAAAGGGTTTGCGAATTCCGCCTTACCGGGCAGGCTCGGTGTTCACCGCGGGAATGTTCACGAATATCGGGATTTTCGGGGCACTGATCGGCTTTGTGCTCTACGGGCCCATCGGCTTCACGGTAGTTCAGCTGGTCCGGGTCTTTGAAGAACCCATCTACTACGCAATCGGATTTCCCTTGTCCCAACAGATAAGCGCCGGAGGACTCCAGAAGTTCCGCTTTAACTGGATGCTGATAACCGACCGGCCGATTATCGCAATACCTATCGGGGCTATTGTCACCGGGACCCTCTTAAACGTGTCGGGCCTGACGCCGCCACAGCTTTTGGCGACGGCCTCGGGGTACATTGTGCCGGTTATGACGGCAATGCTGGGCTCGGCTATCGGGCTGACCCTACGGGTTACCAAGATGGGAGACTACAAAAAGGAGATCTCCCTGGTCATGCTGATCAAGTACGCCATCGTCCCGGCGGTCATTATCCCGGCCGCCTGGCTTTTGGGGTTGGGGCAGATTATGGATGGGATTCCCTTCAAGATGATGGCTATCATCTCCTTCCTTCCCACGGGCTTTATCGCCCTGGTCCCGCCGGTGCTCTACGACTTCGACTTGGACCTGGCCAATTCGGCGTGGCTGGTAACGACTCTGGCTCTGCTGTTGGTGTTTCCGATAGTCTATTTTGTGGTGGTCTGATTCGTGTATTTCGACCCGCCGTGATAGAATAGAGAGGGAAGCCAAGATTGGAGGTGCCGGTATGAAACGCGTTCTCCTGGTGCTACTCGGTGTTATTCTCCTCGCCGGTCCGCTCTTCGGTCAATCCGAAGATCAAGATCAGCCTACCGGCGCTGTGGGTCTGGTGCTGCTGGGCTCCCCCGCGGTCGTGGGAATAGGCGTCGAGCTCTTCCTGGAACAGTTCGGCGTGGCGGGTACCTTGACCACTCTACCTCTCGGTGGCGATTCCGGACTGCTGTTGATCCTGGAGCCCGGCTTCTATACCCGGTACTACTTCGGCGAGCTTGAGAGCAGTTTCTTTCTCACCGCCGGGGTAAGCTACCTGACCCTTGCCGCCGGCGACTACGGCGACGTTGGCTTAGTGGACGGTGGAATTTTCCGGGTCAACAGCGGAATCGGCTATAACTCGTTTCTCGGCCGGGACAATAGCTCCCGCTTCTCCTTCGAGATTGGCCCCCGTTTCAACCGGCTGGTTACCAATACCGAAGATGAGGATACCCTTAGCTGGGTGTTCCTCCACTTTATGCTGACCTTCGGGAAGACGTTCTAGGCGCTCGGGGCCGTGACGCCCCCCCGGGCCGCGGCCCGGGGTATGGCCTTGGCTGCCGGCCATGCCGGAGGGGCAAAGGCTAAACCTTGGTCTCGAGAAGATCCTTCTTGACGACCGTCGTCGGCAGCTCGATCCCCGCCTGCTCGAAAAGCCGTCCAACGGGGCAGGCCTTCATCGTCTTTTCGAGAATCCGTTCGAGCTTCTCTTGCTCCTCATCGCTGTCGATGGAGACGACGACCTTACCTTCGGTAAAGGTTGGGGCGCTGTCGGGTTTCTCAATGTCCAGCTCGACGATCATCTTTCGATAGCTGCACTTGGAGTTCTTGGCGACAACCGCCCAGATGGTGGAGACACATCCTGCCAGAGCCATGGCCGCGAGCTCCAACGCAGTGGGCCCGACATCGTCCCCGGACTTCGCTTCCGGAAGATCGAGAACCAGGCCGTGGTGCCGCCCGTTGTCGACGACGGACTGGTAACAGTTGGTGACGTGACGCGAGGTGATTTTCATGGGATTCCTCCTTAGAGTGACTGGACAAGGGAATGGTCCCCGCCGGTGCCCTAAGGATACGTAACGTATAGCGCGCCTTCAAACAAGTCGGGCGGTAATGTATGCGGTGCTCCGTCGATTGTGCGTCTCTCATCCGCTTTCTAGACGTGGAAGTACTTCCTCAGCTCCGCGCTCCGGTATTTGACGCGGTGCTGCAGATAGAGCAGCAGCACGACGATGGGGAGAAGGCAGCCGAAGGTCAGGATGGACCAACTGAGCCGTACGGTCCCGGTGAAGAACCGGCTGACGGCCATCTCGACAACTCCCAGTAGAAGACCGATGAGGGTCAGCCCCAGGGCGTAGTTGGACAAAACCGCCCGGTTTCGCCGGAGCACCAGAATACCGACCCCGATGCCGACAAAGAGAGCGATTGGGAGCGCCAGTGGGACGAACCAGGGACGCCCGGGGACGAGAAGGTCCAGGACCGCGAGAAATGCAAGGAGGAGCGCCATCTCGACCGAAGCAAGCGCCTGAGGCCAACGCCGCAGAAAGAAGGCTGCCGTTACCGAGAGCCACCCCCACCCGATAGCAGCCATCGGGTAGAGCGACCAGGATACCGAGAGATCGACCGCGAGATCCGCAGCAAGGGCAACAACGATGCCGGCGAAGGCGACCAAGGTTTCCGCCTCCCAGATCCAGAGCCGGGGACCCCGGCCGGGTCCCCGGGAGGCCGGGCGGAGCTCTCGTGA
>JBKHCS010000011.1:0-45670 GCA_046541715.1 Spirochaetaceae bacterium
GATAATCGACGGCAACGAGATCCGGCGGGTGATCGTCGTTCCGAACCGCCTGGTAAACATCGTCCTCTAGCTCCCGCGGGTCAGAATCCCCGCAAGCCGACGATCGGATGCCCCGAGGGCTCGAAGGCGACGCTAAGGACGCGCCGGCCCTGGATCTCCGCATACCGCGCTCCCCTTAGCGGCACCGATAGCGTTACGCCTCCGGGCCCTTCGATAACCCTGGTTCCCTCCTCTCCGAAGGGTTCGAGGGACACCCATCTCCCTTCCGGAAAGTAAACCTCTAGGGATACTGTTTCTCCCTCTTTGATGTAGGTCGAGCGAAAGGCGTCCTCCGCGAGCTTCTCCACTATTCGATCGATATCCACGCCCCAGGGGTCCCGTCCCCCCCGGTCGCGAATCTCCCGGGAGAGCCGGGGTACGTTTAGGGCTTCGAACCCGCTTCCACCCACCGCGAGGCGCCGGAGGATGGTCGCGGTTACCCCGTCGTGCCAGGTCGCCGCCCTCTCCCCGGAGGCCAGCCACGGGACTGCGGTCCCCGCCGGGGGAAGCAGGAGACCCCGGTAGACCGGCCGGAGGAGTATCGCGACACCGCCGGCCTTCGGGAGCGCGATTACAGCGGCTCCCGCGTCGAAGGCGTGGTGCCGGGTCCACCCCGAGCCGTCGGAGAAGACGACCTCGACGGCAATCTCTAGCTCCCTCTCGAGGCTTTTCCAGGTTTCCGGTAGCGGTGGGAAATGCACCACCACATCCCGCTCCGAGTCCAAGAAGGCGCAGCTTGTCGCCGTGAGCCCCGCGAGAAAGATAACCGCCCCCCGGAAGCGGCCGCGCCGCATCGGCCGACTGCGACGGTTCCGCGTCGAACAGTTGCGTTCCACATACTCAAAGACTCTTCTGGATTCTCTGCTGCTTCAACTCGGTCTTGAGTTTGTTCCGGATTTCGAGAAGGATCTCCTGGTAGGCGGCGCTCGCGTAGTCCGGATAGGTCCACGGGAGGGGCCGGTAGGCTCCGTTTCGAAAGACCAGGGTAACCTCGCCGTAGATACCGGAGTGGAGGGGAATCCGGTGGGCGTGGGGTTTGGTCGACGCGAGGACGAGGGAGTGGAGGCTCAGGAGCCCCGGGTCCAAGTTGAACCGGCGCCCGGGGGCGGCGGCGGTCCCGGTACCGGCTTGCTCCAGCCGATTGGTGGCTATCTTTGCTTCGGCCAACCGGGCGGGGTCCCAGAGCCCCTCAAAGGTCAGGAAGACGCGGCGAAGGGGGACTCCCATCTCGGGGTGGTAGTAGTCGGTGTAGTCGAAGGGCAGCTCCCGGCCAACGACCTCCGGAGGCGCCAGGACGGCCCCGACGCCCTCTAGAACCTCCTGCAGGGCGGTTGCCGGTCCGAGAATGACTCCGATTAGAAGCTTTGCCGGCGGAAAGCTGCCTTGGTCTCCCACGTCGCGTTGTAGGTTAGGCGCTTTTTGGTAATAATGGAACTCCATGGCTGAGACCGGGTCCTACACAGAATCGCTCTCCCAGGCTCTCGAACAGAGGCGGGAAGTACTCGAGACCAAGGCTCTTCCGGAGCTGAAGGAGCAGTACCGCGCCTTTCTCTCATCCTACCAGGGGCTTCTGAACGTACTGCTTAGAAAGGGGCTGATTCAAGAGGACCCCTACAAGTACGACGAACGCATATCCGAAATCGAGCCCCCGCCGGACACGCCCTTTCTCGATTCGGAGAAGCACACCCAGGTGAGCATTCGGCTCTCGAAGCTCGAATCCCAGCTGGACTTTCTGAACAGCTACGGCTCATTCGACCTCGAGTCAATGACCCTCAAGCAGATAAAGAACATGGTGGCCCTGACCCGATACGTCAAGTGGGCTCAGCTCAACGAAACCTCGACCCATCTTCTCACCCGGACGCTTGCGGAGTACGTGGCCCGCCTCCGGGGGGATAGCGACCCTCTCTCGATCGGCATCGTCAAGGATGCCCACGAGCAGATTCTCCGGGCGTCGAAGAGGATAATCGAGACCCTCAAGGACACGGCAAACTATCAGAAGGAGCTGTTCAAGCTGACCCTCCGAGAAGAGGTGCTCCGAGACATGGATCTCTCCCCGGGGCAGGCGACGGGAAAGCGGGACGAGACCATCAAGCAGATGTCCAAGCGGTATGCGTCGGTACGTCCCCGGCAGCCGTTCTACCAGGAGTTGGCCGGGGAAGTCCTCGACGAGGACTACGGGCCCAACGGTAGCGACCTCAAGCAAGAGGTCCTCGAGCGAATCCGTCCGCAGCATCAAGAAACCGAAGAGAAGAAGAGCAGCAAAGAGCGCCTTCAGCCGCTTCTTCTCGAGGCAGCCAAGACCCTGGCCGCGGCAAGCCGGCCCTTGGAGGATCTCGCCGGGAGAATAGAGGACAACGTGGTGGTCTACGAGCAGAAACCGAAAGGCTTCTTTGACCGGTTCAAAGAGTGGGTACTCCGGGTCAGCAACCAGGAGAGCGTTTCCCGGAACTACGACGTCGAGTTCCTCGACGAGACAACCTCGACGGTCCATACCGAAACGATAAACGTCGATCAGTTCGTCCAGGAGCTCCGGAAGCGCGCAACGCTCTACGGAGCTCTGCTAAACCGAGCCTCCCCAACGTACCAGAAGGTGGCTAAGGCCTCGGAGGACCAGCTCTTTCAGTTTCTCCAGAAGCACAGCGAAGAGCTCTTCGTGATGCACCGCCGGATTAGCTCCATCGACACCTTTATCCGGACCGAGGTCTCCCGGGACAAGCGCAACCAACTCCGTGCGATGCAGGTTTCCCTCTCCAACCTCAAGGACGCACTTCTTAAGGCCAACAAGAAGCGCCACGACTACCTCTCGCGGAAGGAGGAGGCGCAGCAGCTGAAGCGTCTCGGGATCGACGACGGTTAGTCGTCCGGGAGACGGCCCCCGTTAACCGGCCCGGTAGATCCCGAGCACCCTGACGTCTTGGGCGACGTCGTGGAGCTCCTCCAAGGCGCCGGCGAGACTCGGCTCCTTTCCGGCGATGTCGATGTCCAGGTAGAACATATAGCTCCACGGTTTTCCCCAGATGGGGCGGGATTCCAGCTTCTTGAGGTTCAACGAGCGCCGGGAGAAGACTTCCATGCAAACCGAGAGGGCTCCCGGGGTGTCCGGTGTGCTGAAGAGAATCGACGCCTTGGTCGGCGCGGTTATCGGCGCGGCTCCCTCCCGGGAAAGAATCGCGAACCGCGTGTAGTTCTGCGGGTTGGTTTCGATCCCTTCTTTGAGCACCTTCATGCCGTAGACCCTTGCCGCTTCGGAGTTGGCGATGGCCGCGTTTTCCGGACTACCGAGCTCCGCCACGTAGGCGACCGACCCGGCGGTATCGTAGTAGGGAACCTTCTCCCATTCCGGATGGTCGTCCAGGAAACGGCTGCACTGGGCGAGCCCCTGGGGATGGGAGAACACCCGGCGGATACTCTCCAGGGATCCGGAGGGAGTCGATATCAGACTGTGAATGATCCGAATGATGGTCTCTCCGGCAATCCGGATGTCCGGATACCGGAGGAGGAGGTCGAAGTTCTCGTGGATCGACCCGGAGAGCGAATTCTCGAGGGGCACGATTCCGTAGTCCACCTTCCCTTCGAGAACCGCGTCGAAGACCCGCTGGAAGCTCGTCTCCGGCGCCGGGGTCAGCGTTTCCGCCTGGAAGTAGCGTATCAAGGCCATCTCGCTGTAGGCTCCCCGTTCACCCTGGAAGGCGACGGTGCACTCCCCCTCGGTGCTTCTGCCGGTTGTGGAAAAAACGGGGGACATTTCGCCCGTCGTCGGAAGGCGGAACATCTCTTTCTCGACCACCGGGGAGAGCGCCTCGACATCCCGCATGAGCCGCTCGAACTCCTGCGGATAGAGGCTCTGCGGGCCGTCCGAGAGGGCCTGTTCCGGATCGGGGTGGACCTCGACCATCAAGCCGTCGGCGCCGGCGGCGATTGCCGCGAGGCCCACCGGGCGCACCTTCGAACGGATACCGGTTGCATGGCTCGGGTCGACCATAACCGGAAGATGGCTTAGGTTCTTGACGACCGGGATGCTCGAGATATCGAGGCTGTTTCGGGTATAGGTTTCGAAGGTGCGGATCCCTCGCTCGCAGAGGATAACGTGCTCGGTCCCTGAGGAGAGAAGGTACTCCGCCGCCATAAGCCATTCCTCTATAGTCGCGGCGAGCCCCCGCTTGAGGAGCACCGGCATACCGGTACTTCCGACGGTCTTCAATAGATCGAAGTTCTGCATGTTCCGGGCCCCGATCTGGAACATGTCGACGTAGTCACGCATCATGTCCACCAGGGCCGGAGACATAATTTCGGTTACCACGGGCATGCCGGTTGCCTCGCCGGCCTCTTTGAGGTACCGGAGACCCTCTTCACCGAGTCCTTGAAACGCGTAGGGTGAGGTCCGCGGCTTGAAGGCACCTCCCCGGAGAATCACTGCCCCGGACTCCCGGACCATCCGGGCCGTCTCCATAATCTGCTCCCGGCTCTCGACCGAGCAAGGCCCGGCGATTACGGCCAGACGCTTTCCCCCGATCTTCACGGGGCCGACGGTTACCACCGTGTCCTCCGCCTGGAGCTCCCGGGAGGCGAGCTTGTAGGGCTTGCTGATGGGAATGACCCTAACGACCCCCGGGAGAACCTCCACCTCGCGGTGGTCGAGCTTTACCTGGCCCACTGCTCCGAGGATGGTTTCTCCTTCGCCGACGACCTCTTTTACCTTGAGACCGTGTTTGTTCAGGAAATCCGTGAGGTGGCGCTTCTCATCCGCCGTGATACCGCGATCGAGGACAATAACCATAGGGCGACATCCTACCCTATCTAGGTGGTAACGGGGAACTCCGTCGCGATATACCGCCGGAAACGCTCGTCGAGACCCGCCTTGTAGTCCAAGATGCGGCGGATGTAGATCTGAGTTGTCGCCGGAATAATCCCGGCCCTGACCCGGGAGTAGCCGGCGTTGTAGATTGCCAGGGCGGTTGGTTCGTCGGAGGCGAGGTCCAGGCAATACCGGAGGTGGCTTGCGCCGTATCGAGCGTTGATGTCAGGTGCAAAAAAATCTTCCGTCGTCAGCTGACGGAAGCTCCGGGAGTTGAGTTGAAAAAGCCCCCGGTCGATCGAGGTCGGGTTCCTATTCTGAGCGGAGGGATCGTATCGGCTCTCGACCCAAACCAGGGAGAAGACCAGGGTGATGGGAAGATCGTGGCGGTCCGCGTGGTAGAGAATCGGAAGGGCGATCTCCTCGGAACCCGCCAACTCGGTAAAGAAGGCCACAACGTGGTCGTGGGTAACGTCCTCGCGGTAGAGCGCCAACGCCGGATTCTCGCCTTCGAGAAGGTTTGCGACGTTCGGGTACGATACCGGGGCGACGCCTCCCATGCCACCGGAGCTCCATTCGAAGGTGTAGCTATCCGAGCGCAAGGGTCCCGTCAGCAGGGCGCCGGCACTGCTGCACCCGAGGAGCGCCGTCACGGCAATAATTGCGGCGATTCTGCTCATAGAAATGTGGCTCCGCCTTCCGGAGTCTCGGTAATTCACGTTCTGTCTACTCTTTGTTATTGATTTTGCTAAATTTACTCAGGGGATGGAGGCTAATCAAGCCTCAGCGGAGCTTTACGAGGATTCCGTGACCGTTGAGGTTGTGCACGAAGACGCTGTCTTCCCGGAGACGGTCCTCTCGGCCTAAGGCGGTAACGCCTTCGCACCCGTAGAAACCGTAGTCGTCGTAGATCACGAGCCCCCCGGGGGGCATCCGGGGCCAGACCCATTCGACGGTATCCCGGGCGGACTGATAGACGTCGACGTCGACGTGACAAAAGCAAAACCGCCGGTCCGCGATCAGGGTGCCCGTTTCCTCGGGAAAGACCCCCCGGAGGATCTCGGCGTTCGAGAGCCCGATGCTTTCGAGCAATGCCCCCACGACTTCCGGCGAGGTGTCGGCGTGCTCCCCACCGCGATAGTAGTCGTCTTTCGGCCCCGCCTTCACGACTCCCCGGAAGGTATCCGCGAGAAACACCTTCCGGGAATCTCCCCAGAGCCTCCGGGCACCCGCCGCCAAAAGGGCACCGGTTCCCCCGCGCCACACTCCGACCTCGAGGACGTCGCCTTCGAGACGGCGACACTGCTCGAGAAGCTCCCAGAGCTCGTGGCACCGGGCGATGTCGACCTTGGTGTGGGCCTCAACGACGCGGAAGAGTTCCGAAAACTCCTGGTCGAGGTCCCAGGGACGGTAGTCCGCCTGGGGGGTAACCAGTCCGTACCCCCGGGGGTAAGTCTTGGCCATCTCCCGTCCTTATCTACGACGTCTCGGGGCCGGCTCTTCCCGGCTATGGAGAACCGCCTCGAAGGCGGCAATTGTTGCCGAGAGTACCGTCTGCTCAGCCTCCCCCCGGCCGAGCCAGTCGTTCCCGTCCTGCACGTAGAGCGCTTCGAGCATCCCGGCGAATTCGCTCGGGCTCAGAACGCCGCTATCCAGCCGGGCGATCAAATCTTCGTGAGTTTCGCGGTAGACCCGTTCGAATGTATGGTGTTGCTGCTCGCGTATCACTAAGCCTAAGAGTCTGCCTTGATGATCGACCGCACCTCGGATATGTAGTTGTTCGGTCCTCCGGGAAGATATCCGAGGCGGCCGATCTCCGTCCCCTGGGCGTCCAAGAAGACTACCGTCGGAAACCCCTCTATGCCCATCCGCTGGGCCAGAGCCTGATTATCGGCCTTGAGCTGCTCCGTTTGCTCGATTCCCCGGGGAAAGTCGATCAGGACCGGCACAAAGCTCTCGTCGAGGTAACTCTCGAACCGAGAGGTCGTGAGTATCTCTTTGTGGAAACGGTCGCACCATCCGCACCAGTCGGAGCCGGCGAAGTAGACAAAGAGGTGCTTCCCTTCGACATCCGCGACGGCCTGAGCGGATTCGAGGTTGGTATCCCAGGTATAGATATCGAGTGCCGAAACACTCCCGGCAATCAGCAGAATAGATAGAAGGATTATGAGCCTTTTCATCACGTTCGAAGAATACGCAGAGCTCTCCCTTGGGTCAACCTACGCGTCCCGGGTATCATCGGGGTCGTGGCACTGAACCACCTGGAAACCGCTCGCCGGGGTGCCGGCGCCACCGGCCGGCTGATCGACCTTATCGACACGAACTTCCATTCCCAGGGGATCCTTCCGCCGCCGGAGCCCTTCCGCCGCGGCTTCGAGGAGTACCTTTCCCGGCGCCGCTACCGACCGGATCCCCAGGGCTCTCTTCCGGCCCGGGAGAGTATCGCGGCCTTCTACGCGTCCCGGGGTCTACCGGTCTCCCCGGAGGACATTGTACTCTGCGCCTCGACCTCCGAGGCGTACTCGCTGATCTTCTCCACCTTCGGCCGGGCGGGAGACTCAGTCGCCCTCCCCCTTCCCGGATATCCCCTCGCCGAGTATCTGGCCCGGCAAAATAGGTTAGTCCCCGGGCCGATCCTCCGGGACTTCCGTCGTGGCTTCCACCTCGACCTGGATACGGCCTTTCTCGTCGCCGTCTCGCCGGATAACCCGACGGGGCGGATCGTCTCGTCCGAGGAGCTCGAGCTTCTCCAAAGGGCGGCGCAGGCAACCTCGGCGTTTCTAATTTGGGACGAAGTCTTTTGCGATCTAGTATTCGCCGAAGGGGAACCCGGCGCCTCCCGCGATACCGCGCACCCTCTCGCCACGGGAGACGGCCCTCCGACCTTTGTGCTGAACGGCGCATCCAAGCTCTTCGCCGCGCCGGATATCAAGGTTGGGTGGATCGTAATAACGGGGAGTCCCCGGCGGAGGGCCGCCCTCCGGGAGCGCCTTGCGGTAGCCAACGACCACTACTTGAGCTCATCGTCCTTCAGCCAAGAGATGCTACCCCATCTCTTCCGAGATCTGGGTGCGTTTCGCCGGCAGATGCGAGAGACGGTCCGCCGGCGTCGTGACTGCTTCCTCCGGTGGTGCCGGAGGGAGGCTCGGGTCGAGGTGGTGCCGCCACAGGGGGGCATCCACGCCCTCTGTTTTGTTCCGGGCCTCGAGAGTGTCGACGACGAAACCTTTGCCTTAGCTCTTCTCGCCGGAGACCCTCCGGTGTACGTCCACCCCGGCTCCCTCTACGGAACGGGCAGCACCCCGGTGTCCTTCGTCGTGTCGCTTCTTACGGTCGAGGCGGAGCTGGAGCGGGGACTCGAGGCGGTCAGTGCGGCTATTACGGACGCCCGGAGACGGATAGGTTCCTGAACTCGGCGGCTCCGAGGCTTCGAAGGGCGATGCTCGCGCCGCTGTCGATATCGAACCATGTACTGGACCGGAGTCGGTCCACGCCGTCCACCGAAATAGTTATATATCGGGTTGTCGGCTCGTAGAGAATGCCGATCTGCCGGAACTCCGAGAGCACCTCCGGAATAACGGCGTCGGCTACCCGCTCCATGTTTACGTCGTCGTCGGATCGGTAAATTTGAAGATGGGTCAGCTCGTGTCCGTAGGCGTCTCGATCCCGGGTAAACCAGATAAGCATCGACTTCCCGAGGCCGTAGCCCCGGAGCTCGACATTGCTCACCTCAATGTGCATCCCGAGGCCGACCCATCCGGGGTCGAGGGTCCGGGCTGCGAACTCGTAGAGGGTTGGCCCGGTAACGTCTTCTAAGGGTATCGTCATTTTGGCGAAGAACTGATCCGAATCCCGCTGCACCGCCCCGGTAAGGGAAATGTCCCAGTCACCGATCTGCGCCCCCCCGGAAGAGAAACCGCTAAGGAGAGGTTCGGTCAGCTGATCCCGGGCCAGTCGCACGAAGCCCGCGGTCCGGTCCACGGCAAACGCCTCGTACCCGGCATCCATGACCTGCCGGCGAAGCCGGTCGTTCTCCCGTCGTAGCCGGGCAATCTCCTCTTCGACGTCTTCGGGGGACGTCACCGGCGTCGGCGTTTCCGCGAGACCGATGCGGAGCGTCCGTATCTCATCTGCAAGGCGGGCTATCTCGGCGGTAAGCACCTCGAAACCCTCCGGGGCCGGCGCGGGTACCAAGCCCCCGGTTTCCGGCGGTGCCGATCCGTCGGTCGTCGGAGCTTCCGGCCGGGTCGCCGTCTCGAGGGCCTCGAGCTCTCTTTGGAGCTGCTGGTTCTCCAGGTCGAGCCGGCGAACCCGCTCCCGGAGGATCTCCCTTTCCTTCTCCAGCCGGTCCCGTTCCATCGCCAGACCAACCTGCCCGGCGGCCAAAGCCTCATGCTCGGCCCGGAGCTCCGCAAGCTCCTGCTCCGCGGCCCGGAGCCCTGCGAGATCTAGGATAAGCTCCAAGAGCGGGTCTCCCCGGTCGCTGTTGTAGAGGGTCGGGTCCGACTCGGCGAAGGTGCCGGGCACCGGAACGATGGTTCCGTCCCGCCGAACGTCCAGGGTGCCACCGTACGCGGTGCCTTCGAGAAAGAGCCCCTCGACTCGAATTCGGCGTTCCCCGACCCGGGTGGCGGTTGCGAAGTCGAGCATCATACCCCGGGGGATAAGATTCTCGTCTTCGTCGAATACCCGGGTTACCTGCCAGCCCCGCCCGTCGGTGGTTTCCACCCGCAACGAGACCTCCCGGGCTCCCATGCCCACGCCCCGAAGGTAGAAGGAATCGGGTCCCGCCAAGTGGAGATGCGCCTCGGAAAAATCCAAATTGTCCAAGGAAATCTCCTGGGCCGGGACCGGGAGGGCGAAAACGACTAAGAACAGGGTTACGAGGGCCCGCAGGCCGTTTTTGTTCCGCATCTTTACTTGAGAGTATCGGCAGAAGATGCCCCCTTGGTTGAATGCAGACTCCCTGGAGTATACTTTGAAGGACGTGAGAAGTTTATTGCCTCGAATCGCCGTGCTCATTGGTCTCCTGGTACTTCTTCCGGGAATCGGGGGGCTTAGTGCACAGGAAGAGGAAGACGAAGAGGGGCGGGGCCCTGAGGAGTTCGTCGTCAGCTTCCTGGAAGGAGATCTGGAGCTGAATCCGATGGTTACCTACACCTCGACGGAAGCCCAGATCTATACAGCCCTCTACGAAGGCCTCGTAAGCTACAATCCTCGAACCCTCGATCCGATGCCGGCGGTTGCCCGGAACTGGGACGTCTCCCCCGACGGGTTGACGTATCAGTTCTATCTCCGGGAAGACGCCCGGTACTGGAACGGCGACCGGGTAACCGCAGATCACTTTCGGGATACCTGGTTGGCTATTCTCGATCCGAACAGCGGGTCCGCGTATTCGTTTCTCTTCGACGTAATCGAAGGGGCCCAGGCGTACCGGACGGGGGAAACCGCAGACCCCGCGGACGTCGGCATTAGAGCGATCAACGCCGGTGTACTGGAGGTAACCCTCGGACAACCGGCGGCTCACTTTCTCGATGTCCTCTGCCACCACAGCTTCGTGCCGGTCCACCCGGAGATGCGTCGACAGGCCGACTGGTCCGACCTCGACACCATTCTAAGCAACGGTCCCTACTACATTCTCGAAAGATCCGAGTCCGAGCTGCAGCTCGTGCGAAACGAGCTCTACTGGGACCGGCGGGAAGTCGAGATTCCCCGATTGCGGGTCGAGTTCGAAAACGACACCGTCGCTACCACCAGCAGATTCAACAGGGGTGACATCCACTGGCTCGCCGGAGGCATCGCCTTCGATCAGATTCTCTATCCGGAAGACATCGTCATCAATCCAATGTTCGCGACGAGCTATTTCTTCTTTCGCTCCGACGAGGAGCCCTACAACGACCCCCGGGTACGTCGAGCGCTGGTTCTACTGTTGCCCTGGGACGAGATCCGGGACCCGGAGATCTACTTTACCCCGGCGCAGACCTTGGTGCCCCCTATTCCACGGTATCCGGAAGCCGACGGCATTACGTCGAGTGACGAAGAGGAAGCTCTCGGCCTCCTCGAAGAGGCGGGGTTTCCCGGGGGAACCGGTCTGCGACCGGTCACCGTTCGTATTCCCGGAGGAGAGGACAACCAACGGATCGCCGACTTGATGGAGGCCAGCTGGGGAGAGTATCTCAACCTGGAAGTGGCGGTCGAGATCGTCGAGTACCCCCAGTACTTCGACTCCTTGGAGGAGGACACCTACGAACTCGGCTCGATAAGCTGGATAGGTGATTTCGCGGATCCCCTGACCTTCCTCCAGATGTGGACCTCCGGGAGCAACCTAAACGACGCCGGGTTTTCGAGCACGGAGTACGACGCGCTTATCGGCGAGTCGATGGCCCAAGCGGGCATGGAACGCTTCGAGACGCTCAGCGAAGCCGAGCGAATCATTCTGGAAACCGGGGTGGTTCTTCCCATCAGTCATTCCCCGGCGATCAACCTGATCGATCTCGCCAGAATCGACGGGTGGTACCCCAATCCCTTGGATATCCATCCCTTCAAGCATCTTCGATTCCGGAGCCGGCGCCCGGTACCGGGGGTAGCCTCCCGGCCGTGACTTTGACGGAAGGGAGAGCTTTTGACTATACTTGCCCCCATGGCGAAAGCAAAGAGCAGCACCACATTCAAAGAAAAGCAGCAGGTGGTCTATCCCCTGCAAGGTGTGGGGCAAGTTCTCTCGATCGAAGAAAAAGAGTTCAAAGAAGAGAAGATCCTCTACTACATCATCTATCTGGAAGTATCGGATATGACGGTGATGGTTCCCGTCGATAAGGCGGAGGAGCTTGGAATCCGGGCTATTGTCAGCAAGAAAGAAGCGAATCAAGCTCTCGCGCTGATCGCCGAGGATTACGAGCCGGCACCGACCGACTGGAAGCTCCGTTACCAGATGAACCTGGACCTCCTGAAGCAAGGAAGTATCAGCGACATCGCGACGGTCGTCCGGGCTTTGTATCACCGAAGCAAGGTCAAAGAGCTGCCGATTCTCGAGCGCAAGCTCTTCGACAGCGCCTTAAAGCTGCTGGTGGACGAAGTCTCCTTTTCCCTCAACAAGTCGAAGGAAAAGGTCGAGGACATGATCTTCGAGAAGCTGGAGACCGAGCGTCCGGCCAAGGCGCCGCCGGAAGAGAAGGAAGACCCGGACGACCTCGAAGAGGAAGAATAGCCCACCTGGTGACCACCGAAAAGGCGACCACCGAGAAGGGACCGACGGCGTGGCTTTTTCGAAGCACCTCTTCGACGAGATAGCCGCGCACGTCGGGACCGGGATCCCCTCGGTCTCTCAGATTGCCCGGGAGCACCGGGACCCCTTTCGGGTTCTGGTATCCACAATCATTTCGCTCAGGACCAAGGACGAAGTGACGATGGCGGCTACGGAGCGCCTTTTCGGAGAGGCTTCGACGCCGAAGGCCATGGCGTCCCTTCCCCCGGAGCGGATCGGCCGGCTTATATACCCCGCAGGGTTCTACCGCACCAAGGGAAGGAACATCGCCGAAGTCTGCCGCCTGCTCCTCGCCGACCACGACGGCAGGGTACCACCGGATCCGGGAGCCTTGCTGGCCCTTCCGGGGGTCGGGCGAAAGACCGCCAATCTGGTATTGGGCCTCGGGTTCGGTATTCCGGCAATCTGCGTCGATACCCACGTTCACCGCATAGCCAATAGACTCGGTTGGATTGCCACGAAGAATCCCGAAGAAACCGAGTATGCGCTGATGGATAGTGTACCGAAGGAGCTCTGGATTCCGCTAAACGAGACCTTGGTCCGGTTCGGCCAGGGTACCTGCACCCCGACCTCTCCGTGGTGCAGCCGCTGCCCTGTAGCAGCGGCGTGCCCACGGATTGGGGTTTCTCGGTCCCGTTAGCTGTCTTCGGCGATCAGGAGCGTCCGGGGATCGAGACAGAGATGGAGATCCTCGTGGGGATAGGTGTCGTGGTCCTTCACCAAGCTTAGCTTGATGTGCTCGTCCGTCGGCGCCAGCCGGATCAAGACGCTGATGGCGTCAACGTAGGGGTGCAGGATCTGCGGCACCCCGTTCTCGTCGGTCGACGGATCTTCCCGGTGTAGTGTAGCGGAAAACCACGCGGTGATGCCCAGCTCGACGACGAGCTGTTTGAGCATCTCGAGGCTTTCGAAGGACCCTTTTTCGAAGTCGTAGCCGTCGACAATCACGACGTCGGCGTGAAAATTCCCGTCGACGATCATCGCACGGATACTTCTTATGACCTGATCCACCGACACCCCTTCCTGGGAAAAATTCATGACGACGCGGTTCTTGATGACCTCGTCGTGAACGTGCATCGCGTTCTCCAGCTCCCGCTTCCGGGCTATCTCTTTGAAGATATCCTCGTACCAGCTGATAATATGGTCCGTCCGGGAGGAGAAGGAGACGTGAATGACATGCTTATCTTGGAAGAGCTGGTCCGTGGCAAGGTGCACCAGACACGCCGTCTTTCCGACACCCTTTCGGGAAGCGATGACACCGATACCGCCGGGTTCCAACCCGCCGCGGATTGATTGGTCTAAGATGCGCAGTGGACTCCGTTTTACCAATTCAGAACGAATCATCGGCTACCTCACTTTGGCCCGTTCTTGGGCCTTCTTCTTTTGATATTCGGAAATCAGCTCCTCTTCAATGCTCTTGGGCACCGGCCCATACTTGAGGAACTCCATGGTGAACTCCGCCTTCCCTTGGGTCAGGGAACGAAGGGTCGTTGAATAGCCGAACATTTCCGCCAAGGGGACCTCCGCTTCGACAACCGAGTTCGCGCCGTCTTCCGACGAGCTTACGATAACCCCCCGGCGCTGGTTAAGGCTCCCGAAAACGTTGCCCTGGAACTCCGTCGGCCCTTCGACGTTTACCCGCATGATCGGCTCGAGAATTCTCGGCTTGGCCTTGGGGTACGACTCCCGGAAGGCGCCGATTGCCGCCATCTGAAAGGCCATATCGGAGGAGTCCACCGGATGGGTGCTCCCGTCGTTTATACACGCCCGAACGCCGACAACCGGGAACCCGACCAGTCGGCCGTCCTTCATGGCGGTCCGAAAGCCCTTGTCGCAGGAGGGGATGTATTCGTTCGGGATCACTCCGCCACGAATCGAGTCGACAAACTCGTACTCCCCCTCTTCCAACGGCTCGATGTACCCGGCGACACGACCGAACTGGCCGGAGCCGCCGGTCTGCTTCTTGTGGGTGTAGTCGAAATCCGCGTGCTCGGTGATGGTCTCACGGTAGGCAACCTGAGGCATGCCCGAGTCGACATCCGCCCGGTACTCCCGGCGCATCCGCTCCATGTAGACCTCGAGGTGGAGCTCCCCCATACCCTGGATAATGGTCTGGTTCGACTCCGGGTCGACAAAGGTGCGGAAGGTGGGGTCTTCCTTGGTAAACCGGTTCAGCGCCTTCGCCATGTTACCCTCGGAGCTCTTATCCTTCGGAGAGATCGCAAGAGAGATGACCGGCTCCGGAACGTACATCGAGGTCATCGAGTAGTTCAGGTCCGGGTGACAGAAGGTATCCCCGGAGGCGCAGTCAATTCCGAAAATCGCGACGATGTCACCCGCCGGCGCCTCGGAGATGTCTTCCATCGCGCTGGCGTGCATCCGGATAAGACGGCCGATCTTGGTCTTCTTCTGGGCCCGGGTATTGATGAGCTCCATACCCTTTCGGAGGACGCCCTGGTAGAGCCGGACGTAGGTCAACTGACCGTACTGGGTATCCTCGAGCTTAAAAGCCAGGGCCACGGTCGGCGCCTCGGCGTTGTCGGTCTGCAACCGGACCGACTCCTCGTTGTTGTCCAAATCCAAGGCGTAGTACTCGGGCTGGTACGGTTCCGGAAGATAGAAGATCGCGGCGTCGAGAATGTCCTGGACGCCCTTGTTCTTGTAGGCAGCACCCATAAATACCGGAATTAGCTGCCGCCGGAGAACGCCGTGCCGGACCGCCTCCCGGAGAAGATCCTCCGAGACTTCGCCTTCCAGGTACGACTCGGCCAGCTCGTCGGAGAACATTGCCGCCGCGTCGATCAGTGCCTCGTGCCGGGCCTCTGCTTCGGCAAGGAGGTCTGCGGGAATCTCGTCCCGCCGAACTATCTCGCCGTTGGGACCGTCGTAGTAGTGGGCCTTCATCTCGACCAGGTCGACGACCCCGACAAAGCGGTCTTCGAGACCAATCGGAAGCTGCATCAGAACCGAATTGTGTCCCAATTTCTCCTCGATCTGGTCCCGGACCCGCACCGGATTCGCCCCCGTCCGGTCGCACTTGTTCACGAAGGCGACGAAGGGCACGTTGTAGCGTCGAAGTTGCCGATCCACCGTGAGCGTCTGGCTCTGGACGCCACCGACGGAATCCAGCACCAGGATTGCTCCGTCGAGGACACGCAAGGCACGCTCTACTTCGATCGTAAAGTCCACGTGCCCCGGAGTGTCGATAATGTTGATGTTGTGATTCTTCCAGGAGACATTGGTGGCCGCAGAGGCGATCGTAATGCCCCGCTCCCGCTCCAGCTCCATGGAGTCCATTGTCGCCCCGACACCGTCCTTGCCACGCACCTCGTGAATGGCATGGATCTTCTCCGTGTAGAAGAGGATGCGCTCGGTCAGGGTGGTCTTGCCGGAATCAATGTGTGCACTGATTCCGATATTTCTCATTTCGGTCATTTTCTCTGCCATGTGGCCATAACTCCAGTTATTCTGGGTACAAAAGTAATCATGGAAGGCGCGCGCCGGTTGCTCCGGAGCGGAACGGCACATAATATACGGTTAGTTCGTTCGGTTTTCAACCGACAGTCTTCTCCGCGGCCCGCGTTTTGCCGCGTCTAACAGGATTCTCACAGATGCCATCCCCCCGAATCTTGGTCGGAACATCAGGATTCTCCTATCGCGACTGGGTCGGTCCCTTCTATCCCCCGGGAACCTCTCACCGGGAGTTCCTGCGTCTATACAGCAATGCCTTTCCCCTGGTCGAGATCAACTCGACCTACTATCAGCTGCCCCAGGCGGAGACTACGGCCTCCCTTCTCGAAAAGGTCTCCCCGGGGTTCCGCTTTGTCTTCAAGACCCATGGGAGCTTGACCCATACCATCGGGCCCGACTGGCAAGAGAACGGCAAGCGTTTCTTGGCCGGTGTCGAGCCCGCTATCGAGGCCGGTGCCTTGGCGGGGATCCTGGTTCAGCTTCCCTTTAGCTTTCACTACGATGTCCCGAACCGCCGGCATCTCGCAGCGCTGTTAGATCTCCTGGCCGTAAGACTGCAATCCCCCGGAGCGCCCCCCCCGGGTTCGCCGTTACCGGGTCTCTTCGTCGAATTTCGGAACCAAGAGTGGCAACAGGAGCGCGTCTTTGCCTACCTCGAGTCGATCGACGCCTCGGTAGTACAGACCGACCTTCCGGAGCTCCCGGGACTCCCATTGCCCCGGGACCTTGTCCTTTCCCGCCGGGGCTACCTTAGACTCCATGGGCGGAACACCGCCATGTGGTGGAAGGGGGACAATAGAAGCAGGTACGACTATCTCTACGACGGGACGGAGATTTCACATTTGGCGGACCGGGTTGTCGCGATGGCCGAGCGCTCCGAGGAGCTAATCGTAACCTTTAACAATCACGCGAACGCCCAGGCGGCGAAGAACGCTTACGAGCTTCTCGATGCCCTTAGGCGCCGGGGCTTGGACGTCCCCGGGGGCCCCGGAGCGGACAGCCCCGGAGCGGACAGCCCCGAAGCCGACGCACCTCCCGCTTAGGCCTCCCGGATATCCATAATCTCGTCTACCAGGGGAGAGCACGCCTCCCGCAGCTCTTCGACGCCGAGTCCCGCCACCTTTACGGTGCAGACCATATTCGTCGGATCGTCCCCCGGGAAGGTCCCAAGGCTGATGATGTTGCCCCCGGCGTCGGCGATTGCCGAGGTAACCCGGGCAATCTCCCCGAGCTCGTCGGGAAGGCGCAAAGTAACCCGCATGCCCCGCTGTCGGGTCCCGAAAAGCTCGATAAACAGCTTAAAGATATCGGATTCGGTGATAATGCCGACCAGGTGGTCGTCCCGCATTACCGGGAGACCGCCGATGTCGTTATCGACGAGTATCCGGGCGGCATCCTCCAGCAGGGTGTCTTCCGTGATGGTAATGACCTTCTTGGTCATAATGCTTTCGACCTTTAGCTTGTAGAGCAACTCGCCCATCTCGTAGACGTTCAACGTCGTCGCCGGGGAAGGAGATGCATAGAGCAGATCCTTCTCCGAGACAATGCCCACGAGCTTCTTGTGCTTGTTGAGAACCGGAAGCCGGTGCACCTTCTCGCGTCGGATCAACGCCTGCGCCTCACTCAGAGGCGTATCGGTAAACACCGTAAAGGGATTGGGAGTCATTACTCGCTTTACGACCACAAGTACCTCCTCGCAGCCAGAGAGCTACACACCTAGATACGCCTTCCTGACCTCTTCGTTCTGCAGCAGATTTGCCGCTTCGTCCGCCAGGGTAATCCGTCCGGTTTCCATGACATATCCCCGGTGGGCTATCTTGAGGGCCAAGTTTGCGTTCTGCTCTACAAGAAATATTGTAGTACGATTCTCCCGGTTAATCTGCTCGATAATCCGGAAGATCTGTTGTACCAAGAGCGGGGCAAGGCCCAGTGAGGGCTCGTCGAGGAGCAGAAGCTTCGGCCGGGCCATCAGCGCCCGGGAAATCGCCAACATCTGCTGCTCCCCGCCGCTCAGCGTGCCGCCTGCTTGGTGGCGCCGCTCTTTCAGAATGGGAAAGAGCTCGTAGACGTAGTCGAGGTCCTCCCGGATCTTCGCTTTGTCCTGCCGGAGGAGAGCGCCGAGGTCCAAGTTCTCCCGAACCGTCAGTTGGGGAAAGATCCTCCTCCCTTCGGGAACCTGGGAAATTCCTAAGGCCACAATCGCATCCGGGCTCTTCCCGACGATCGACTCCCCGTTTAAAAGGATGTCGCCCTTCTTCGGCGGCGCGACGCCGGAAATGGACATCAAGGTGGTGCTCTTCCCGGCCCCGTTCGCCCCAATGAGAGTAATGATCTCTCCCTCGTTCACAGAAATGGTGATGCCCTTCAAGGCCTGGATATTGCCGTAGTAGGTCTCTATAGCCTTGATCTCAAGCATCGACATCCTCCCCGAGGTAGGCTTTGATGACGTCGGGGTTCTGCTTGACCTCGCTTGGGCTCCCCGTGGCGATGAGCTTTCCGTAGTCCATGACGTAGATTCGCTCCGAGAGAGACATGACGAGACTCATATCGTGCTCGATCAGAAAGATGGACACGTTTTCCGTCTCCCGGAGACGTAGGATAAGCTGCTCCAGGCTTCGGGTCTCCTGAGGGTTCATCCCCGCAGCCGGCTCGTCGAGGAGCAGCAAAAAAGCATCGGTAGCGAGGGCCCGGGCAATCTCTAAGCGCCGTTGAGCACCGTAAGGAAGGTTCCGGGCCAGGTCGTTGACGTACTGCTCTATCCGGATCTTCTTCAGAATTTCGTAGGCTTCGTGGACGACCCGCTCTTCCTCCTCTCTGGTCCGGGGATCCCGGAGAATCGCGCCGACGACCCCGGCTTTGAGCCGGGAGTGGCGGCCGATCATGACGTTCTCAAGGACCGTCATGTTCCCGAAGAGACGGATGTTCTGGAAGGTGCGCCCGAGGCCCTTCTCGGTAATCCTGCTCGGCTTGAGACCCTTGATCGATTCGGAGTGCTCGGCCCCCGGAGGGGTGATGATGACGTCGCCGATGGTGGGCTTGTACACCCCGGTTACGCAGTTAAAAAAGGTCGTCTTCCCGGCGCCGTTCGGTCCGATCAGGGCGATAATCTCACCCTGGTTCATCGAGAGATCGACATGGTTGACCGCCCGTAACCCCCCGAAATCCATGGTCAGCTGGGTGACCTCTAGAATTCGGCTCATTCCGCACCCCCGGCGTTACCACCCACGGCTTCGGGAACAGCCGAGTCGGGCGGCGCATCTTGAAAGGTGTAGGCTTTTCGCTTCTTCCGGATCAGGCCGCTCGGTCTGAATACCATCATGATAACGAGGACCGCGCCGAATATCAGCATCCGGTAGTCGGAGAAAGCCCGGAGGTATTCCGGAACCAGAATCAGAACCAAGGCTCCGATAATCGCACCGGGTATCGACCCCATCCCCCCGAGGACTACGCAGGAGAGGACGATGATCGACTGCCAGACGGTAAAGCTCGCGGGGTTAATAAAGGTGGTTCGGGAGGCGAACAAAACCCCGCCGATTCCGGCCCAGAGGGAGCCGAGGGCAAACGCCGTGAGCTTTGTTCGCATAAGGTCGACACCCATCGCTTCTGCGGCGATATCGTCCTCTCCCATCGCGACGAGGGCCCGACCGAGACGGCTGTTCTCGAAGCGCCAGACGACAAAGATCGTCAAGAACACGACGGTCAAGACCAAAAAGTAGATGTAGATGGTCGCGTCGCTCAGGGAGAGATCTGCCCCGAAGAGGGTCGGCCGGGGAATCGAGCCGATGCCTCCGGGACCCCCGGAAAACTCGGTCGTGCCGTTTAGAACGATTCTGACGATTTCGGCGAACCCGAGGGTTACGATGGCAAGGTAGTCCCCCCGGAGCCGGAGGACCGGGAGGGCTAGCATGATGCCCGCTACGGTCGCGAGAAAGGCTCCGATCGGCAGAGCGACCCAGAACCCTATACCGAAGAAACGGTAGAGAATACCGTAGGTGTAGGCACCGACGGCGTAGAAGGCGATGTACCCGAGGTGGAGCATGCCCCCGAGACCGATAACGATGTTGAGCCCCAAGGCCAGCATGACGTAGATGAGCGCCGTGATCAAAATGTTCAGCTGATAAAGGGAGCTAAAGAAGGGCAGAATGACGAGAAAGGCCCCGATGGCGGCGTAGATGCTGTTACGAACCCGGGGCTGCTTGAGGATTCGACGGGCCCGCTCGAGGTTCGATTCGGTTCCGGCTTTCTGCTTCGCCGCCGTTTGACCGGTAGCCACCTCGACCTTCGGCTTGATCGTGATACTCCGGCGGGTCATGAAGAAGCGCCACAACAGCCCCCCGAAAAACGAGCCGAACCCGATATAGAACATGTTGTGCCACCGCCAGGTCACGGACCCGGCGACGTAATTCACCCTGATTACCATGATGGGAAAGGTCAAAAAGACAAACCAGAGCGATGTGACAAAGGTTCGTTTGATGTCTTGAAAGGTTATCACGTTAGACCTTCCGATTTTCCGAAACCCCAAGGATTCCGGAGGGTTTGAATATCAAGATCAAGACCAGTATGACAAAGGCGAAGACGTCTTCGTAGACGCTCGAGATGTAACCCGCCGCATAGGACTCCGCCATGCCGAGGACCAGGCTTCCGAGGACTGCCCCGGGAATGCTTCCGATTCCCCCCAAGACGGCGGCGACGAAGGCTTTGATGCCGGCGACGAACCCGATGTAGAAGTTGATCTGCCCGATAAAGGAGCTAATCAGGATTCCCCCGAGGGCGGCGGTAAAGCTTCCAATAATAAAGGTAAAGCTGATAACCCGGTCGACGTTCACGCCGACGAGGGTGGCCATAACCCGGTCTTGGCTCGTCGCTCGCATCGACTTGCCGATCCGGGTGTACCGAATAAGCAGGGTCAAGGCAACCATGACGACGGCCGTCGTAACCAGAATGAATATCTGCGCCGAGGTTACGATCCCTCGGAGGGCGTAGGGAATCGGCACTTCCGGCAACAGGGCCGGGAAGGGCAAAAAGTTCGATGTTTGAGCCAAGAGCACGTAGTTCTGCAGAAAAAGGGACATGCCGATCGCGCTGATAAGGACGGACAGTCGCGGGGCGTTCCTGAGCGGCTTGTAGGCAACCTTATCGATGGTAAAGCCGTACGCCGAGGAGTACAGAAGTGCTATCAGGCTCGCCAAAACGAGGATCGCGAGAGTTGGCATTCCCAGAACGGAGAAAACGCCTGCCATGATCAGCGCCGTAAAGGCCCCGATCATATAGATCTCGCCGTGGGCGAAATTGATTAGCTTGATGATCCCGTAGACCATCGTGTAGCCCAGGGCTATCAGGGCGTAGATACTCCCTCTCGTAAGCCCGCTAAAGAGGAGCCGAAACAAAAACTCTGTGTCCATGTAAGCTGGTCCAAAATTGATGCGGTCGGAGGATTAGCATCCTCCGACCGTCTTACTTGCTGGTAAACGCGAGACTTAGAGCTCGACGTAGACGCCGTTCTGTACCTGATAGATCGCAAACCCGACGCCTTCGGCATCCCCGATCCGGTCGAAACTGATGTTTCCGACGGGAGTCTCGACGCTCTCGTCCCGGAGGGCCCGGGCGATGTCTTCGGTATCGGTGGATTCGGCCGCCTCGATGGCGTTAACGAGGGCCAGCATGGCCGAGTAGCCTTCCTGGAAGAATGGTCCCGGCTCTTCCCCGTACTCTTCGACGTGCTCTTCGACCGCCTGGGCCGCGAGCGGGTTGGCCCCGGTGTCCTGAGGCCCGGTAGCGTAAACGCCTTCGGCAGCCTCGCCGGCAACCTCAATAAAAGAGTCGTCTTGAACACCGTCCCCGGAGATAAAGAGCGTGTCCATTCCCTGGGTCCGCATCTGGGAGACCAGGCGGGCCGCTTCCGGATGGTACCCACCGTAGATGATTATCTCGGCGTCCGAGGCGGCGACACGGTTGATGATCGCGGAGTAGTCCACGGCACCGACGGTGATGCCCTCCTTAAAGAGAATGTTAATGTCTGGGTAGTTTTCTTGGAGAGCCGCCTCCGCGAAGTCCGCGAGACCCCGGCCGTAGTCGCCACCGTCGTGGAGGAGCACGACGTTCTCGACACCGAGGGTTTCCGCGACGAACTGCGCCTGGAGCTGGCCCTGGGCATCGTCCGGAGCGATGGTCCGGAAGAAGTAGGGGAACTCCTCGTCCTGGGTCAGGGCGGGGTTGGTCGCCGAGGGGGAAATCGCCACGACCTCGGCGTCGGTGTAGAGACCGAGGGCCGGCCGGGTGGCACCGGAGCAAACGTGACCGATGACGCCCACGACTTCCTCACCGATAAGGCGAGACGCCGTGTTGGTAGCTACTTCCGGCTGGCACTGGTCGTCTTCGATGATCAGCTCGATCTGGCGACCGAGTACGCCGCCGTCGGCGTTAACATTCTCGGCTACCAGCTCCGCGGCGTGGACCGTCGGGATTCCGTAGGATGCGAGGTCGCCGCTATGGGGTCCCGCAACACCAATTTTGATTGCCTCTTGCTCCCGCGCACAGCCGACAAAAATCATGGTCGCCGCAAGCAGCAGGAACGCGGCAAGTCTTAGACTCTTGCTCATCAAAAGCCTCCTTTGTAGTGAATAGACTTTCGATGTCATACCACAATAGAGGATAACCATGCAAGTCTACTCAAGAAATGAAATTGCGGGGGTGCGGCCGGAAACCCGGGCGCATGGAACTCGGGGGCCTATTTCTCCGACAGAAGCACCTCGTCGGTGGTCAATTCCGTGTGGCGGATCTCGTGGAACTTGTCGACCAGCTTGGAGGCGGTAAGCTTCTTCTTCTCCTCGCCTTCCACGTCGAAAATAATCTCCCCCTTGTCCATCATGAGCAGCCGGTTCCCGTACTCGATGGCGTGCTGCATGTTGTGGGTAATCATAATCGTGGTCAGTCGGTACTCGGTAATGAAGTCCATCGTCAAACGCAGGACCAAGGCCGCGTTCTTCGGGTCGAGGGCCGCTGTATGCTCGTCCAAGAGCACGAGATCCGGCTCCGAGAGAACCATCATCAACAGCGTAAGGGCCTGACGCTGTCCCCCGGAAAAGAGCCCCACATTCTCCCGCATCCGGTCCTCGAGGCCCATGTCGAGGCGCCGGAGCTTGTCCCGGAAGAACTCCCGCATCCGGCTGTTCAGGCTGATCCGGAGGCCCTTGAAACCCTTCCGGTAGCTGATAACCATGTTGTCTTCCAGGGTCATGTTCGAGGCGGTTCCGAGGAGGGGGTCCTGGAATATGCGCCCGATGTAGTTGGCTCGACGGTACTCCGGCTCCTTGGTTACGTCCCGGTCGTTTATGAAGATACGCCCCGAGGTGGTCCCCACCGTCCCGGAGATCAGGTTGAAGAGTGTCGTCTTGCCCGCACCGTTACTCCCAATGATGGTAATGAAATCTCCTTCCCGGACCCGGAGCGAGACATTCCGCATAGCGGTGACCTCGTTGACCGTGCCGGGGTTGAAGACCTTGGTAACGCCTTCGAGGCGGATCATGATGGGGCTCCTTTCGAGGCGTCATTCTCCGAGAGCGGTTCCGGCGCCGTCTCCGACGGAGAGGGCACCGCCGGCTCCGGGGGTATTCTCGCCGCCGGCGTCGCAGTCGTACCCACTTCCCCGGTCTTCCGGGAGACACCGAGGACGGACCGCCCCCGGGTCTGGGTCGCGATCAGGGAGGCAATGATCAAGAGGCCGGTGATAAGCTTGAGGTCGTTCGGCGTCAGGTTAATGTAGTAACCGTAGTAGCGCCCGAGGTACATAATCCCCCGGTAGACGATAGACCCGAGAAGAACCCGGAACGTCAGAAGGCCGATCCTGTTCGAGTCGAGGAGAAACTCCCCGATCATCACCGAGGCGAGACCGGCGATGATAATCCCCTGCCCCAAGTTGACGTCGGCGAAGCCCTGAAACTGGGCCGCGAAGGCTCCCGAAAGAGCGGCGAGGCCGTTCGAGAGTCCGACGCCGATCAGCTTGAGCCCTTCCGGATTGACGCCGGTCGAGATGACCATCTGCGGGTTGTTCCCCATGGCCCCAAGGGTCAGTCCCAGATCGGTGTGGAAAAAGATATCGAGGGCAAACTTGATCGCGAAGGCCACCAGGACGAAGAAGATGAGAACCGACCACTCCTCGGGGAGCCACCCGGCGGTCATCTCGGTTACCCGGGTCAGGATGGTTTCCTGCCGGAGGAGCGGGAGGTTCGCCCGATTTCCCAGGACCCGGATGTTTATCGACCAGAGCATCGTCATGGTCAGGATCCCGGCCAAGAGGTTCGGGACCTTTAGTTTGTTGTGGATTACGGCGGTTATCAACCCCGCGGCGACCCCCCCGAGGAAGGCCACGAATACCGCGATTCCCAAATTGACCCCGGCGGTAATGAGGGTAGCCATAATGGCCGCGCCGAGGGGAAAGGAGCCGTCGACGGTGAGGTCCGGAAAATTGAGGATGCGGAACGTAATAAAAACGCCGAGGACCAGCATTCCATAGATCAGGCCCTCGACGAAGATTCCTTCGATCATCTATCGAGTGACTATTGCGTCCGCAACTCGCCGTTCTCGACGATTTTGTTCGCCGTGGAGATCACGTCGTCGGGGAAGGTAATGCCCAACCGTTCTGCGACGTCTAGGTTAATCAGGAGGTCGATATCTCCCGGTTCCGTCATAAAGACGGTGGGAATCTCAGAAGTCGGAGTTCCCTGCAGAATCCGGTCGACAACCCGCCCGGTGGCCCGGCCCATCTTGTAGTAGTCGAAACCCCAGGCGACGAGAACGTCCATCTCTTCCGCGGAGCTCGGGTCTGCGGACATGACCGGCACCCCGGCAGCGTTGGCCACGTCGAGGAGGGCGGTCAGTGCCGAAACGACCGTGTTGTCGTTACTGACGTAGATGCCGTCGACCCGGTTTACGATCGAGCTGGTGGCAGAGCGCACCTCCGCGGAGTTGGTAACCGTGGCCTCTACGAATTCGATACCCAGCTCCTCCGCGGCTTCCCGGGCCAGGTCTGCGAGACGGACGGCGTTCGCCTCGCCGCTGGCGTAGACGTGGCCGAGGGTCTCGATTCCCGCGATCCGCTGGAGCATTTCGACCTGGGCCCGGACCGGGGTAAGGTCGGAGACGCCGGTGACGTTTTCTCCACCCTGTTCGAAGGAGTCGACAAGGCCCGCATCGACGGGGTCCGTCACCGCGGCGTAGATGACCGGGGCGTCGTCAATCGCGTTTACCAGGGCCTGGGCCGTCGGCGTCGCGATGCCGACGGCGATGTCGACTTGGTCGTTCTTGAACTTGTTGGCGATGCTCGCCGCCGTGTTCATGTCGCCGTTGGCATTCTGGAGGTCGAACTCGAGATTATCGTACCCGAGGTCGGCGAGCTCGTCCTGGATTCCCTGCTCTACCCCGTCGAGGGCCGGGTGAGCCACAATTTTGGAAATCCCGATAACGGCGGGCTCCTGCGGGGCTTCTTCCGCCGCCGGGGCCTCTTCCGCCGGTGCGGGGGCCTCTTCCCGGCTGCATCCGATAACGAGGAGCAGCGCAATAAGGGCTGCCCCAACCATCCGGATGGTTCGTAGCTTCATGGTTCTGTTCTCCTTAGGTGTATGCAACATTATTCACTGTTTGTGGTTCAATCTGCGTGTTCGTCAATCTAACGCGATCGGCCGGGACTGTCTACCGCGAGAAAGGCCACCCCGAGGGGTGGCCTTTCTGCGTGGGAGCGAGCCGGTGTCTATGCCTGCTTTGCTTATGTCTGCTTCTGGGTTCGAGTCCCGAGAGCTTGGGTCACACGGTCGAGGAAGATCGCGAGGATTACGATGGCGATGCCCCCTTCGAACCCGACGTCGATGCGGAGCTGCGTAATGCCCCGAAGGACCTCGTTGCCGAGCCCTCCGGCGCCGATCATTCCGGCGATAACGACCATCGAAAGCGCCAGCATGATGGTCTGATTAACCCCCGCCATAATCGTCGGGAGGGCAACCGGGAGCTCGGCTTTGAGCAGCATCTGCTTGTTGGTCGAGCCGAAGGAGAGGGCCGCTTCTTTGATTTCCTTCGGCACCTGACGAATACCGAGGTTCGTCAGGCGGACCGCCGGAGGAAGCGAGAAGACCAGCGTAGCGACGACGCCGGGCACCCGTCCGAGGCGGAAGAAGAGAACCGCCGGAATCAGATAGACGAAGGCGGGAAGGGTCTGCATAAAGTCAAGAACCGGACGCATGACGTTCCAGACACTGTCCTTCTTGGATGACCAGATTCCCAGGGGAATTCCGATAAAAAGCGCGATAATGACCGAGGTTAATACTAGCGCGAGAGTGCTCATGGTCAGTGCCCAGAGCCCCATGTACCAGATAAGCCCGAAACCAACAAAGGTAAAGACGGCGACGCCGAGACCGGCGAAGTACCAGGCTATTGAACTCAAGATCACGATGACTATGACAGACGGAGGAAAGGTTAAAGCCCACCGGGAGGCGTCGAGGACGGCGTTGATGACCGAGCTGATGATGTCGAAGAGCCAAGACATATTGTCCGTCAGCCAGTCGACGATGGCCTCGAAGCCTCCGCCGATATCTACCCAAGACCTGATGTCCATCTCTTACTCCTCTTCCTTCCGGCCGTTCTCTTGCAACTCGCTCAAGGTCTGCGGCATCAAAACCTCCGAACCTTCGTAGCCTTTCGTCACTTCGGTAATAATCGCTGCCCGGCTGACGGCCCCTTGGAAGCGACCCTCTTCGTCGATCAGGGCGATGGGAAAACGAGTCTTGATAGCCGTGGTCAACAGGTCGGAGATCGGCGTTGTCGGCGACGTGGTATAGACGTCGTCGATGATCGCCGGCGCCAAATCCTTCTCGCCCTTCTTTTGAAGCTCGACGGCGGCATCGACCGTAACGATCCCCTTCAGGCGGCGATCCGAGTCGGTAACAAAGACCGAAGAGGTACCGTTCCGCTCCATCGCGCGCAAAGCGGCGTTTAGATCCTCCCGGGGATAGGTGATGGTCGCCGCATGCCCTCCGACGGTACCGGCGGTAATTACCTTGGTTCGATCGACGTTCTGAACGAACTTGCGAACGTAGTCGTCCGCCGGGTTGGAGAGGATCTCTTCGGGTGTGCCGATCTGTCGCACCCGGCCGTCGGGCCCGAGGATCGCGATCCGGTCTCCGAGCTTGAGGGCCTCGTCGAGGTCGTGGGTAATAAAGACGATTGTCTTGTGCATCTTGGCTTGCAACTCGAGAAGCTCGTCCTGCATCTGCGTTCGAATGAGCGGGTCGAGAGCGCTGAAAGCCTCGTCCATCAAGAGGACTTCGGGATCGTTTGCCAGCGCCCGGGCGAGCCCCACGCGCTGCTGCATTCCTCCGGAAAGCTCCGAGGTCAGGCTCAGCTCGTAGCCTTCGAGCCCGACGAGCTTGATGGCGTCGGCCGCCTTCTGCCGCCGCTGCTCCTTGTCCATGCCGCTAATTTCGAGTCCGAACTCGACGTTGTTTATGACGTTTCGCTGGGGCAAGAGACCGAAGTTCTGAAAAACCATCGACATCTTGTACCGGCGAACCTCACGAAGCTTTTCGTGATCGAGCTTCATAACGTCCTCGCCGTCGATCAGAATCTCTCCGGCCGTAGGCTCGATCAGTCGATTTAGGCAACGAATAAACGTGGATTTTCCGCTCCCGGAGAGCCCCATAACGACGAAGGTCTCTTGCTTTTCGATCGCGAATGTAGCCCCGTTAATGGCTATGGTACAGCCGGTCTTCTTCAGAATCTCGCTCTTTGATACACCCTTCTTGATCATGGGAATAGCACGCTTCGGGTTGGGGCCGAAGATTTTGTACAGATCATTTACTTGGATTATTGCCATCG
This sequence comes from Spirochaetaceae bacterium, assembly GCA_046541715.1. Taxonomy (GTDB): domain Bacteria; phylum Spirochaetota; class Spirochaetia; order DSM-27196; family PWMO01; genus CAYPUT01. The sequence continues at coordinate 27,432 of JBKHCS010000011.1, forward strand.
CTTATTCCTTGCGAATCGGTGTTCATTCGACAAAAAAAGGGGTGCGGGACCGCACCCCTTTTCTGTAACGTCGAACTAGCTGGAGGGAATCCAATCTTCCCAGACGTCCGTGTTCTCGTCCTTCCACTCCCGAGCCGCCTCGAGGGTATCGAGATCCGAGTCGGCAATATGAACCATCAGCGGCCCGATGGTTTCGTTGGTAAACATCACGTTTTCGAAGAAGGCCGAGACCTCAGGCAGGTCTTCGAGGACATTCGGGCGTCCCATAATGTAGACCTGGTCGACGTCCCAGATTTCCGCCTCGTCCTGCTCGAGAATGGTCAGGTCGTACCGGCCGAACATCGAGTGCGGCTGCCATCCCATTCCGACGAAGTACTCTTCGTTGTCGTAGGCGGCGTCCAGGGCGGCCATCATCGCGGGTTCGGACGAGGGAACGAGCTCGATACCCGCCTCATCGAGACCGTATTCGGGGATCAGCTCCTCTTCGGTGGTGATCATCATACCGGCGCCGGCGTCGATTCCGGTCAACTGACCATCGAGCCTCTCTACGACTTCCGGGTCCCGAAGGTCGGACAGCGCGGTAACGCCGTCTTCCGCCATGTACTGCGGAACGATAAGACCGACGACCGCGTCTTCGTAGATCTGCGAGACTTCGACTAAGTCGGTTCCTTCGACGTAGGTCGCATGAAGGTTCGGGAGCCAGGCTTCCATATAGTAGTCCTGGTCTCCGGAAGCTACCGACGCGTAAGCGGGGCCGACATCCGCGGCGGTCAGGCTGACTTCGTAGCCCATCTCATCCTCGAGTATGGCCGCAAGAAAATGGGTCCAGGCAACACCCTCTTCCCAGTTGACGTAGACCAAGCTTACTTCCTGCGGCTCCTCAGGCGCGTCTTCGCCGGGGGCACACCCGACGAGGAAGAGTACCGATGCCAGAAGCACCACGGCGACCAAGGCGCCGCTTCGTATTAGGTTGCTCATAAAAGCTCCTTTCAGTGTGGTTTCTGCAGATACAGCCTCCCTGACGGAACCGCTGTACATACCATGATTAGGTTACGCAAAAAGTCCATTGGAGTCAAAGCATTCTAGCCGATTCTTCTTCTTTTCTTCGCGGACCTGATACGCTACACGGGAGAGCGGTTACTCAGCCGGACCGCGGTAGTCTTATGTAATTATTTATAATAGATAATTTTATTTCTAATATGAGCGCTTTTCTCTTATTGCGTTGGCGGGCGAGACTTTCCTCAATCGAGGATAATCCTTACATTACTAAAAGATTCAGCACGAAATATTAAGGTCGGAAAGAAAAGTAGCACATGGATCATGACCAAAAAATAGAAAACCTCCATCTCGAGCATCTCAGTTGGATGTTCTTTTCGACCGTAAGAAGGATCAGCCGGAATCTGGATCTCCATTCCCGAGATCTGGAGAAGGAGTTTGGCCTCACGGTCCCGCAGCTCAACGTCTTGGCGTCGGTCGGAGCCGCCGGCCGCGTGCCGATCGGCCGGATAGCCGTCAGAAACAACCTGAGCAGCGCGACGGTTACGACCATCGTCGACCGCCTCGAGGATCACGGGCTGGTAGTCCGGGAGCGGTCCGCCGACGACAAACGCCAGGTGTTTATCGTTCCGACCGAGCGCGGTCGGGAAATTCTGCTCCGGGGTCCTCAGCCGTTCCACGACTGCTTCGTCCGGCGTCTTGGAGAGATGGAACCCTGGCAGAGAACGGAGCTGCTATCGGCTCTCCAATACCTCGCCGCCTTGATGGACCCGGAAGAACCGGTAGCCGAGAGACAGAAGCCACTCGAGGCTCGGCCCTCGCACACCTCGCAGATGGAGTGATACACTCACCGAGGAACAGGCGATGCAGAAGAGAGATAATGTCAGCGAGCAGGTGCTCAACACTCTCAGGCAGATCATAAGAGCCATCGACATCCAGTCGAAATACCTCTCCAAGAACTTCGGATTGACCGGCCCGCAGTTGGTCGCCATGAGAGAAATCGCCCTCGATCCCTACATCACCATCGGGGAGCTTGCCCGGAGAGTCAGCCTGAGCCAGGCGACGGTTACCACGATAATCGACCGCCTCGAGGCCAAGCAACTAGTGGTGCGCTACCGCAGCGAGGTCGACAAGCGAAAGGTCATTCTCCAGGTTACCGAAAAGGGTGCGGAACTCTTAGCGGCGAATCCCACCTTCCTGCAGGAGGAGTTCGTACAAAAGTTCGAGAACTTGGAGGATTGGGAGAAGACCCTGATTCTTTCGTCGATTCAGCGCCTTGCCGTCATGATGCGGGCCCCGGAGGTCGATCGTCACTCCGACCTGGAGGGCGCATCCTTGGAGCAGGCCGCCGCGCTGATCCCCATGAGCTCCGCCAAGGAGCGCAGTGAGTAGCCATTTCGGCTTGCCAATGGTATAACTGGGGCGCCGGAGGAACAGTACATGTGGCTCATCTGCCTCGATCTCGAAGGAGTTCTTTTCCCCGAAGTTTGGATTGCCGTCGCGGAAAGCACGTCGATCCCGGAATTGCGCCTCACCACCCGGGACATCGAGGATTACGACGAGTTGATGAACCATCGACTCGGAATTCTGGAGAAGCACCGCATCTCGATTCGCGACATCCAGGGCGTCATAGACGGTTTAGACCCCCTGCCGGGAGCGGTGGACTTTCTCGACGATCTAAGGCGCCGCCGGGAGGTCATCCTCTTGTCCGACACCTTCGAGGAATACTGGCAGGTGATAAAACCCAAGTTCGGTTACCCCACCATGTTCTGTAACCATCTCGTCGTTGACGACGAGGGCCGCATTACCGGCTACCGGTTACGCCGACAGGACGGCAAGCGGAAGGCGGTGACCGCCCTCCAGGATGCCGGCTTCCAGGTGTGCGCCGTCGGCGACTCGTTCAACGACCTGGCGATGATCGTCAAGGCGGATCAAGGAGTCCTGTTCCGGTCGCCGGACACGATCGTGGAACGCCACCCGACCCTCCCGCGGTTCGACGATCATCCGGCGCTCCTCGGGTATCTGGATTCTCTCGACGGCAGGTGAGCGTCGTAGTATTGGCAATCCGGCCCCAGCGTACCTATATTTACCGAATACTTAATCCGTTTCAGGACAGAGTCGTGGTGCAGGAAGAAAAGGACGACGGGCAAAGCATGCGCCGCAAGGCAGAGGAGATTGCCCGAAATCGTGAGGATCTCGAGACCACGGAGGACCGGGAGAAGCTCCTGTACGAGCTCCGGATCCACCAGGTCGAGCTCGAGATGCAGAACGACGAGCTCAGAAAAAGCGAAGCCGATCTCGAGGAGGCACGCCGCCGTCTGGAGATGCTTTTCGAGAACGCCCCGGTAGGCTACTTCGTCGTTAATACCGAAGGACTTATCCAGGCGGCGAACCGCCACGGCGCCGCCTTGCTCGAGGCGGATCAGGATCGACTCGCCCAGAAGCCCTTCGTCGTCTACCTGCACCGGGATTACCACGCGACTTTTTTTCAGCATGTGCATACTGTTTTCCGGCAGGGGAGCAGCCAGAGCGCCGAAATGCAGATTGTCACGCGGTCCGGTCGCCTGCTCTGGGGTCGCTTCGAGAGCGTTCTGAACCACCGGGCCGGCGGCGGCGAAGAGTGCTTTATGACGGTATCCGACATTACCGACCGGAAAAGGGTGGAGGACGACCTTATCGTCGCGAAGGAGGAAGCGGTTTCCGCCGACCGGGCCAAGGGTACCTTTCTGGCGAACATGAGCCACGAAATAAGAACGCCGATGAACGGCATTCTAGGGATGACGGAGCTGGCCCTCGCGACCGAGCTGACCGACGAGCAGAAGGGCTATCTGGAGGCGGTTTACGAATCCGGAAAGTCGCTTCTGACGATTATCGACGACGTCCTCGACCTCTCCCGCATCGAGGCGGAAAAGCTACCCTTGGAGCACACCCCCTTCCACGTCAGAGAGCTGTGCTCTTCGGTGGAAGCTCTCTTCCGGCCCCTGGTAAAGGAGAAGGGACTTCAGCTCTACGTAAACGTCGACCCTGTCTTACCGAGTCATCTCGTAGGGGACGAAAACCGGATACGCCAGGTGCTTGTCAATCTGATCGGAAACGCCGTCAAGTTTACCGACCGGGGGCACGTCGCCCTCCGGGCTTCCGGGAAGCCCCTCTCGGACGGCACCCTCGACGTAACCTTCGAGGTGGCGGACACCGGCATCGGGATAGCCTCGGAGGAAAGGCGGAAGATTTTCGAGAGCTTCACCCAAGGAAATAGCGCATACACCAAAGAGTACCGGGGAACGGGCCTCGGACTCACCATCTCCCGGCAGCTCGCGAGGCTCCTTGGGGGGCAGATCTACTTCGACAGCTCCCCCGGCGCCGGGAGTCACTTCTTCTTCTCGGTTCCGCTACCGATCGCCGACGATCCGTTACCGGAATACGGAAACCGGGAAGACGACCGGGCGGTCGTCCCCGGGGAAGCGCTTTCCGCGCATATTCTGGTGGCCGAGGACAACGCGGTCAATGTCCTGGTGCTTCGAACGATTCTCGAGAAGGCCGGGGCCGAGGTAACCTGCGTCTCCAACGGCCGAGACGCCCTCGACTCACTCCGGTCGGGGCGGTACGACCTGGTACTCATGGATATCTCCATGCCCGGCATGGATGGGATCGAGGCAACCAAGACCATACGCCGGGGAACTATGGAGGGAGTAAACACCTCGGTTCCGATCGTGGCCATTACCGCCCACGCCATGAAGGGTGACCGGGAGGCGTTTATCGAGGCCGGAATGAACGACTACATCGGCAAGCCCTTTACCCGGAGCACCGTCCTCGCGGCGGTAGCCCGGAACCTTAACCAGAGCTCTTGAGGATACAGCCCGTGGCGGATCAAAGCAGCAACCGGGACAGCAGCCGGGAAGACTTCCACGTCGTCGGAATCGGCGCTTCAGCCGGAGGACTCGAAGCGATCGAGACCTTCTTCGACAATATCCCCGGGGGTCTCAACATGGCCTTCGTCATCGTCCAGCACCTCTCCCCGGATTACAAGAGCTTGATGGGAGAGCTCCTTTCAAAGCATACGGCGATGGCCATCTTCCAGGCGGAAGACGGTATGGAGATCGCCCCGGGGGCCATCTATTTGATTCCCCGCAAGAAGAACATGACCATTTTCGGCGGCAAGCTCTTCCTTACCCAGCAGGAGCACGGGCTGAACCTCCCGATCGACATCTTCCTTCAGTCTCTCGCCGAAGACGTCGGGGAAAAGTCCGTCGCGGTCATCCTTTCGGGCACCGGAAGCGACGGCACCCGGGGCGTCCGCGCCATCAAGGAAGTCGGCGGTATCGTGATGGTCCAGGACGAGGAGAGCGCCAAATTCGACGGGATGCCCCGAAGCGCGCTTGCGACGGGGATCGTAGATTATGTACTGCCCCCGAGCCACTTGGCCGAGGAGCTTCAGAATTTCGTAAAGGGCAACTTCACCCTCAAACGGGACGACCCCACCCGGGAGCTTACGGCGAGCAACACCCTTTCAAAAATCTTTTTGCTGATCAAGCGAAAGACCGGGGTCGACCTGTCGTTCTATAAGGAATCTACCATCCTTCGCCGGATTGAGCGGAGAATGGGGATAAACCAAACCAAAGACATTCGAAAGTACGTCGAGTTAATGGAGCGGAGCCCCGGGGAAATCCAGTCTCTCTTCAAGGAGATTCTGATAGGTGTTACCAAGTTCTTTCGAGACGAGGAAGCCTTTCGGATTCTCCGGGAGCAGGTAATCCCTGCGCTCTTCGAGAAGAAGGCGGACGGCGAAGAGGTCCGCGTATGGGTTGCCGGCTGTTCCACCGGCGAAGAGGCCTACAGCCTCGCAATCCTGTTGGCGGAATACGTCGAGGACAACAAGCTTTCCAACGACGTCAAAATCTTCGCGACGGACATCGACAAGGGGGCTATCGACTTCGCATCCTACGGAATCTACCCCGAGAGCATCGCCGCAGACGCCGACCCGGAGCAGCTCCGGCGTTACTTCGTCAAGAAGGGGGAAAGCTACCAGGTAGTCCAGAGAGTTCGAGAGATGGTGATATTTGCCTATCACAATATCTTCAAAGACCCTCCGTTTCGACGGATCGACCTTATTAGCTGTCGGAACCTCCTGATCTACCTCCAGCCCGTCCTCCAGAAGCGGGTCCTCTCGAACTTTCACTTTAGTCTCAACGAAGGCGGTTTTCTCTTTCTCGGGTCCAGCGAGACCGTCGCGGATTTCTCCAAGTACTTCCAGAACGTCAATGTCAAATGGAAGATCTTCCAGTTCCGGGGCGGCGGGAGCACTGCCCATCTCGAGATCGACGGCGCGGAAGACGGCTGGCGAAGGCGCCTCCACGACACCAACCGCCGGGTCGAGATTACTCAGCAGTCGCCCCACCCTCGCTTCGAGCAGGTCTACGAGCAGCTTATCGAGGCGGCGCTCCCACCCTGCGTTATCATCGACGAGAGCTGGGAGATTCGCCACGTGTTCGGGGACGTCGGCCCCTTTCTGCGGCTTCCGGTCGGTAAGATCGACCTAAATATTTCCCGGATGGCGAAGGGCGACCTTTCGATTCCCTTAGGAACGGCGATCCAGTCGGCGGCAGCGGAGAAGGTTGCCGTCTCCCTCGAGGACATCGCGGTGCCGGAGAATGGAAACGGGAAAAGCGTCCGGCTGACCGTCCGTCCGATCCGGGGCGGCTTCGACGCCTATTTTTTCGCGATCACCTTCGAGGAGACGGGCCGGGAGCCGGCATCTCGATCCTCCGCGAGGTTCAACCTCGAGGAGAGCGTCCGGACCCGCATCCGAGACCTCGAGAACGAGCTACAGCATAGCCGGGAGAATCTCCAGGCGACCATCGAGGAGCTCGAGACCTCCAACGAGGAGCTCCAGGCCACCAACGAAGAGCTGCTCTCGTCCAACGAGGAACTCCAGAGCACCAACGAAGAGCTGCAGTCGGTCAACGAAGAGCTCATAACCGTCAATTCTGAGTACCAGAAGAAGATAGAGGAGCTCTCGGAGCTCAACGACGATATGACCAACCTCTTGGCAGGGACCGAGGTCGGAACCGTCTTCCTCGACACCGAGCTGACCATTCGAAAGTACACGCCCCCGGTAACCCGGCAGATTAACCTGATAAAGTCGGACATCGGGAGACCCTTCAGCGATCTGACCACCAACCTCGAGTACGATTCCCTCGATCGAGACGTCCGGGAGGTACTCGCCTCCTTGCGGCCACGAGAAGTTGAGGTACGCTCGACCCAGGACCGGTGGTACCTGGTAAAGATAACCCCCTATCGGACCGAGACCGAGCGGGTTCGGGGCGTCGTGGTTACCCTAATCGATATTACCGAGCGTCGGACCGCGGAAGACGCCTTAGGCCGACAACACGATCTGTTCATGCGGATTCTCGATTCCAACCCGACGGCTATCACCATGGTGGATAGCCGGGGTCGCATCGTCTACGCAAACCAAAAGGCGGAAGGACTACTCCGACTGAGGGAGAGCGGGAAGAAAGAATTGTCCTACGACGATCCGCTGTTCAGTATTACCGATGCAGCGGACAAGCCGATCCCCTCGGAGGAGCTCCCCTTCGCACGAATCTCCTCGACCGGCGAACCGGTCTCCGACTTTGTTCACCGGATAACCCATCCGAACGGTCAGACCGTTACCCTCCGGATAAACGGCAGTCCGATCGTCGACGAATACGGAGACGTCGAGGGCGCTGTCTTCAACCTCGAGGAAGTCAAAGAATCTTAGAGAGGATGTACCGGGTTATCGCGTAGAGGGGCGGGACCCCCTCTTCCGGGCTCAAGGGGCGTGAGAGACTGTCGTTGTGTTGCAGCGGTAGGTCGGAGACGTAGTAGAGATACCGCCCCTCGACGTCCCCCGGGAGAATACCGAGCTCCCGGGCTTCGATGACCTGCCGAAGATAATGAGCCCCCTCCATCTCGATACCGACGCACCCCCAGATCCGCCGGTAGTAATGGATCATCCGTCGATTCTGAAGCAAGGTCCCGTCGACGGTAAGCATCGGCCCCGGATGCACCCGATGGCCTTCGATCCGTTCGGGTATCCGCCCCTCGGGTACATACGCCGGGAGATAGCGGTCGTTCTTCTGCTCGACAAAGGCCGTCGGAGCGAGGAGGTCCCCCCGGGAGCCCTGAAGGGCCCCGGCCTTGCCGAAGAAGTTGATGCTTCGGATGTTCCGCCCGAAGAGGAGGATGAGATGCTTCATGATAAACTCCGCCTGCTCTCCGAAGGCGTAGTCGATATTCACGAGCAGCTTATGCGTCGCGTCCCCCGAAACCGAGATTCCCGGGTCGACGCAGGAGAGATCGACCTTGCGACTGTCGATAAGCTGCACCTGAATTCCCGTGGATGCCGTGTCGGCAAGGGTCAAAATACCCGCCGCCTCCGCCGCCTCCCGGAAGGCCGCTTGCGCTTCGGGATGCTCCCGGAAATAGTGCCGGAGCCCCGCATATCCGCCGTTCCGCCGACCCGTTTCTTCCGCGTCTGAACGCCCCGCCGTGAGCTCTTCGAGGTGCTCGGTGAACCAAGGATTGATGCAGTTGGTAACCGAATGGGTATTGCTGCTGATGATGTGGACCTCGACATCCGGCGAAAGTCGGAAGGGAGAATAGCCGAGGGCGTCCTCGGTTGCATCGGCAATCTGGGTGAGCCACCGTTCCGAGCGACGCTCCCGATAGCGGCTGCGTTGGGGCTGAACGTAGACCGAGAACTGCTCCCGGTGGTTCACGACCTCCTCCAGACGCGCCTCGACCTGGTTGCCCCAGACCTCCCGGAGCTGCTCCTTTTCAGCGTCCGTAAGTGCCCCGGCGGCGACACGATGCCGGAGCTTCGCCGCTTCGGTTCCGTAGAGGCAAAGCAGGGACACCAAATCCATCAGATCCGAAGAGCCGTCCCGAAGCATCACCAAGTTCTGCCCCGGCATGGACTCGAAAACCTCCCGGCGCCGGGCTTGGGTCGCCACCGGCCGGAGTCCGACGGCCTCCTGGGTTCCGGCACCGGTGTCCCCGGGGCTTCCTACCGCGCCGAGCTCCGAAAGCTCAGAAAGCTCCGAGAGCTCGTCGGCGAGGCGGAACACAAAGGTCCGGGTAACGTTCTCCGGAAGTCGCCGGACCGCGTAGCGGAGTGCCGAAAGGTCGATCTCCGGCGATTCGAGAAAGGGGTGGAGGGCCGGTTGCAGGTCGCGGTAAAACGCCAAAAGACGGGGAACATTGACGTACCCCTGGGCGACGCCCCGCATAACCTCGACCTCGAATCGATCGAAGGCCTCGAAGATACGCTGCTTGGTCCGAAGGATGGCACCAAACGCCTGGCAGAAGCGGGGCTCTGTTTCGAAGAAGGACTCGAGAGTTTCCCCGGGAAACCGAATCAACAGGCAGTCGGAAAACGCCCGGATCTCCCGTTGACGAGGCTCGTCGAAAATGGTCTCCCATTCCCCAAAATAGTGGAGGGGCCCGATACGCTCGAGGGGCATCGGAGAACCCCCTCGAGGGTCTATCACCTCCACCGCCCCGCTCTGTATCAGGTAGACCCACCGATCGTCCCGGTCTCCCTGTCGGATAATCGCAGAGCCCGCGGGTGCCGAGCTCACTGCGCTTACTCCGCGGAGGCGCTGTTTGGCGGCCTCGGTGAGAAATCGAAAGGGACTCACTCGGTCGTAGAGGTCGGCGAAGGGGGAGCTATCAGGGGCCAAAATCGTATTGACTCGTCATGGTTTGGAGGACGTTCAGGGCCTCCGGAAAGCTCATCTGATAGGTGGCGCTGAAGATGCTGTCCTCCGAAACACCCCCGTCCCCGTCGCGAAAACAGCCGATGGGGTGGTCCAGAACTCCTTCGATAACCGCCGGCGGGATACCCCGGTCCAGGAGGAACCGGCCGAAAGACGAATCGGATAGGGGAACCGGCGTTCCCTTGGCCCCGATCAGGTAGCCCCGGGCGTCGAGAAGCTGCTCGAAGGGGCTCTTTGAGTAGTGGAAACCGCGGCCCGAAGCGAATTTCTCGCTGATTACGCCTTCGGCCACGAGGCGGTCGCGCATCTGCCTTACCAGGTCCGAAAAGTAGGCGTAGGGGGTCGTCGTCCGAAAGAGCATTACCGCGATGTCGGTCCCCCGGGTATTCTTGTGCATCAACGCCGGAATGTCGTAGTTGACCACGTAGAGGCCGCCGATTCGCTTGATCGACTGTCCGTTAACCATCAGGACGTCCTCCGGGTCGACCCAGGCGTTAAACAGTTCGTCGGGACTCATCCCGAGGAGCCTCAACGCCTCGAAAGAGCCCACGATCCGGGCCGCCTCGAAGGAGACGTGGAACCGGTCCACGAACCGGTTCCTCATGTGCTCGGTGAAGAGCTCCTTTCCGTTCGCGGCGAAGAGCAGCTTGACGGCGTAGTGGTACTCCACGACGTGATGCTCCAGGAGGTACTCCCCCGGGAGGTTCGCCAGATAGACAAGCTTGATGCCGCTCCGGTACGCCGAGCAATTCTCCACGACGCCCATGATGGCACTCTCCCCGACGACCCCGTTGGTCTCAGGACGCATGTAGACGAAGATGTCGTTGATCTCTTCCCGGGGTTCCGGCCCGGGATACGGGAGAAGAACGGAGGGCTTGGCCGAGTCGCCTTCCTTCATAGTGCCATTATGCACCACTCAGGCGGCTGAGATACAGCTCTCCGGCGGCACAGGGCATCTGGATACCCCAGGCGTCGAGAACCCGGGGATGGATCTCGCCGAACACCCCGACCTCAGTTCCGTCCACCAGGAGAGTGGCTACCCGCCCCGGGAGAAAGCGGCTGTCGTCGACCTCCGCGACTTCGAAGCTCTTGCCCAGGTAGTACAGGAGGGTCGAGATCTGCGAATGGATGTCGTTGTAATTGGCCTCGTGATCCGCAATCAGAAACCCGAGAGCGTCGAGGGTCTTCGATCCGTAGCTCTCCCGGGAATCCGGGAGGACAACCTTTCCAACCTCATACATCCGGTGGGGATACGCCGCGTTCCCGGAAACGCTCTCGGAAGCCAAGAGATGAGGCAGAATAGAGTTCCGTACGTACTCGTAGTTCTCCGACATCGGGTTGGACACCTTTATGATGCCCTTTCGCGCTTCATCCCGCTCCTCTTCCGGAAACATCTTCGCGACAAAGTCCGAGTAGGATCCGAGATAGGAGAACATCATCTCCTGGAAGCCCATCCCGACCATCAGCGACTTTACCCGCCGTCCCCGGGCCTCGGCCGGCGTTATCCGGCCAACGGTAAAGTCGTGGGGAGACTCGGGCTGGAAATAATCCATGCCGAGACCGATCATGACGTCTTCGACGACGTCGACGGGATGCAGAAAGTCGTTCCGATAGACCGGGGGGAGAACCGCGAGGGCCTCGTCGCCTTCGTGGCGGACGGAAACACCGGCCCGCCGGAGCGCACCGATAGCCTCTTCGAGGGACACCTCCCGCCCGAGGAGCTTGCGAATGCTCGGAAGGTCGACCGTGACGGGCTCCTGGAAGTAGTACGGGGTAACGATCTCCCGGCCGAAGGCGGTATCGTAGGGATACCGGACGAGGACCGGGAGGATGGTAAAGCCGGCGTCGGCAAGGTCCGCAGCGACGATGTTGCAGGCAACCAGCAGCGACTGGAGGTCGGTCCCGGTCATCTCGACAAAGAGACGCTCGTCCCCCTCCTCGACGGCACCGACGGTGGCGCTATTGATAACCGGGGGCATGCTCAAGGTCGCGCCCCCCGTCTCCTCGAGATAGGGAAAGCGCTCGAAACCGGCGATGATAGAGCCGTACTCCTGTCCCTTGGGATGCTCCTTCAGAATCTCTCGAAGCGAGAGCTTTCGGTCCATCCCGAGAGGTACGAAGCGGGTGGAGTCCGGGTCCGCCGCGACGTAGTGGACCGGATACTCGATAAGGTCGGTGCGGTAGACCCCCATGGCGATGGAGCTTCGTTTACGCCCGTAGTTCCAGCAGAGTTTCTCCTGCGTCTGGATAAGGTCGTCGAGCTCCGCTGCGTTGAGCCCGTGCCCTTCGACGGCGAAGGCGGCGATAAAGGGGCGTATATCCTCCAAGTTCGGGTCTACTTCGACGACACGTTCGCCGTGGTCCAGGCGCTCCACATCGGATGACACAAAACGGTACTCCTTCGAAGGACCGCCGAGGAAGCTTCCGAGCTGCCGGGCGAGCCCCGCTGTGGACCAGAGATCCGGCCGGTTGGTATCGTTCAACTCGATCTTGACGATCCCCGCTTCGTCCACCGGAGCGTCGAGCTCGGCCTTTGCCGCGGGAAGCACCGCTTCCAGCTCGTCGTCGGTAAAGCTCCGTCCGAGAAAGCGAAAGAGGGTTTCTTGATGCACGTCTATCTTTGGCATACCTAGGCACCTCTCCGGAGCCGAACCGCTTCGAGATCCTGGGAAAAGAGCTCCCGGAGATCGTCGAGTCCGAGATGCATCAGCGCCATCCGATCAATTCCCAACCCCCAGGCGAGAACCGGCACCTCGACACCGAGGGGCTGGGTAACCTCCGGCCGGAAGATGCCCGACCCGCCGAGCTCGAACCAACCGAGGATCGGGTGCTTTATGTGCACCTCGACCGACGGCTCGGTAAAGGGGAAGTAGCCGGGAACGTACCGGATGTCGGTGGCCCCGGCGATCTCCTCGGCGAAGATGCGCAGGAAACCAAGAAGGGTCTGGAGGTTCACATCCTCTCCCAGGACGATTCCCTCGGTCTGGTAAAAGTCCGAAAGATGGGTCGCGTCGACCTGGTCGTGCCGGAAGCACCGCAGAATCCCGAAGTACTTTCCCGGCACCCTTGCCTTTGGAAGTGTCTTTGCGGACATTACGGTCCCCTGGCTCCGGAGGATAAGCCGCCGGGTAAAGTCGCGGTCGAAGCCGTAGCGCCAACCCTTACTCTCGGTCCGCCATCCGTCCTCGTGGGTTGCCGCAACTTGGCTCAGGTAGGGTTCCGGGAGCTCCCGGGCGTGGCTCGGCTCGTCGATGTAGTAGACGTCGTGGATATCCCGGGCGGAATGAAACTGCGGCATGAACAGAGCGTCGGAATTCCAGAACTCCGTTTCCACCAGGGGCCCGTCGAACTCCTCGAAACCGAGTCCCACCAGGGAATCCTTGACGTGCTCGAGAAAGAGGCTGTAGGGGTTGCGCCGCCCGAGAAGCTGCCGGCTCGGAGGAACGGTGATGTTGAACCGGCGGAAAGCCGCCTCCCGCCAGCTGCCGTCCCGGAGCATCTGGGCCGTAAGCCCTCCGACCTCTTCGCCGGAGACGCCTGCTTCTTGGAGGATCGTCTTGGCCTCGGCTCCGGCCCGGGTCATCCGGTAGAAGACAACTTCTCGCTCGACTTCCCGGAAGGTTGCCGAGGCGGCTCCTCGTTTCTTGCTAATGGTTCCGATAACCGACGCCTCTTCGGAGGATAGCCCCGAAGCTTCCAAGACGCCGGCTTCCACGGCCCGGTCGACGAGGCGCCGGATAATCGCGACCGACGGAGCCGTCTTCCCGGTGGAAACGACCCGCTTCTCCTCGTCCATCTTCAGGGCGCCCTCCTTGGCGAGCTTCCCGTAGGCGGACCCGACGTCCTTGTTCTCGAGCGTTAGCTTCTCGGCCAGTTGCGGCAGGGCCGTCGGCCCGTCGGCTTCGACGGCCCGGAGAATCCTTTCTTCCGGCATCCCTCCAACAGCCTGCTCTCGACCAAGTTCGGTCAGCTCGTAGTAGACGCTGCTCTCCCGTCGGATCTCTTCGACGAGCCCCTTCCCGGAGAGCCAGCTCAGAACCTGGTTCGATTGCCCCACGTTGTAACCGAGCCGCTCTTCGAGAACGGCGGGGGAGATCTCGTTGGACTCGCTAAAAGAGAGGAGGAGCTTAACCTCGAGGGGATGCAACCCCTGGGTGAGCTCTTTCACGTTCATGAAGAAACTCCTTGGTGGCGGGGAATTGTGGAGGATAGGGGAGTCGAACCCCTGACCTATTGATTGCGAACCAATCGCTCTACCGCCTGAGCTAATCCCCCAGTTGTTGCAGCGCAATTATAGCAAAGTCCGCCTACTTTGCAATACGTGGTCTGCGGTTCCGATGCCCAACACCGGAAGACGGTAAAAGTCCGGGCCGAACACAATTTTGGGAGCACTCTGTGGTAGTATCTTGGGCGTGAATTGGCGAATTTCGCTTCTCCCCCTTCTGCTGGTGTGGGTATTTTCTTGCCGAACACCGGAGGAGCCCCCTCCGCCGCCCCTCGCCCCGGAAACACCCCCGGCGAGGGTTCAGGAGCCGGAACCGGTCGAGGAACCGCCGCCGATAGAACGGCTTCGGGTGGGAATGACCAAGATCGAGGTTCTCGAGCTGCTCCCGGACCCGGAGGAAATCGAGATTACCTCTCCGGCGTACGAGGTGTGGAGCTATACGGATCACCAGCTCCATTTCAAGGATGGGCTGTTGTACGACTGGTTCTACATCGAGAACGGAGCCACGTGAAGAGCAGAAGATTACAGCTTCTCGTCTCTCTGAGCATCCTCGTTATCCTCGCTGCCGGGATGGGTCTGTACGCCCTATTGACCTACCGCGTTGTTCGGAAGGCCGTCTCGGAACAGATCCTCGAGGACGGCAAGATGCTCGCCGGGACGGTTCGTGACGTTGTTCAAGCCGGATACCGATTCGACGCCCTTACGGGCGCGGATATCTCCCAGCTGCAACAGTTCTGCGGCTCCATCTCGGTTCCGAACTCCGGTTTCGTCTGTATCGTCGACCCCGGCGGGGGTGTGTTGGCCGGGCCCCCCGGCCCCTCGGGGCGCCTCGCCGAAGCCCTTTTTCGCGAATCCTCAGGAGAACGGACGCGCCGTCTCACGGAACTCCCCCCGGATAGTGAAGCCCTCGGCCTTCTCTCCTACCCGGAGTCGAACCGGAGGGAGCTCGTGGCGTCACTTCCGATCGGCGGCTCGGGCTACCGGGTTCAGGTGCACCAGGATTACGCCGCGGTAGTAGCCCGGGCAAACCGGGCCGGACGGAGCATTCTGCCTTTGGGGCTCTCGATCGCGGTCATCGTCAGCCTGATATCTTTCTTTGTCGTAGACCGGATCGTCGAGCGCTACGAGCACCGCCTGAGCCGGACGAACAAACAGCTGACGGCGAGCAACAATCACCGCCGGCACCTTATCCACGTCCTGAGCCACGACCTAAAGAACGCGATCGGCGCGATCCTCTCGGCCCAGGAGATCGTCGCCGCCTACCCGGAAGAACGGGACCTCTACCAGCGTATCATCGCCGAAGGCGCCCGGAACAGCCTCCGAATCGTCGATCTTGTCCGGATGACCGAGGCCGTCGAAACGGGAAAGCTGGAGCTCCAGCTTCAGCCGGTGCACCTCCTCCAGGCGGTGCTTCGGGCCGTCGAGATGGTTCAGAACAAGGTTCGCCGGAAGGATATCGAAGTCGACGTCGACATCGACCAGGGGCTCTACGGACTGGCGGAGGAAACATCGTTTATCAACTCGGTTGTCGTCAACGTCCTGTCGAACGCGATCAAGTTCTCACCGAGAGGTTCCCGGATCGAGGTCCGGGCTTCCGGGACGGACGCGGAGACCCGCCTCTCAGTGACGGACTACGGAATCGGGATACCGCCGGAGCTCCTCGAACGGCTTTTCGAGCCCTCGGGTCCGACCACCCGGCCGGGGACCGAAGGGGAAAAGGGTACCGGGTTCGGGCTACCCTTGACGGAAAAGTTCGTCACCGCCTACGGCGGCTCGGTCCACGTCGACTCCCAAGAGGCGACCCTGGAGCAGGAGGGACGGACGACGGTGACCATTGCGCTTCGGACCGTCGCGAGCCTCGTAGCCGACTAGGCCGGCGGAAGATCCAGCTCGAGCCCCTCCCGGGCCATGTCGATCTGCATCTTCGTTTTGCCGCCGATCATCTTTCGGTAGCCTACCAAGAGCTCCTCGAGTTCCCGGTCGGACCGTCCGGGATCGTGGTGGAAGAAGAAGAGGTTCCCGACCTTCCCTTTGTGGGCGTTGTTGATGGCGGTCTCGAAACTCGAGTGCCCCCACCCGAGGCGGGACCGGAGGTACTCCTTCTGGGTATACTGGCTGTCGTAGACAACCGCGTCCGCTCCCTCGAAGAACGCAAGCACCTTCTGGTTCTCCTCTACCGCCGCAGCCTCCCCCTCCCGGGCTGCATCCTCGTCGTAGTTCGGGTCCCCGGGATCCGTGGGAAAGACATTCCGGTAAGGCTCGTGGTCGTAGACCGTACAGATAACACGTCCCCGGTGTTCAAAGCGATACCCGAGACAGAGAACCGGATGATTGAGAAACTTGGTCCGTATTTTGAGCCCCCCCTCGAGCTCGAAGGTCTCTTCCCGGAGCTCCCGGTAGGAAAGCTTCGCCGAGAGCTCGACCTGCCGGATCGGAAAATGCCGATAACTCAGCTGATAACCGATAACGCTCTCGATACCCTCGTCCTCGTAGCTTACGGGACTGTAGATGACAATCTCGGTACCCGGGACGAAGATCGGGGTAAAGAAGGGAAACCCCATGATGTGGTCCCAGTGGGTGTGGGTGATAAACAGATGGGTCTTGATAGGCCCATCTTTAAGGGTTTCCCTAACCAGATAGTCCCCAAGGTGCTTGATCCCGGTTCCCGCGTCGATAATGATGCTCCGGTCTTCGTAGAGGATCTCGATACAGGCGGTGTTTCCCCCGATGTTCACCGTCGTGGGCCCCGGCACCGGCAGGGATCCCCGGACGCCCCAGAACCGCATCTTCACCTGCTCGGCTCCTAGACCTTCAGAAAGATCTCGGCTTTTCGAATCTCTTCGTCCACCGAGTCCTCGATCGAATCGAGAAAGCTCTCGTCGATGTTTAACTCCCGGCGAACGATCTCCGGCAGCTGTTGAGGATGTCGGTCCCCGGAAAATCCGGTTTCCGCGAGAACCATGAACCGGTTGGCCAGGGCTATCGCGTAGACCAATTCCGTGGCGCTTCCTTCGTACTCCTCCGGCTTGTGGTGGAATCGGATAGCGTCGACGATGTCCTCTCCGATATTCCACTGCTCTCCGATCCGGGCCCCGACCTCGGCGTGGTCGAATCCGAAGACCCGCTGTTCGGCCTGAAAGAGGGGAATGCTCTCCCGATCCGCGAGACCCATCGCTTCGACGTAGGTCTCCGAGGCTGCGTAGTTTATCGGGATCTTTCCGATGTCGTGAATAAGTCCGGCGATAAAGAACTCTTCGAGAAACTTCTGGTCGACCCCCCGGTGCCGGGCGATCGCCTTCGCCGCAACCCCTACGCCGAGGGAGTGGCGCCAGTAGCCCTGGGCGTTCA
The DNA here is from genome assembly GCA_046541715.1 of Spirochaetaceae bacterium. Taxonomy (GTDB): domain Bacteria; phylum Spirochaetota; class Spirochaetia; order DSM-27196; family PWMO01; genus CAYPUT01. The sequence continues at coordinate 44,757 of JBKHCS010000011.1, forward strand.
GGGCCCGAAAGTTCTCCGCCTTTCCAAGACTCCCGACTACTGCGGTCGAAAGGGCGAGGTTCTTAACCGTGTTGATACCGAGCATGATAATGGCCCGGACCAGGGAGGTAATTCGGTTGGAGAGCCCGTAGTAGGCGGAATTGATCAGCTTCATAACCCGGGCCATCAGGACCGGATCCACGCTGATAACCTGGTTCAGATCCGTCGGCGAGGTTCCCGGCGCATTGCAGATTTCCACGACCTTAGAAATCGTCACCGGAAGTGCCGGCATCTTCTCGACAAAGCCGTCAACTGCTTTCCGATAGCCTTGATCGCTCATTCCTTCTCCCTAAAACGTGAAAGCTTGTCCGAAATCCGCTGAATTCGCTGTTGCAACGCCGAACCGATGGTCGACTTCGGCAGAAACCCGGAGATTTGGCTGAGATAGCTAAAGGTATCGGCTATCCGGGTCGGGGTCACGGCGACAGGTGCTCCGGAAGCGGTGTGGAAACCCGACCGTTCGATCTGCCCCCGGAGCCCCGAGGCGCCCAGGAGTCGGGCCCGAATCGTGGCAATCTTGAGGGGGAGATCGCTCTCCGCGAAGGCCTTACGCCTATCTCCGGGTAACGCGTTGGACAGATCGAGAAGATAGTCGAAGAGAGCCGCCTTGGAAATGTTGTCTCCGCCGGTTTTCCCGTTGCCCCCGGGCTCCGGGGATGCTCCCGGGGCGAATTGTGCCGGAGGCGCCTCCTCGGGTAGAACGCCTTCGTCCTCCGGAACCTCAAAGTCTTCCTCCAGAGCGAGCTCCGGTTCCTCCGTCTCCCCCGGCGTTTCGGCGGTCGCTGCTTCTCTGGTCTCGTCGATCGTGTCCTCTATCGTCTCGTCTATCGTGTCTTCAACCGATTCGTCTACGGTCTCCTCCGACGGCCAGGAGA
>JBKHCS010000076.1:0-13811 GCA_046541715.1 Spirochaetaceae bacterium
CCTCCCACTGCCGCACAAAGGCGAAGACGTGGCTGTTGTTCGTGTTCAGGACCTGAATGGTGCCTCGCTGAAAGGCACGGTAGCGTCGTCGGACCGCAATGAGTCGCTTCATCCACCAGAGGAGGGAGGACGGGTTGTATTGCTGCGTCTCGATGTTCTTGCTCTCGTAGTGGTACTCGGGGTCGATTATGACCGGAAGATAGAGACTCTGAGGGTTCGCAGAGGAGAAGCCGGCGTTCTTGTCGGGACTCCATTGCATCGGCGTTCGGACGCCGTCCCGGTCGCCGAGGTAGAAATTGTCCCCCATGCCGATCTCGTCGCCGTAGTAGATTACCGGAGTCCCCGGGAGGGAAAAGAGCAGGCTATTCATCAGCTCGATCTTCCTACGGTCGTTCTCGAGAAGCGGCGCGAGGCGCCGGCGGATGCCGAGGTTAATGCGGTGTTTCGGGTCCCTTCCGTAGACCCGGTACATGTAGTCCCTTTCCTCGTCGGTAACCATTTCGAGGGTCAGCTCGTCGTGGTTCCTCAAGAAGATTCCCCACTGGCAGTTGCCGGGAATCTCCGGCGTCTGGTCGAGGATGTCGGTTACCGGAAAGGTGTCTTCCATCTTCACCGCCATAAAGAGGCGGGGCATCAGAGGGAAATGGAACGCCATGTGGCACTCGTTCCCGTCTCCGAAATACTCAACGGCGTCCTCGGGCCACTGGTTGGCCTCGGCCAAGAGCATCTTGCCGGTATGCTTCTTATCCAAACGGGAGCGCAGCTCCTTGAGAAAGGCGTGGGTCCGGGGAAGATTCTCGCAATTGGTGTTCTCTTCCTCGAAGAGGTAGGGAATCGCATCCAATCGGAGCCCGTCGACACCCAGGTTCAGCCAGAAGTCGAGGGTATCGAAGACCGCCTTCCGGACATCCGGAGACTCGAAGTTGAGGTCCGGTTGGTGGCTGTAGAAACGGTGCCAATAGTACGCTTTGGCCACCGGGTCCCAGGTCCAGTTGGAGGTTTCAAAATCCTGGAAGATGATTCTCGCTTCCGAGTACCGCTCGGGGGTATCGCTCCAGACGTAGTAGTCCCGCCACTTGCTCCCCTCCTTGGCGTGCCGCGCCCGCTGGAACCAGGGATGGTCGACCGACGTATGGTTGATGATCAGCTCGGTAATAACCCTGAGCTCTCGGTCGTGGGCGGCCTTGAGAAAGCGCCGGAAATCGCGGATGTTTCCGTATGCCGGGTGGACGCTGGTGTAGTCGGAGATGTCGTACCCGTCGTCCTTCCAGGGGGACGGATAGAAGGGGAGAAGCCAGATTGCGTTGACCCCGAGATCCTGCAGGTAGTCGAGCTTTCGCACGAGACCCCGGAAGTCTCCCATGCCATCGCCGTTACTGTCGTAGAAGGAACGGACGTGAAGCTCGTAGATGACGGCGTCTTTGTACCAGAGAGGGTCTTCACTTCGGGGCATCATGAACCTCGAGAATATGTGCGGGCATCGAATGAGGATCTAGGGAAACGTAGTTCCAGTAGTCAGTCCAGACATAGTCTTCTCCGGCCAGAAGGTCCCGGACTCCGAAGGGGCGCCGATCCGGCCGTCCGGCCGCAGCGGGTGAGAACTCGACCCGCCCCGATTGGGTGTGGCTAAAGTCAAGATTCACCACGGTAAGGATAAGCTGTCCCGAAGCCGGGTCCTCCTTACTGTAGGCAAAGAGGTGAGGGTTGTCCGTCGCGTGAGTACGGAAGCCGTGATTTCGCCGGAGCGCCGGGTTCGCCCGCCTAATACGGTTGATACGCGCCATTTCGTCGGCGATGCTCTCGGGAACGTCAAGGTTCCAATCGCGAATCTCGTACTTCTCGGAGTTCAGGTACTCCTCGCTCTCCGGCTCCCGGGGGACGTTCTGAATCGTTTCGTAGGCCGGGCCGTAGACTCCGTAGTTCGACGAGAGCGTCGCTGCGAGTACCAAGCGGATGAGAAACGCCGGTCTTCCCCCTGCCTGGAGGTAGTCGTGAAGAATGTCCGGCGTGTTCGGCCAGAGGTTCGGCCGGAAGTACTCCCGGACCGGGGTGTTATAGAGTTCGTTAAAGTAGGCGGCTAACTCGTCCCGGGCCGTCCGCCACGTGAAGTAGGTGTACGACTGGGTAAAGCCGAGCTTCGCCAGGCGGTACATTCTCCGGGGGCGAGTAAAGGCTTCCGAAAGAAAGATCACCTCGGGATGGTCGGCTTTGATTGCCTGAATGCACCACTCCCAAAACGCGAAGGACTTCGTGTGGGGGTTATCGACGCGAAACAGGGTGACACCCTTGTCGATCCAATAGTCGAAGACGCCTTTCAGCTCGGTCCAGAGCGACTCCCAGGCCTCGGTCTCGAAGTTAATCGGGTAGATATCCTCGTACTTCTTCGGCGGGTTCTCGGCGTACTGGATGGAGCCGTCGGGACGGTGGACAAACCATTCCGGATGGTCGGTTACCCAGGGATGGTCCGGAGCGCACTGGAAGGCGATGTCGAGGGCAACCGAGATTCCCGCCTCTTCCGCCCGGCCGACAAGATGTTCGAACTCCTCCATGGTGCCGAGTTGTGGATGGATAGAGGTGTGCCCTCCCTCCTTCGCGCCGATCGCCCAGGGGGAGCCGGGATCCTGAGGGGAGGGCGTAAGAGAGTTGTTCTTCCCTTTGCGTTTGGTCCGGCCGATGGGGTGAATCGGGGGGAGATACAAGACGTCAAAACCCATCTTCTTCAGACGCGGTAGGAAAGCCACACAGTCGGCGAAGGTGCCGTGAGTATGCTTCTTCCCGGGGACCGATCTCGGGAAGAGCTCGTACCAACTGCTAAAGACGGCTCGCTCCGGCTCGACGAGGAGCGGAATATCCTGGGAATAGCGGCTTTCGAGGCGGGTGTCAGGGTAACGCTCCATCAAGGTCAAGAGCTCTGCCGACAGAGCCACCTCTACCCGGGAGTCGAGGGGATCGGAGCGTTCGAGAAGCATCCCGACGATGCGCTCCAACCGCGAACCATCCTTCCCTGCGGATTTCGGAACCAGCCCCTTGGTTTCTCGCAAGAGAGCCGCACCGATCTCCAGGTCCACCTCTTCGACGACAGTCGCGGAGGCTTTCTTCTGCATACCGCGGCGCCACGTTTGAAAATGATCGACCCATCCGGCGACGCTAAACTCGTACCAGCCGACCGAGGGCAGGGAAAAGGTGCCACGGTAGCGATCGTTCCCTAACGGCACCATCCGCTCCCGTTGCCAGGTCCGGCTGTTCTGCCGCCGGAAGAGAACCGCCGCCTCGACGACTTCGTGACCGTCGGCGAAGACGTCGGCTTCCACCGTCAGATTATCTCCAATAACTCTTTTTATGGCGTAGTGAGGCGGTTCGATTTGAGGAGCTACGCCTTCGATAACGGTTCGCCGACGGCCTTCGGTCGGCATTTTTGGTACACCCACGATTCGTTAATGCTACTAAGGGCGCATACGATATTCAATTCGCAGGCCAAATCTCCCCGATCCCTTTTGATTTCCCGGCGGTCCCTTCATACTTTGAAAGGATAGGGGGAAACTGTGTTTTACGAGAACAGGCTCCACAAGGGTGGATTTCTCCGGGAAGTCCACGTTGCGCGGGCGCTTCGGTATCGGTACGGCCTCGACGGGACGCTCTCGTCCTACCGCGGTGGGGTAGTTATCGCCGACTTTGCGACGGCCCGGAGGCTGGCCCACGCGATGAACGCGGAACGCAACCTTGCCGCCAAGCCGCAGGCGGGGGTCCGGGCTTCGGACTTGAACGCCTACGGACTTATCGAGGAGATTTTTCATCACATCGTTGCCGTGTACAAGGAACAGGTGGGGGAGGACCTCTTCGGACGGACGCTTACCTCCGTCAAGGAGCAGCTGCTCCGGCAAACCGCCGCGGGAGCGACCCCCTCATCCGCGCCGGGGGCCGAAGGAACCCTGCTCACCTTTCTCGATCTCTTCCCGCCCACCGAGATCTTCAACGGAGAGGTGGAGCCAAGCGACTACCTGGAGAAGGAGGTTGACGGGGAGAAGGGCGCCGAGGTCGCACTGGAAGAGATTCTTATGCTCTGGCTCGCCAACGAGAATCCCGCGACCGAACCCTTTTCCGAACTCTTCTCCGACGAGGAGCTCTCGGAGGTAAGCTCGTACTCCGTGTTAGTGGACGCGTCCCGGAGCCACTTGGAGACGGAGCCGGCATTCAAGGCGACCGGAAAGAGCATCCTGGAGACTCTTCTCGAGCCGATTCGCCGGCACCCGGACTCTTTGTACGCGCAACTGGAGTTTATCCGCAAAGAATGGGGAACCTTTCTCGGCTCCTTTCTGCTTCGTATGCTCCGGACGCTGGATTTTCTCAAGGAAGAACACCGGGCGGTATTCCCGGGGAAGGGACCCCAGGCAGTCTACGAATTCTCGGGCGCGGAATACGACGAAGAGGCGGAGCGATTCTCCCCGGACCGTGAATGGATGCCCCGGGTCGTCGTATTGGCCAAGAGCACCTTCGTCTGGCTGGACCAACTCTCTCGGAAATACGGCCGGGAGATTAACCGACTCGATCAGATCCCCGACCAAGAGCTCGACCTTATTGCTTCCCGGGGATTCAACGGTCTCTGGCTGATCGGCCTCTGGGAGCGGAGCCAGGCCTCCCGAAGAATAAAGCAACTGACCGGGAACCCGGAGGCAGCAGCCTCGGCCTACTCCCTGATGAATTACGAAATCTCCGGAGACCTCGGGGGATGGGACGCCCTATTGAACTTGCGTCACCGGGCGATCCTCCGGGGAATCCGCCTGGCAAGCGACATGGTACCGAACCACACGGGTCTCGACTCCGATTGGATGCAACGGCACCCGGACTGGTTCGTCCAACTCGACCATCCGCCGTTCCCCAACTATTCCTTTAACGGAGAAAACCTCTCCTCCAAAGAAGGGATGGAGATCTACCTCGAGGATCACTACTACGACCGGACCGACGCGGCGGTCGTCTTTAAGCGGCGGGATTCGAATACCGGCGAGGAACGCTACATCTACCACGGAAACGACGGGACCAGCATGCCCTGGAACGACACGGCGCAGCTGAACTTTCTCCTCGCCGAGGTGCGGGAGGCGACGATCCAGACAATCCTCCACGTTGCCCGGAGCTTTCCGATCATCCGGTTCGACGCCGCCATGACCCTGGCAAAGAAACACTTTCAGCGCCTCTGGTTCCCGGAGCCGGGGGGCGGCGGTGACATTCCGACCCGGGGGGAACACGGCTTGAGCCGCCAGGATTTCGACCGGGCCTTTCCTGAGGAGTTCTGGCGGGAGGTCGTCGATCGCGTGGCCGCTGAGATACCCGACACCCTCTTGCTCGCCGAAGCGTTCTGGATGATGGAGGGATACTTTGTCCGTACCCTGGGTATGCACCGGGTCTATAACAGCGCCTTTATGAACATGCTCAAGGACGAGGAAAACCAGAAGTACCGCCAGACCATCAAGAACACCATTACCTTCGACAAGCAGATTCTCAAGCGGTTCGTCAACTTTATGAACAACCCGGACGAGGAAACCGCGATCGCCCAGTTCGGTTCCGGGGACAAATATTTCGGTGTGTGTACGATGATGGTCACGATGCCCGGGCTCCCTATGTTCGGCCACGGACAGATCGAGGGGTTTACCGAGAAGTACGGTATGGAGTACCGCCGGGCGATGCTCTCGGAAGAGCCGAACGTCGAACTGGTCGAACGGCACAACCGGGAGATCTTTCCTCTGGCGAAGAAGCGGTACCTCTTTGCCGAGGTCGATAGCTTTCTGCTCTTCGACCTGTACGGAGACCACGGCGTGAACGAGAACGTCTACGCCTTTACCAACGAGTCCGGCGGCGAGCACGCACTCGTTCTATACAACAACGCCTACGAGCAGGCCCGGGGCCGGATTAAGGAGTCGGCGGAGTACGTCGAAAAAGACACCGCCGGAAACAAGCTCAGCCGCCGATCGAGCCTTGGGGAGGCCCTGGGACTCAGGGACGACCCCAACGCCTACTGCATCCTTCAGGAGCAGCGGAGCGGGAAATGGTTCGTTCGCCGCAGTAGCGACCTTGTCGTGAATGGCCTTTCTGTGACCCTAAACGGATACGAATCGCAAGTCTTCCTGAACATCTACGAGGTAACCGACGACAACGCGGGAAACTATCGTAGACTCTTCGACCACCTTGCCGGAAACGGCACGAGTAGCATCGAGTTGGCCTTTCAAGAGATCCGACTCAGACCGGTATACGATGCCTTCCGTAAGCTTATCTCCTCGACGGTTGCTTCCACCCTGGCGCACAATCTCTACCTGGCATCCTTGGAGCCGAAGCAGGAGCCGAAGAAGACGGCCGAAGCGACCCCTCCGGCCCGGAAGACGTCTGCGGACAAGAAACCGGCGAAAATAGAGCCTGCGGCGGCTCTTATCGAGTTGAAAGAGCAGGATATAGAGACCTTTCTCGATGACTTTCGCAGATTCCTGAAGGAGGTCGAGAGCGCCGACGGGTCCCCGGTGGCGGAGGAACCTTCCATCGAAGAGGCGCGGCGGCTTCTCAGCAAAATCTCTGAGTCGATCAAGGAGATTAGTAAGATCGCGACTCTACGGAAACTCTCCCGGTCTCAGCCGGTACCCGAGATCGTCCTGTTGCCCTACCTCGTCTTCGCTTCGATCGCACCGACGGAAGAGAGCAACTTCGTCGACGAGCTGGTTCACACGTGGCTCCTCTACCGGGTCTTTGAAGAGACCATGTCGCCCGACGTGCGCGACCGGCTTGCGGAAGGCGGATGGAGGGGGCTTCTCGATATTCTCTTGCGGAAGCGTGACGAACCGTACGTCGGTATTCTCCATACGGCAGAGGAACGAGCGTACACCGGGGTTCACGAGTACGAAGGGACAACATGGTTCGATCGCGACAGACTGTACAGCCTTGTCTTCTGGAGGTGGCTGGACGCCGGCTGCCGAGGTAATAAGGCCCTGCCCGTCTCGGAGATCGAATCAATCGTAAAGGCCGCCGAGAGTAGCGGCTTTAGGCTGGCAGACTTTAAGAAGCGCCTTTCGAAGGGAAAGACAAGGCGGTAGCCGCCGGTTCCCGCCGCTGCTACACTCAGAATCAATGCTGAGTCTGTCGGTTGTTATTCCAACTTTCCGGGGCACTCCGGGTGGCGTCATCGAGGGGCTCCTGTGCGCTCTGCGCGACCGGTCGTTGGAGATTATCGTGGTCGACGACGGCAGCGGTGCTCCCTGGGGGGGCCGCCTCGAGCGTCTCGCCGAAGGATACGAAGACCTCAGAGTCATTACCCTTCCCGAACGCCGGGGGCAAGCCTACGCAACACTCGTCGGGGTTGCCTCTGCCAAGGCGGAGGTAATCGTGACCATCGACGACGACGGCGACCATCCGCCGGAGGCGGTGCCGGAACTCTTGTCGGCCCTCGAGGGGGGCTACGATCTGGTCTACGGTGCACCCGCCCGGGGCCGGACGAAAGGGCTACGGCGGCTTGGAACCGTTCTCAACAACTGTCTCTTTACGGTCTGTCTTGGTAAGCCACTTCGGGTGCCGGTGACGAGCTTTCGGGCGTTCCGGCGGCAGCTACGAGACGCCGCGCTTCGCCGTCCGGTGCGCTTCGGATACCTTTCGGCCATGCTCTTCTCTGCAAATCCCCGAACGGAGGTCCGCTACTACCGGCAACCGGAGGGCAAGGTCCGCGTAAGACGCGGGTCCCGGTACGGCGTCCGGCGCTTAGTCGCCCTCTATGGAAACCTATTGCTCCATTGGGGCCCCCTCCGCCCCCTTTCGGCTTTCTCGGGCCTCCCGAAGAGACGGTTCGGTTACCGATGAAACCGCTGCGCCTCATGGTATTGGGCGGAGGGAGCAGCCAAGAAAGCCTGCTGCGCCGGTGCCGGCGGCTTGGATGGGAAGTCATTCTGGTCGATCAGAACCCTTCGGCCCCGGGACGTCGATACGCCGACGAGTTCGTCCAGGTATCCACCTTCGATATCCCCGGAGTCGAAGAGGCCGCGCGTCACCTCCGTCCGGAATCCATCGTGACCGTCGGGTCGGACCAGCCGGTTCTTACCGCGGCGGTCGTCTCGGAACGAATCGGTATTGCCTCCGCCCTGGCACCCGATACTGCGGCGAAAACCACCAATAAACGGATCATGAAGGAGGCCCTCAGTTCCGCCGGTGTCTCGACCGTCGACTACGCGGTCGTGGGTCTCGGCACCCCTGGACCTTTGCCGCTCCCGGTAGTCGTAAAGCCCCTCGACAGTCAAGGACAGCGGGGTGTCTCTCTTGTGGTGGAGCCGGAGAAGTACGGTCCCGCTGTGGAAGAAGCCTTGGGGTACTCCCGGGAAGAAGCGGTACTCGTAGAATCCTACTACCCTTCGACGGAGGTTACCCTGTCGGGGTGGGTTTCCGGCGGAGAGGTCGACGTATGGAGTATGACCGACCGGGTGACCGTTTCCCCGAGCCTAAGTCTCGGCGTTTGCGCCGCGCACCGCTACCCGAGCATCCACGCCGGAAGGTGGTACGAGACGGTCGTCGCGGCTTCCCGGCGTATCGTCGAAGCCTTCGGCATAACCGAGGGGCCGATCTATTTTCAATTCCTGGTGGGTAAGGAGGGAGTCAAGGCCAACGAGGTTGCCTGTCGTCTCGGCGGCGCCTACGAGGACGAGTCGTTGCCCCTTGTCGCCGGGGTCGATCCGATCGGCAAACAGCTGGCGCTCTGCCTGCGTCTGGCTCGGGGTAGGGGGCCCGGACCTTCCGCCGGGAACATCCCCTCCGGAGTCCCTGAAAGGCCGGCCGGTGGATGCTTTTCGGTACCACTTCTTTTTTGCCGCGAGGGGGTCATCGAAGGGTACGAAGGGGAGGGCGCCGTTTTCTCGCTTCCCGGGGTCGCGAATTGCCGGTTCCTGTTGCCCCGGGGAACCCGTATTCGTCCGATGCGCAACTCGACCCAACGGGTCGGATACGCAGTCATCCACGGGGACACCCAAGAGATGGTAAACCGAACGGTGGTGACGCTCTTCGACAACCTTGCCGTACGGGGCGCCTCCGGGCAAAACCTTCTCTTCGACTTTAGAGAGCTCTGTATGTTTCCCGAGGGCGACGGATGAGCATACGAGGGGCGACAGCCTTCCGCGTCGTGTCCGCCCTCTTCTTGTCGGGCCTTCTTTCGGGGTGCGGTGGGGGAGACGATTCAGAACCGAAGGAGCTTCGAATTGCGGAGCAGTACGGCCTCGCGTACGCACCCCTGAATCTGATGAAGCAGTACGGACTTCTCGAAGAAGAGCTGCCGGATTACGAGATAACCTGGACCCGGCTAACCAACGCGGCGTCTATCCGCGAGGCGATCGTCGCCCGGCGGTTGGACGTCGGCTTTATGGGCATTCCTCCCTTCCTGATCGGTGTCGACCGGGAGATGGACTGGCAGGTCTTCTCCGCGCTCTCGCAAGTTCCGCTGGGCCTCGTTACGCTCCGGGATGAGTATGAGGATCTGTCGGACCTCGCAGAGGGCCAGGGGAGAATCGCCGTTCCTCAGCCCGGGAGCATCCAACATATCCTTCTTTCCATGGCGGCAGAGCGGCGATTCGGAGAAGCCGGTCTCTTTGACGATCAGCTTGTTACGCTTTCCCACCCAGATGCAGCCCAAGCATTGGTCCAGGAGAGCGGCGTAGACGCGCACTTTGCGACGCCGCCCTATCTTATCGACCTTACGCAGGTGCACGGGGGCCGAGTACTCCTCGGAGGAGCCGAAGCCTTCGGGGGGGAGTTTACCTTTGCCGTCGGGGTCGCCCCGGCGGGTTTTCTCCGGGAGAATCCGGATTTTCTCGATGCGTTCCGCTCTGCCTTGGCCGACTCCTTGGACCTTCTCAGCGAAGAAGAAGCCATCGAGGTGCTCGGCGACCGGTACGACATTACGCCGGAGGAGGTGAAGCGACAACTCGAGCAGGAAGGTATGCGGTTCGCGGAACCGCTCCGGGGTGTCGAAACCTTCTCCCGGTTTATGGCGGGATCGGGGTACTTGAGCGAGGACGTCGCCGAAACGCACGCGCTGGTCCATGACGGGGCCCGACCTTAGGGAGGGAAAATGGCACGCCGGAATCGTTTTATCGATGGGGTTCTCCGGGACCTCACGATAGCCACGGTGGCTCTCGTTGCCTGGGAGCTGGTCCGTCTCGTATTTGGGGCAGGGAGTAGCTTGATGCCTTCGGTGGTAACGGTCTTCGGAGCCCTCGGAACCGGCATACTGGAAGGAAAACTGCTCGGGCAGTTACTGCTTTCCCTGGCATACATCGGCGCCGCCCTTGCCCTTTCCGGTCTCGTCGGATTGATGCTGGTCGCAACCACCCGCATGGCGCCCGTTTCCCGGAGGGCGATCGTCTCGGTCACCTCGTTGCTCCATCCCCTCCCCGGCGTTGCGCTACTCCCGGTGGTTATTCTGTGGGCAGGCGTCGGACCGGTAGCCACGTTGGTGGTGGTGGTACATTCGGTGCTCTGGCCGTTCGTTACGAACCTCCTTGCCGGCGTAGAAAGCGTACCGGAGGGGCACCGCCTATTCGGGAGTAATCTCGGCCTCTCTCCGGGGCAGCTGTTCTTGAGGGTCGAGTTGCCCGGGAGCATGCCGTCGATTATCGCCGGCGGGCGTATCGCCTGGTCCCGGGGCTGGCGGGCCTTTATCAGCGCTGAGATGATATTCGGTGCGGTGGCCGGGGAGGGGGGTATCGGTTGGTATCTCTTCAACCGGCGGGTGTTCATGGACACCCCGGGACTCTTTGCCGGGCTGCTCTTGGTAATGCTGGTGGGTATTGCGGTCGAAAACGGCCTCTTCGGGCTCGTCGAACGACACACCGTCGGCCGCTGGGGGATCAGCTCGGTGTGAGTGCGAAGGCAGAACCGCTTCTTCAAGCTGAACGGTTGAGCTTTTCCTACCCCGGTGACCCGGCGGGCCACCGAGTGCTCGACGGGCTGTCGATAGAGCTCTATCCCGGCGAGCTTCTCTGCCTTCTCGGCCCGAGCGGCTCCGGCAAATCGACCCTCGTTCGGTGTCTGGCCTCCCTCCTGCCCATTGAGTCGGGATCTCTTCGGTTTCGGGGAGAGGCAGTTTGGCGCCCGGGTCCCGAGCGGTTCGTCGTCTTCCAGGACACGCACCAACTCCTCCCCTGGCTCACCTCCCGGCAGAACGTTGCGTTTGCGGCGAGGCACGCCTCCGAGGGCCCTGAGTCGGCCGATATATCGAGGTTCTTGCGTCTCGTCGGCATGGAGGAGTACGCCGGCCGATTCCCTCATCAGCTTTCCGGAGGGATGAGGCAGCGGGTCGCGTTGGCCCGGGCCCTCGCGGCCGGCGGGGAGGTCCTTCTTCTCGACGAGCCCTTCGGCAGTCTCGACGCTCTGACCCGGGAGGAGCTCCAGGACCTTCTCATCGCGGTACGGGAAGAGACATCCCGGTCATTCCTGTTCGTCACACACGATCTCCGGGAAGCCGCGTATCTCGCGGACCGGATTGTGTTGCTGGACGGGAAGGGACGGCACACACGGGAGCGACATGTGGCCATCCCGCGGCCCCGGGACCGCGACGGAATCGGCCTTCTTAAGGAAGTTCAGTCGCTTCGGGAGGAGCTCGGCCGCCTCTCGGGCGGTTCTGCATCGCGTGGTTCATCTGTTAGCCGGTAGATCTGAAGCTTTGCGTCTCGGGAAAACATGTAGGGGACTATTCTCATTGCATGGACCGGGGCTTCCACGGTTTCTATCAACACGCCCCGGGTATCGAGGATCCTCAAGAGATCTCCAAAGTAGGGGTAGATGTTTCCGTAGAGGAGGTTCCATTGGGGACGCTCGGCGTAAATTATCTCCATCTCTGAAGGCAGAAGAACGTAGCGGATGCTTTCTCTTTCAAGGTACTCAGCGATCGGCACATCGAGGCGGTCTAGGTCTCGGAAGGTGTGGAGCACGCCGGGGGAGAAGGCAAAAGCGGTGTTCAGATTGGCGAGGACCGGCTGGTGTGAAGGGACAGTCCCGCGGATTTCCGCGATGTAGTCTCCGTAGCGATGCTCTTCGAAACGGAGCGCCTCGGTAACGGTGGCCGTCGTTAGAGAGCCGGCCAGAAACAGGACCGGGAGGAGTGAGAGCAAACGCCTCTTTCCGACTAACAACCGGCTATCAGACCCCGAGAGGTAGTAAAAGAGCGTCGCCCCGAGAAGGTAGCAGGGGAGCCAGAGAAAGACCGCCGTCGGAGGGGAGAACTTTCCCACGAGGTACAACCCGATAACAACCGTTCCCGCTGCGGTGGTAAGAGCACCTACGTGTCGCCCCCGGTTCCCCCGGAAGAGGAACCCGGTCAGGGCACCTAGGGGAAGGAGTCCGGCGAATACCAACAGCTGTAGCCGCACCGGCGGAAGGTAGTAGGTTCCGGCTACCCGTTGGTAGAGCTTGACGAAGAATAACCGAAGCCGCAGCAGTCGCAAGAAAGGCGAGTCGGCTACTCCCACGCTCTGTCCGAAGGCGAGGTAGTTCGATGGAAACGCGGGATCCATCGCGTAGCTCCACCCTACGAACGCACCGGCCCAGGCGAGGAGCAGACCGACAAAGACGGCGAAAAAGGCAAGCTTCCGGCGGCCCGATACAGGCACCCAGAAGACGAGGGCAAGAAACGGCAGGGTAACGACAAAGGCGTTGGGGTGGAGACCGATCGCAGCTCCGAGCATCAACCCGAGAACCACCGGCGTTCTCCATCTCCAGGACTCCAAAGGCAGGGCGGCGCAAAAGGCCGCAGCCATGACCGCTACCAAAAGAATTTCCTGCCGTGCGACGTGGCTCGAAGAGAAAAACTGCACGTCTAACCCGAGAAGCAGAGACGCGGGCGCGGCACCAAGAAGCGGCAGGCCGAGCTTTCGCAGCGCACGGTAGAAGCAAAAAAGCGCCGCCAATCCCCCGAGAAGGGAGATAACGCGGACCGACACATGGCTAAAGGACAGGGCCACGAGGGGAATCTGCAGGAGATGGAAGAGAGCCTTGATGGCGTGGGGATGTCTGGGTGTCAGACGGAAGAAGTCCTCGGTGGCCGACAGAGAACCGGTCTCCAGCATGGTGCGGGAGAGGGAAGCTAACCAGGCCTCGTCGGAGTGTACGAAGGGGAAGAAGCCCAGGCTCCAGACGTGAAATCCGAGGTACAAAAAAAGGCCCCCGGCTAGAAGCAGCCGGGGACCGGAAATCGCTAAAATTCGGCGATTGAGTCGAGGCAATTAGTCGGAAGAGGCGACGGGATATCCCTGGTTCTGCCAGCCTACCGGCATGGTCCCTGGGGTACCCATTCCGCTGTTCAGCGTAAAGGCGTCGTATCCCATCAGCCGGAGCATGGCAATCGTCTGTCCGCAGCCCTGACCGGTGTAACAGTAGAGGATCAGGCGCTTGTCGGCCGGAAGCAGGGGAACGTTGTCCGGAAAGGTCTCGTCGTAGGGCATGCTAACCGATCCCGGGATATGGCCGGCGGTGTGGTCTTCGGCCCTGCGCTGGTCGATCCACATCACGTCCGGGTCCTCGGCGTCGAAGATGGCCTTGGCGGCGTCGACGGCGACGATGTTGTTTGCAAAGGGAGTACCGTTGCGGGTGGCCATCTCTTCAAAATAGTCGACGAAGGCGCTGTAGAGTTCCGCGGGAATGTCGTTCTCGACGCTGGTGTCGATGGGGTTCGTCCCCGTCTCGGTTACCTCGTCGATGCTCTCGTGTTTTGTCAGTGCTCTATTCCAGCCGAGGTTGACGGTCCGGGCGTCTACACCGATAAGGTGAAGAAAAGTCACGTACTGACCGCAGGTCTGGCCGGTGTA
>JBKHCS010000077.1:0-13808 GCA_046541715.1 Spirochaetaceae bacterium
TCCGCGGCGATGTTCGGCTTTCAACAGATCTCCGACTTTGCGCATCACATCGAGAACATGCTCGAATACGTCCGGGACGGGCGTATTCCGGTCTCCCAGACCGTCATCGACCTGACCCTGAAATCCCGGGATCACATTCGGCTGCTCTTGGAGGCCGGGGACGAAGTACCGCCGGACGTGCGGGCGGAGTCTCAGACCCTCATCGACAAGTTCAAGATCCACGTCGACGCCGAGCTCGGCAAGGGGAAGCCAAAGGGGGACCCGATACCCGGGGAAGCACCCGGAGATCTATCCAATATCGGCGGCTCCGAAGGCTCCGGCGGCTCCGGCGGCACTCCCGGAGGAAGCGATACCGGGGGTTCCCAGGACCTCGCCGCCGAGGCCGGCCACTACGTTACCTACCGGATCCGTTTTAAGCCGCCGGAGAACATCTATCTGACCGGGACCAACCCGCTCCTCCTTCTCGAGGAGCTAAAGGGCATGGGAGAGTACACCTGCGTGCCGGCGGTCGACCGCGTTCCTCCGTTGTCCGAGTTGAATCCCGAATCGTGCCTCGTTCACTGGGACATAATTCTCTCAACCCAACAGTCGCAGCAGGCCGTCCGGGATGTCTTTATCTTTGTCGAGGACATCGCCGAGATAGAGATTGTCCCGATCGACGACTTGACCGAGCTCGACGGGGGGCCCTACAAGCGCTTGGGGCAGATTCTGGAAGAACGGGGAGCCCTCGACAGCAACACGCTCAACACGACGGTTCGAAAGCAGAAACGCCTCGGGCAGATGCTCGTCGAAGAAGGCCTTCCGGAACACGAGGTGGAAGCGGCTCTCCGGGAGCAGGAGCACGTCAAACGGTCCCGGGAACGGGCCCAGCAGGAGCTTTCCTCTTCGAGCATACGGGTCGAATCGAGTAAGCTCGATCACCTGGTGGATCTGGTGGGGGAGGTTGTGACGCTTCAGGCGCGCCTCTCCCAGACCGCCATCGACGCGGAGATTCCCCAGCTTACGGCCGTTGCAGAGACATTCGAGCGCCTGACCGACGAGCTCCGGGACAGCACCATGAGTATTCGAATGCTGCCGATCGGCACGACCTTTTCGAAGTTCCGGCGGCTGGTCCGGGATCTCTCCCAGGACCTCGGCAAACAGATCGAATTGCGAACCGAGGGAGGGGAAACCGAGCTGGACAAGACGGTTATCGAGCGGTTGAGCGATCCATTGGTCCACCTTATCCGGAACTCGATCGACCATGGGATCGAGACACCAACCGCCCGGGAGGCTGCGGGAAAGCCGCGGAGCGGTGTTGTTCTTCTAAAGGCGGAACATTCCGGAGCCTCGGTTGTCATTACCATACAGGACGATGGAAAAGGGCTGAACAAAGAGTCGATTTTCCGGAAAGCCGTCGACAAGGGATTGGTAACCCCGGGGACGGAGCTGACCGACGAAGACGTCTACCAGCTTATCTTCGCGCCGGGTTTTTCCACGGCCGAAAATGTCACCCAGGTTTCCGGACGGGGGGTCGGGATGGACGTCGTCCGGAAGGAGATCGATTCCCTCGGGGGGACGGTCACCGTCAAGAGCGAGACGGGAAGGGGGACCACCCTCACCCTCGCTATCCCGCTTACCCTGGCGATAATAGACGGCCTTTTGGTTCGGGTCGGGGAGGAACACTTCGTATTCCCCCTCGGAAGCGTCTCCGAATGCCTCGAGCTGACAACCGAATCTCGGGACAAGCAGAACGGGCAACGGATTCTGAACAACCGGGGGGAGGTTCTCCCCTTTGTTCGGCTTCGGGAGCTCTTTGTAATGGACAACGAGCTTCCGCCGATCGAGCAGATCGTCGTGGTGGAGTCGCCGTCAGGCAAGATCGGCTTTGTCGTCGACCAGGTGATCGGCGACTTTCAGACGGTCATCAAGAATCTCGGGAAGCTCTATCGAGACCTCGAGGGAATATCCGGGGCAACCATACTCGGCGACGGTTCCGTCGCCCTTATTCTTGACGTTACGCGGCTAACCTCGATGTCCCAGGTCGAGGAAGTCGTCGCGGCGAAAGGAGCTTGAGGTGGAAGGATTTGCTCTCGGGACCCAAAGTAAAACCCTCGGTTCCAAGAAGGAAAAAGAAGACGCCGGCGAGGAGAAGTCCTCCTTCCCCAACCTTCGGACCACGCCCCTCACCGACGCCCAGTTCAAGCGCCTCGGCCACTACATAGAGTCGGAATTGGGAATCCGCATGCCTCCGGCCAAGCGCGTAATGCTCGAGTCTCGGCTCCAGAAACGGATCCGCGCCTTGGGCCTCGGCGGTTTCGAGGAATATCTCGAGTTCGTCTTTCAGGAGGAGCAGGCCGACGGCGAGCTTCTCCACATGATCGACGCAGTTACCACGAACAAGACAGACTTCTTTCGAGAGGCCGACCACTTCGACTACCTTCTCGGCACCTTGCTTCCGGAACGGTACGCCGACGGCTGGGGGAAGGGAAGACCGTTCCGGGTCTGGTCCTCCGCAAGCTCGACCGGAGAAGAGCCCTACACTCTGGCGATTACCCTCGAAGAGTTTGCCGCGCAACACCGGGACTTCGAGTATAAGATTCTCGGGACCGATATTTCGACCGCAGCCCTCGATCGGGGCCGAAAGGCCACCTACACCGAAGAGCGGGTGGCGCCGGTACCGAGCGCTTACCTCAAGAAGTATTTTCTCCGGAGCAAAGACAAAGAGAGCAAGCTGGTCCGGGTTAAGCCGGTACTGCGGTCGAAGGTAATCTTCCATCGTCTCAACCTGATGGCCGGAGACTTCGGCATCCAGGATCGCTTCGAAGTGATCTTCTGCCGGAACGTCATTATCTATTTCGACCGGCCGACCCAGGGCATACTCTTAAGAAAGCTCTACGACTACCTTCGTCCCGGGGGCTATCTCTTCCTCGGCCATTCCGAGACCCTCGCGGGTATGGGGCTCCCCCTGATTTCCATCGCGCCGACCATCTATCGACGACCGGAGTAGAAGCACATGGACAAAGCAATCAAGGTGATGATCGTCGACGACTCGGCCGTGGTCCGGGAGACCATGAAGGAGGTCCTAGAATCGGATCCGGCTATTAGCGTCGGAGCGACCGCCTCGGACCCGATAATCGCAGCAAAGAAGCTCCAGACCTTCGTTCCCGACGTCATTACCCTCGATATCGAGATGCCCCGGATGGACGGGCTGAGCTTTCTCAAGAAGCTGATGGCCCAACACCCGATTCCCGTGGTTATCTGCTCGTCCCAGGCGACTGCGGGATCCGGAAACGCCCTGAAGGCCCTAGAGTACGGAGCCATCGACATCGTCGAAAAGCCTAAGATGGGCACCAAACACTTTCTAGAAGAATCGAAGACCCGGATCTGCGACGTCGTTAAGGCGGCCTACGCGTCGAAGGTACGGCGCACTAGCCCGACGGTTCTTCCCCGGGAGGTCGAGCCGAAGCTCAGCGCCGACGTCATTCTCGCGAAGCCCGGGGGCCACCACGTTATCGAAACCACCGAGCGCATTATCGTCGTCGGCGCGTCAACCGGCGGTACCGAGGCCCTCAGAGAGTTTCTCGAAGCGCTCCCGCTGGACACGCCGGGGGTCGTTATCGTCCAGCATATGCCGGAGCACTTCACCGCGGCTTTCGCGAAGCGTCTCGACGGTATCTGCCGGGTTACCGTTAAGGAGGCGGCGGACAACGATACGGTTATCCGGGGCCGGGCGCTCATTGCCCCGGGGAACAAACACTGCCTCTTGAAGCGAAGCGGTGCCCGGTACTACGTGGAGATCCGGGACGGCCCCCTCGTAAGCCGCCACCGGCCCTCGGTGGACGTCCTCTTCCGCTCGGCGGCCCGGTACGCCGGCAAGAACGCCATCGGTGTCATCATGACCGGAATGGGAGACGACGGGGCCCGGGGCATGGTCGAGCTAAAAGAGGCCGGGGCCTACAACGTGGCTCAGGACGAGGCGACCTGCATCGTCTACGGGATGCCCAACGAGGCCGCCAAACGGGGAGCCGTCAACAAGATTCTGCCCCTCGGCGAGATCGCGGGACACGTGTTGAGGGCAGCCCAAAACGGGTGAGCCGGAGAGAATGAGCGGCACCGGGAAACCAAAGAGCGTCCTTATCGTAGAAGACGAAAAAATCGTCGCGATAGACCTCCGTAACCACGTCGAGAGCCTCGGGTACGCGGTTACCAAGGTTGTCCCCTCCGGAGAGGCGGCGCTAAAGGTCGCCGACCGGTTCTCCTTCGACCTTGTCCTGATGGATGTCGAACTGGACGGGAAACTCGACGGATTCGAAACAGCGAATGAGCTTCGCAAGAGGCAGGACGCCCCGATTATCTTCCTGACCGCCCATACCGATAACCGGTTCGTCGTATCGGCGAAGGAAGTCGGAGCCTTCGGCTACGTGGTAAAACCACCCCGGGGGCGAGAGCTGGCAATAGGTATGGAGCTCGCGCTCTACAAACACGAAGGCGAGAAGCGACTCGAACGCGAGCGGGACCGGGCCGAGCGGGCGATGGCCGCCAAGAGCGAGTTTCTGGCCAACATGAGCCACGAGTTGCGAACGCCGTTGAACAGCATTATCGGGATGGCCGAGTTGGCCCTCGACCGTGCGACGGACTCGGAGCAGCGGAGCTACCTTTCTATTCTCAAAAGCTCGGGAGACGCCCTGATGGCCCTGATAAACGGGATCCTCGACCTTTCGAAGATCGAATCAGGCGCCATGCAGGTTGCCGAAGAGCCCTTCGACCCCCTGGATGTTCTCGAAGCGAGCGTCGAAGCAATCGCCATCCAGGTCCACAAGAAGGGCCTCGACCTCGACTTCTACGCCGACCCGGCTCTCCCGGCGCGGATCGTCGGAGATTCCGGAAAGCTCCGCCAGGTTCTCCTGAACCTTCTCGTCAACGCCGTCAAGTACACGAATGCCGGGAGTGTCTCCTGTACCGCTTCGGTCGAGGACGAGGTCTTGCGAATCGCCGTCGCGGATACCGGGATAGGAATTCCCGAAGAGCTTAAAGAGCAGATCTTTGCCCCCTTTTATCAAGTCGACCAGACCTCTACGAAGCGGCACCCGGGGACCGGCATCGGTCTTACCATTACCAAAAAGCTGATCACGATGATGGGAGGATCGATCTATTTCGATAGCGCCCTCGGGGAGGGGAGTACCTTCGAAATCGATTTGCCGATAAGGCTGCCCCCGGAGGGGCCGGCGATTTCCGCGTCGGAATCCGTCCGGGAACCGGAGTCCCTCGAGAAGGTCGTCCTCGGATTAAGTCGGGATACACAGCGGCAACTTGCCGCCGACTGGTTGCGGTCCTGGGGTATCAAGCACACCGAGGTGCCGGTCCCGGTGACCGCTCCGGCTCCGGCCGAACACAACCCTCAGACCGCGATTCTCGTCGACGAGGCCTCCGCTGCCGGCCTCGAGGGTCGCCCGAACGCCTGGGTGCTCCGCCGTTTTGACGACCGGGCAGTTTCGGATTCCTCCGGCCGGACTCTCTTCGAGCCGCTGACGGTGACGAAGCTGAGAGGGGTAGTCTCCGGAAGACTCGAATCTCGAAAGGCGCCGGAGACGGCGGCACCCGAGGGGCCTTCGGCGGCGCCTCTCCGGGTTCTCTTGGCGGACGATAACGCCATCAACCGCATAGCCAACGGCCGGTTGGTCGAGAGCCTCGGATACCGTGTTACCACCGTAGAGGACGGACAGGAGGCTCTGGAGGCTCTCGAGAAGGAGATCCCGGACCTGGTTATCCTGGACCTGGAAATGCCTCGCCTCGACGGCTACGACGCTGCGAAGCAGATCTCCTCCGGCGGTACGGGCAGCGAAGCTGCAAGGGTGCCCCTCGTCGCTTTGAGTGCCCACACTTCCCAGGAAGCTCGATTCCGGGCATTCCGGAACGGATTCTCGGCCTTTCTGGTCAAGCCCTTCTCCCGAACGGATCTGGAGACTACCCTGATCAACATCCTCGATCCGAATTGGCGAGGGGCCAATATCAGTCGCCACTTCCTCGAAGAGCTGCGGGCACGGTTCGACGCGAGCGATTGGGGGGAGTTGGAAGCGGCGGCTCATTGCGGCAGGCGTGCCCTGAAGGAGCTGGACCCCGATACCTCGAACGGATTCCTCCGGCTTCTTCTTGCCGCCCGGAGAAAGGACGCCCCTTCAACCAACAACCTAATACAGGAGCTCGAAGAGAATGTCCCCACGAAGAGTTGACCATCTTGGAACGTATGGAGAAATCAGCTACACTTTCGAAGCGAAGGAGTTTGTATGCGCTGTTTGATAGTCGAGGACGACTTTGGAAGCCGCCGGTTGCTCCAAGCGCTCCTCCGCGAGTACGGGTCCATCGACGTCGTCGTTGACGGCCAGGAGGCGATCGAAGCCTTTCGACTCGCCTGGGAAGAGAATAACCCGTACGACGTAGTCTTTCTCGACATTATGATGCCGAACGTAGACGGCCAGGAGGCGCTCCGGCGAATCCGCGCGACCGAAGGCGAAATTGGAGTTCCGGAACGGGATCAGGTCAAGGTTATTATGACCACCGCTCTCGGAGATCCGGAGAACGTCGTCGAAGCCTTCTACAAAGGTGGAGCCAACGGCTACGTGGTAAAGCCGATCGAACGGCAGGCACTTATATCGGAGCTGGAGAAGGTGGGACTGAAGCCCATATCGAAGTAGCGGCGCCGACGCGGCGGGGGACATGACCAATAATCGCATTCTGGTAGTAGAGGACGAGCACATCGTTGCTCTCGACATTAAGATGCACCTCGAGAAGTACGGCTACGAGGTGCCGACTACCTGTCCCTCGGGAGAAGAAGCCCTCG
Source organism: Spirochaetaceae bacterium (assembly GCA_046541715.1). Classification (GTDB taxonomy): domain Bacteria; phylum Spirochaetota; class Spirochaetia; order DSM-27196; family PWMO01; genus CAYPUT01. The sequence goes on from JBKHCS010000077.1 coordinate 6,821, forward strand.
AAAAGATCGAGCAAGTCGACCCGATCCTCGTGCTTATGGATATCAAGCTCCAGGGCGAGCTCGACGGCCTGCAGACCGCCGAAGTAATCCGGAGCCGGTATCACACCCCGGTTATTCTCTTAACCGCCTACGCGGACGAAGACACCATTCAACGGGCGAAGATTACCCAGCCCTTTGCTTATATCATCAAGCCCTTCGAGGAGCGGGAGCTCCGGACGGCGATTGTCATTGCTCTCTACCGCCACGAGATGGAGCAGAAAGTCTCGGAGCGGGAGAAGCTCTTCTCGACGACCCTAAACAGCATCGCCGACGGCGTCGTGGTAACCGATTCCGACTCCGTTATCAACTTTGCAAACCCCGTCGCAACGGGCATGCTCGCCGGCGGTGCAAGGGGCTCCCTCGTGGGCTTCTCCCTCGACGACCTCGCTACCATCGAAGAACGGGAGCTTCAGACCCGGGAGGGGGAGCGGCGTACCCAGACTTTCTTGTTGGTTCCCGATCAACCGGATCGGCCGGTGGAGCACACCGTGACCCCCCTCGTCGACGAGAACGGCCGTACAACCGGTTCCGTCTGGGTTATACGGGACGTCTCCCGGCGCCTCGAATCGGAGAAGGCTCTCGAGGAGTCGAACGCCCAGCTCCGTCAGGCGCAGAAGATGGAGGCCGTCGGCCGGCTGAGCGGAGGCATCGCCCACGACTTCAACAATCTTCTTACCGTGATCATGGGCTACTCAAAGTTGATCGGGCAGCAACTCTCGGACCTCCCGCCCTCCGTCGCCGAAGCGATCAAGAACGACGTGGACGGCATTCAGAAGGCGGCGCAGAAATCGGTCACTCTTACCCGGCAGCTGTTGGCGTTCAGCCGCCATCAGATTATGGAACCCAAGGTCCTCGGTATTAACGGCGTAATTCAGGATGTGGAGAAGATGGTCAAACGCCTCCTTACCGAGCGTGTCCGGACCTATCTTTCTCTCCACGCCCGGCCGGACACCGTATTCGTCGACCAGGGGCAGATCGAGCAGGTAATCATGAACCTCGTGGTCAACGCCCGGGATGCGATGGCCGGGGGCGGGACCCTCCAGATCCGGACCCGAAATAGCTCCGTCGAGTCGTCGCGAGTCGTCGCCTCCGGCGATCTGCCGCCGGGAGACTACGTCGTTCTAGAGATCGAGGACACCGGCTCGGGTATCTCGCAGGAGAACCTCTCACGGATTTTCGAGCCCTTCTTTACGACCAAGGAGCGGGGAAGCGGTACGGGGCTCGGCCTCTCGACCGTGTACGGTATTGTCAGGCAGACCCAGGGGCATATCGACGTGGAGAGTGTCCTCGACCAGGGGACCACCTTCCGTATCTTTCTTCCCCTTGTCTCCCAGAGCGCGTCGGTGGAGAAGGCGCCGGTTACCGACGACACGGACACCCGGGGCAACGAAACCATTCTTCTTGTCGAAGACGACGACCAAATTCGCTCGATGCTCTTGCGAATCCTCCGGGAGAAGGGGTATACCGTTCTTGAGTCGCGAAACGCCGGCGAGGGCCTCTTGATTAGCGAAGACCAAAACGAGAAGTTTGATCTTTTGGTCTCCGACGTTGTAATGCCCCACATGACCGGTGACCGGCTCGCAGAGCGGATACTCAGCCGGCGCCCCAAGGTAAAGATTCTTCTGATGTCCGGGTATCCGGAGAATTTCCCCGATACCGAGGAAATCTCGGAACAGGTCTGGTTTCTCCAGAAGCCGTTCCAGCCGGAGGATTTTCTCCTTCGCGTGCGCCGGATACTCGATAATTAGGCAAGGCCGCCACCACAGATGAAACAGAACAACATCCGCAACTTTTGCATTATCGCCCACATAGATCACGGCAAGTCGACCCTCGCCGACAGACTTATCGAGCGGGCGAAGATCGTCGAGGCTCGGGACTTCAAGGAGCAGCTCCTGGATTCGATGGATATCGAGAGGGAGCGGGGCATATCGATCAAGTCCCACGCCGTCACCATTTCCCACACCGGCCCCGACGGCGCGGAGTACGAGCTCAACCTCGTCGACACACCGGGGCACGTCGACTTCTCCTACGAGGTCTCCCGGGCCATTGCCTCGTGCGAAGGGGCGCTCTTGGTTGTGGACGCCGCCCAGGGGGTCGAAGCCCAGACGCTTTCGAACTACTACATGGCCCTCGAACATAACCTCGAGGTTATCCCGGTCATCAACAAGATCGATCTCCCGAGCGCCCAGGTGGACGTCGTCAAGCACGAGATCGAAAAGGACCTAGGGCTCGATCCGTCGACCGCCATCGAAATTTCCGCGAAGCTCGGGAAGGGAATCGACGAGCTCCTCGAGGCCATCGTCATCTTAGTTCCCCCTCCGGGAGGGAATGCCGACAATCCCCTCAAAGCCCGCATCTTCGATTCCCACTACGATCCCTACCGGGGGGTCGTCGTCCACGTCCGGGTGGTAGACGGTTCCCTCCGAGCCGGCCGGACAATCCGGTTCATGTCGAACATGTCGGCCCACAAGCTCGAAGAGGTCGGTCGGTTCAAAATCCGCCTCGAGCCGACCAAGGTCCTCGGAACCGGAGAGGTCGGCTATTTTATCGCGGGCATAAAGAACATCTCCGACGTCGGGGTCGGGGACACGGTTACCGACGACGAGCGGCCGGCGCCGGCCTCCCTCGGAGGCTTTCAGGAAGTCAAGCCGGTCGTCTTCTCGTCGATCTTCCCGAACGACGCGAACGACTACGAGGAGCTCACGAGGGCCATGGAGAAGTTGAAGCTCAACGACGCGGCCCTGATCTACGAGAAGGACTCCTCCGCGGCCCTCGGCTTCGGCTTCCGATGTGGATTTCTCGGGCTTCTCCACCTCGAGGTCGTCCAGGAACGCCTCGAGCGGGAGTGGGATCTCGGGATCGTTCTGACGGCTCCCTCGGTCCAATATCGAATCGTGCGGCAGGACGGAACCAAGCAGACCATCGAAAACCCCCTGGAGTACCCAAACCCCGGGGAGGTCGCCGAGTCCTACGAGCCGTATATCCGGGCCACGATTATTACGCCGGACGAATACCTCGGCAACGTTATTACTCTCTGTCTCGAGAAACGGGGTACCCAGGAGGATCTCCGGTACCTCGACGAGAAGCGGGTGGAGGTTGTCTTCGACATGCCCTTGGCGGAGGTGCTCTTCGACTTTTACGATCGGCTCAAGTCGCTCAGCAGAGGCTACGCCTCCTTCGATTACGACGTAACAGAATACAAAGCGGTCGACCTGGTTCGTCTCGACATCCTGGTCAACGGAAAACCGGTCGACGCCCTGAGCCAGTTGGTGTTTCGCGGGAACGCAGCCGGCCGGGCACGGCAGATCTGCAAGCGTCTTAGTAGCGAAATTCCAAAGCATCAGTTCAAGATTCCGATCCAAGGGGCAATCAGCGGGAACATCATCGCTCGGGAGACCATCTCCGCGCTTCGCAAGGACGTCACAGCGAAGTGTTACGGCGGCGATATCTCCCGGAAGCGAAAGCTCCTAGAAAAGCAGAAGGAAGGAAAGAAGCGGATGCGTCTTGTCGGTAACGTCGAGGTGCCCCAGACCGCCTTCCTGAGCGTCCTGAAAGCCCACGAAGAGTAGAGGCGCGGCCGGCCAACCCGGCCCTGATCTAGGCCCCCGGCCCTGATCTAGGCCTCCGGCTCCCGTCGGCTTCCCGGCCCCGAAGCGTCCAGCAGTCCTTCGACAAGCCGCCCGTACCGTTCCAGCCGTAGGGAGAGGCGGGGCCCGAAGGTGGGGCCCGCGCCCCGTCCCGTCTGCGCCTCGGGAAAATCGAACCAGGCATGATCCCAGGCCTGAACCTCCGGCGACTCGAGGACCGGCCTCTTCTTTGCCTCCTTCAACAGCGCCAAGTTCTCCTCGAGAAAGGCCCGGAGGCGTTCCCGCCGCGGTGTGTCCCCGGCATCTTCGTTGTCCCGGTCCCCCGGGCTCTCGGGCACCGGGCGCCGCGGCTCCCCATCGAATTCCGTCCCGGCCGCGAGATCCGGGCCGGTCAGCGCCGGCACGCCGAGGTCGAGCCCTCGGGTACCGACCGTAGACACCCGCCGGCTCCCCTCGAGGAGGGTCCGCAGCTGATGCCGGTACGACAGAAGAACCAGGTCCGTCTGAACCACGGCGCCGGCGATGCTCTTCTCTCGGGTCAGGGGACGCCGATAGGAGAGGCCGAGCATCCGTTCCGGGGCGAGGCGGTGATTAGTCGATAGCTCTTCGATGTGCAGCGGGGCCCCGGTGGCGTAGGGCTTTCCCGGCGCGTAGGTCAGGTCGATGCCCATCAGATAGACATTCTGCGAGGTCATTCTTAAGCCCATAAGAACCGCCGCGACGGCTACCGAACCGATCGGTGGAAGCCTGAGGGGCAGAAGTCCGGCCTCTTCCGCCCTACGGACCATACCCGTCTCGAAACCTTGTGAGGAGATCCAGTAGGTCCGATCCAACCCGGCGAACCGGGGTATCGACGGGTGGACGGTGGTCTCGGCGATAAGGGTAAATCCCCCCCGGAGGGCTCCGACAAAGTCCAGAGCGTTGGTCTGTTGGGAGTCGACGGATACCACGTAATCCGGAACGACGTTCCGGAGCCCGAGCGCCGGTAGCGCCGTGTCGAGGGCCAAGAGGGCAACCCGGTTCCGGACCGGGAGCAGATAGGCGATCTCTTCTTCCAGCGACTCCGAGGGACCGACGACCACGATAGGCTTCGATTCACGGAGGCAATCGGCGTTCCCGGCGAAGGCAGACCTACCGAGATTTACCAGGAAGTTCCTCCCCCATAGCCGCCCGAGGCGGATCGTCGTCATCCGGTTTTGCCAGGTCTGTTGAATAGCTTCTTCGAGCTCTCGTTCGACGGCGCGATACTTATCCCGATGGAGGGAGGCTCCGCCGTTTAGGGTGATGGTCCTTACCCTGCGGAATCCTTTGGTAACCAGGGTGGAAGCGGTGTCTTGCCACCGTCGGAACGGAACGGAGCCGGTTTCTCGGGGAAAGAAGAACGTAATACGGTCGGAACCGCCGAGCTCCCCGGCCGCCGTCTCGGCGAGTGTTCCAAGAGACGGATCGACTTCGACGCAGAAGAGGTGCGAGGAGTCTGGGAGTCGCCGGAGTAAGTCCGGTAGCCCGTAGCCGAGGAGGGGGCTCGGAACGAGAAAGAGGGTGTCCTCCGGAAGGGGAGCCGCTTCAGCCCGCCGCCGGGCTCCTGCCACTGGTCCCGACGGAGTGTAGAGCCCCCGTCCCCGGTAGCGGACCTGAAAACCGTCGGAGGTCTCCTCTAAGCTTAGGTCCGCATGGGGCATCAGCTACCTAGGATGTACCGGTTGAAGGCCTGGTTAAAGTTGTCCTCGACGAGGTCGGGATCGATAATCCGCCGTTGCAGGTCCTCGGAACGGAACTGCTGGAGCAGGAAGGGGTAGAAAGAGTCGAGAAAGCCCATCGAATCCTCCTCCGCCTCGCGCTCTTCGAGGAGTTGCAGAACAACCACGTTGTCCCGAAGGACGACCGGCTCGCTGAGGTCCCCCTCGTCGATACTGAAGGCTTCCTCGAGAAAAGACTGTCGGAACGCGGCGTCGTCGAGAATCTCCGTGTCCGGGCTGGACACCTGTGGATAGTAGGGGAGGTTGCCATAGTTTACCGGGAAGAAATCGGTCGTAAAGACATCGGCACCGATTTCCCCTGCCGCCGAAGCAAAACTCCCGGTCCCGGCGACTTCTCGGAAAGACTGCATCGCGGCAAGGAGGTAGTCTTCGATGACACCCCGCTCAAAGGCGTTCATGTATTGCCGGACCGTAGCGACGCCTTCCTGGGTTTCCAGGTCGATCTCTAAGGGACCGTCGTCGAGACGGTAGATAACCCATCCGTTGATCCCCTCCATAACCGGCGACACTTCCCCGGTTTCGAGGGAGAGGATCTCCTCGACTGCATCGTCCCCTTCGAAGTCCCGGCTCAGTTGATAAACGTAGACCCAGCCTGCATCCCCGCCCTGCTCTGCAAAACGATCCGCCGAATGGGCTCGGGCAAGCTCCTCGAAGCTCGAGCTTCTATCCTCTATCTGTAGGAGGATTCTCTCGGCTTCATCCTGATCGCCTACCGTGATGACCGAGAGATTCGCCCTCCGGAAGATCTCCCGGTTCTCTTCCCCGTAGGCAACAACCTCCGAAGCGGGAAAGTCGGCGAAAGCGAGGGTGGCGCCCCGGAACTGCCGCTCCGGACTCCCCATAGACTTGAGAAACGCGATCTCTTCCCCGCTGAACTGACCGCCGGTGAGCATATCGTCGAGGTATTTCTGATGGATCAAGGTCTCCCGATAGAAGTTTCGTAAGCTGAAGCGCTCTTGGCTCGAAGTCCGGCGGTAGCGCTCCGGGCTAAAGACACCGTCAACCTGGAACTGCGGGTCCTGGGCCAGCATTTCGTCGACCGCGCTCTCAGAGACCGAAAGGCCCGAAGCTTCCGCCTCTTCCATGATGGCGGCATGGAGCATCGCCTGGTTGAACGCCTGCCGCCAGATAAGCCGGAGCTCGGCTTCCAGGTTATCCGAACCGGCATCCCGGTCGAACTGCGCGGCGATCGTCTCGTATTGCCGGGCGAAGTAGTTCCCCGGGGCGTAGGTAATCTCTCGATTACCGTAGCGGCCGAAGGTCAATGAGGTCTGCGATGCGGTCCCGGAGACTACCGGAGCGCCGACGAAGGTCACCACTACAATCACCAAAATGACTACACTGAATATGTAGAGCGCCGGCCGCATTCTTGCTGTAGACGGCTTGCGCTCCGTCTGTTGGTTTTGATTAACGTCTTTCTTCTTTGCCATGGATTTAACGCTACAATACCAATGCAACCGAGCGTCGTCAACGAAAGAAGATATTGACACCCTTTTGGATTCTTATTAGTGTATGCCTCTACGAAAAAAAGGGGGCGTGGCGAAGTCGGTTTATCGCGCCGGCCTGTCAAGCCGGAGGTCGCGGGTTCAATCCCCGTCGCTC
>JBKHCS010000078.1:0-13774 GCA_046541715.1 Spirochaetaceae bacterium
CACACTGCCACCGGCGACGCGGCCACCGGGGATCATCCCGGATTCCTCCTCTTCGGCACCCACGACGGGCTGGCCGACAGCATTATCTACGTCCGTCCCACGGAGGCGCAGATTTCCGCGATCAGCATCCCCCGGGACATCTATTACGACGGACAAAAGCTAAACGAAGTCAACGCCACCGGCGGACCCTTGGCAACGGCGACGGCGGTGGAGGAACTCCTCGGTGTCGAGGTAGACCATTACGTCTCTGCGGACTTCGAGGCGTTTGAGCGCGTCGTCGACGCCCTGGACACAATCCCGATCGAGCTCGAGAAGGAGTTCCTCGATCCGGGGATGAGCTACGAGGTCGACGGAGAAGAACGGATGCTCTACTTCCCTCCGGGTAGCCACAAAATAGACGGCTCCACCGCCCTCGCCCTTGCCCGCTCCCGGAGGACCACTTCGGATTTCAGTCGCGCTCGGCGGCAGCAGCTGATTCTTGCCGGTATCCGCCGGAGGATCGATCAGCTTGCGCTAACCGATGCCGACCACCTCTTTCGTCTGGTCAACGTGGCGGTTCGGTACACCGAAACCGACCTTGGATTTCTTGACGCCCTTACTTACTACCGTCGCTACCGGGACTCGGGAGATCTTCGCCGCCTCGTGCTCTCGACGGACAACGTCTTCCATTCCACCTACTCGGAGCTCCATGAGGATGGTCTTCCGGTAGAGCGAGCAGAGGAACTCGAGCAAGACGAAATCGGGCAGTGGATCCTCCGGCCGAAAAACGAAAGCTGGGCGAGTGTCCGGGCCTTTGTGGAAGAGTGGCTATCCGGAGGGGACCCCTCGGTGGACGAGATCTTCGGAACCGAAGGGGACACCGGGGCCGAGGTAGACCTTAGCCTTCTCGAAGAGCTTACGTCTCAGATGCCACGGTAACACGCTGTCCGGGAAGCGCTCCCGGGCGCGCCGGAGGCGGGTTCCGGTAACCGGCGGTTACCGGCTCGGTTGTTCACGTAACCATCCGTGACCATGCGTCTGCGTCCTTTCACAAATAATCCTTGACCCCGGGGACCTTAGAACTATATGATTCAAGGCTGCTATTCACACTGTTTTGTTAATCAAAAGGAGATCTTATGAATCGAGTATTCACAAAGGCGCTGCCCCTCGCGCTGGCGGCGGCCGTAGCAGTGCTGCTTCTTGCCGCATGCGCCCAGGAAACCGAAGAGGGGAAGGGTGAGGACGTTGGCACCCTCGTCGTCGGCATGCCCGGGGAACCCCGGTCCCTCGATCCGCAGGCTACTAACGATCAGCCGTCCGCCCGGGTAATGAAGCAGATCTACGACACGCTGCTCTTTCAGACTTCGGATCTCGAGGTCACGACCGACGGTCTCGTCGAGAGCTACGACATTGTCAGCGACACCGAGTTCGCCTTCACGCTGAAAGAAGGGGTGATGTTCCACAACGGAGAAGAGCTTACCGCCGACGATGTGCAGTTTACCTTCGAGCGGATGCGCGAGGTCAACGCTCCCGGTGCCTTCCTGGTGGCGGCCCTTGACCGGGTGGAGGTGGAAGACGATTACAACTTTACGATGCACCTCTCCTTTCCTTTCGGGCCCTTCATCACGCACCTTGCCCACCCCGCGACGGCCATTCTGAACCGCAGCGCGGTGGAAGCCGGAGGCGAAGAGTACGCCCGCAACCCCGTCGGAACCGGGCCCTTCAGTTTCGTGGAGTGGCGCTCCGGTGACTCCGTTTCCTTGCAGCGCTTCGAAGACCATTTCCGCGGCCCGGCGGAGAGCGAAGCGGTGCTCTTTCGGTTTATCACCGAGGATACGCAGCGGACGATCGCCTTGGAGACCCGAGAGGCGGACATCATTTACGATGTCGGACCCAACGACTTTGACGCAGTCCGGGAGCTAGAAGGGGTAATCAGCTTCCAGACTCAAGGTCTTACGACCTTCTACATGGGCTTTAACGCTCAGAAAGAGCCCTTCGACGACCCGCGGGTCCGGCGAGCGATCAACCTCGCGGTCGATGTCGAGGCGGCCACCGACGTGGCCTTCCGCGGTTTCGCAACCCCCGCAAAGGGGCCCCTGGCGCCGACGGTGCAGTTTGCAAACACGGACCTTCCGGGATACGGTTACGATCCGGACGAGGCACGCAGGCTCTTGGCCGAAGCGGGACTCGAAGACGGCTTCTCCACGTCGATCTGGACCAACGACAACCCGGTCCGCATCATGTACGCCGAGATCTTCCAGGAGCAGCTTCGCGCCGTGGGAATCGAGGCGAATATCGAGATCGTCGAGTGGGCTCCCTACCTCGACCGGACCGCCCAGGGTGAGCACGATATGTTCATGCTCGGCTGGGTCGCCGTTACCGGTGACGCCGACTACGGCCTCTACTCCCTCTTCCATTCCAGCGAATGGGGCGACGCGGGCAACCGAACCTTCTGGGGAAACGACGAAGTCGATCGGCTTCTCGACGAAGGCAAGACCAACCCGAACCCTGAAGAGCGGCGGGCGGCCTACATGGAAGCTCAGGAGATTGTCTTCGAGGAGGCTCCCTGGGTTTTTCTTGCCTTCCGGGACGACCTAGCCGCCACCCGGGACTACGTAGAGGGCTTCGAGCCCCACGCCGCGGGACATCACATTCTCTACAACGTCCGGAACCGTTAACAGCCGGCAAAGGCTAATCACGACACCGTCGGGCCCCGGGGCTCGGCGGTGTGTCGAGAAGGTAACGCCGCATGCACAGATATATTCTCCGACGATTGCTCCTGCTGATTCCGGTAATGCTGGGAGTATCGTTTCTCGTCTTTACGATTATGTTCTTTACTCCCGGGGATCCGGCAAAGATCCTTCTCGGTGAACGTGCTCCGGAAGCCGAGGTTCAGGCGTTACGCACGCAGATGGGTTTGGACGATCCCTTCTTCGTCCAGTACGGGCGCTTTATCTTTAACGCGCTCCGGGGGGATCTCGGACGATCGCTGACCACCCGGCGCCCCGCCTCCGAGGAGCTCTTTGCCCGGTTCCCCGCCACGATGCAGCTGGCGGCGATGGGGGTCCTTGTCGCGGTCGTTATCGGTATTCCGATCGGAATAGTGTCAGCGACGCGGCAGTACTCCGCCTTCGACGGCGCCTCCATGGTTCTCGCCCTTATCGGCGTATCGATGCCGAATTTCTGGCAGGGAATTATGATGGTGCTTTTGTTCTCGATAGTGCTTGGGTGGTTTCCCTCGAGCGGCTACGGGACCTTCGCCCATCTTATCATGCCGTCGCTTACCATTGGGACGAGCTCCGCAGCCACCATTACGCGGATGACCCGGTCGAGTATGCTCGAGGTCGTCCGGCAGGACTACATCCGGACCGCCCGGGCAAAGGGGCTGAGCGAGCGTGTCGTGATAACGCGTCACGCCCTCAAGAACGCGCTCATACCGATCGTCACCGTCATCGGGCTTCAGTTCGGATACCTCCTCGGCGGAGCGGTCCTTACCGAGACCATTTTCTCCTGGCCCGGAGTGGGGCGGCTGATGGTCGATGCGATCCGCCAGCGGGACTACCCCGTGGTTCAGGGGGGCGTGCTCCTTTTGGCTCTGGCGTTCAGCGTGGTCAATCTAGTGGTAGACGTGCTTTACGCCTACATCGATCCTCGGATCAGGGCACAGTACAAATAGCGAGGTTTCCGCATGAAGACCGGATCTGATAACATCGTCACCTCGGAAGTCGACGAGCGACAGGATGGGCTCCCTGTAACGGAAGACAGAATCGCCTCCGACGTTCCCGCGATAACCGGCAGCCGGACCAAGCGCCGGCGTACCCAGTGGGCCGAGATCTGGTGGCGGCTCAGGCGCAACCGGATGGCGATGTTCGGCCTGGCGATCATCATCCTAATCGTCTTTACCGCGATCTTTGCGGACGTCATCGCGCCCTACGACTACCGGCAGCAGAACCTGCTGCGCATCGCCGAGCCACCGAGTAGCGAGCACCTATTGGGGACGGACGACCTGGGGCGGGATATTCTCTCCCGGATTATCCAGGGGGCCCGGGTGTCCCTCCAGGTGGGCTTTGTCGCGGTGAGCATCTCCCTGATTTTCGGCGGCACCCTCGGTGCCCTCGCGGGGTACTACGGCGGTAACCTCGACAACGTCGTCATGCGGTTTATGGATATCCTTTTGGCCATTCCCTCGATTCTCTTGGCCATCGCGATCGTCTCCGCCTTCGGAGGGGGCCTCGTCAACGTCATGATCGCCGTGGGAATCGCGACCATTCCCGTCTACGCCCGGATCGTCAAGGCGTCGGTCATCTCGATAAAGGAGCAGGAGTTCATCGAGGCCGCCCGGGCGATCGGAGCGACCGACTTACGCATTATCCTCAAGCATATCCTGCCCAACTCGATGGCCCCGATCATCGTCCAAGGGACCCTCGGGGTGGCGATTGCCATCCTCTCGGCGGCGGGGTTGAGCTTTATCGGGCTCGGCATCGAGCCCCCGACTCCTGAGTGGGGAGCGATGCTCTCCTCGGGGCGCCACTTGATTCGCCGGGCGCCCCACGTCGCGACCTTTCCGGGAGTCGCCATCATGATAACCATTTTTGCGCTGAATCTTCTCGGCGACGGACTCCGGGACGCCCTCGACCCGCGGCTCAAACAATGAACGATCTGCTCCTCGATATCCAGGACCTCCGGGTTACCTACAAGACCGAAGAGGGCCTCGTCGTGGCCGTCGACGACCTCAACCTGCAGCTACGCCGGGGGGAGACCCTTGGTCTTGTCGGCGAAACCGGGGCGGGTAAGACAACCACCGCGCTTTCGGTTATGCAGCTGGTTCCGAGCCCTCCGGGCCGTATCGAAAAGGGCCGTATCCTCTTCGACGGGGAGGATCTGTGCAAGACCAAGGTGGAAGATGTCCGCCGGGTCCGGGGCAACCGGATATCGATGATCTTCCAGGATCCGATGACCTCCCTTAATCCGGTGCTGGGGATCGGCTTTCAGATCGAGGAAGCGCTCGTCTTGCACCAGCGGCTCTCGCAGAAGCAGGCGGCGCGCAAGGCGCGGGATATGCTCAAGCTCGTCGGAATTCCCGCTGAACGCTCCGGAGACTACCCCCACGAGTTCTCCGGTGGAATGCGGCAACGGGTTGGGATTGCGATGGCCCTCTCCTGCAACCCGGAGCTGTTGATAGCCGACGAGCCGACCACCGCCTTAGACGTAACCATCCAGGCGCAGGTTCTTGACCTGATGCGTCGGCTCCGCTCGGAGCTGGGCACCTCGATGATTCTGATTACCCACGACCTGGGAGTCGTCGCGGAGGTCTGCGACATGGTGGCGATTATGTACGCCGGCAAAATAGTGGAAACCGCGGATACGCGACGCCTCTTTACCAATCCCCGGCATCCTTACACCCGGGGGCTCTTCGGGTCGATCCCGAGTCTCGACGAAGAGGTTCGGCGGCTTAGTCCCATCAGAGGGCTCATGCCGGATCCGACGGATCTGCCGAGCGGTTGCCGCTTCCATCCCAGGTGCCCCTCGGCGGAGGCGATCTGTGCCGAACGCACCCCCGTAATGGTCTCCGTCGAGGAGGGGCACAAGGTGGATTGTATGATCTACGAGGGTCTCGTTAAGGACAAGATGAAGGATAAGACGATTGATGCGGCCGAATGATACGACCGGCGACGGGCCCCTCCTCGAGGTCCGGCGCCTCAAGAAGTTCTTCAACACCAAACAGGGCTCCCTGAAGGCTGTCAACGACATCTCCTTCGACGTCCGCCGGGGAGAGACCCTCGGAATCGTCGGCGAGAGCGGATGCGGCAAGTCCACCGCCGGACGGGCGATACTCCGGCTGGTTGAGCCGACCGCCGGGGAGGTCCTCTTCCAAGGGGAGGATATCACGACCTTCAAGGCGAGTCGGGTGCGGAAGTTCCGCAAAGACGCCCAGCTTATCTTTCAGGATCCTTTCGCCTCCCTGGACCCCCGGTTGAGCGTTTCCGAGATAATCGGCGAGCCTTACGAGATCTTCAATATGTACGGCAAGGCCGAACGGTTCGAACGCGTGCAAAACCTGATGTCGATGGTGGGGCTCAGCACCAAGCTGACCAACAGCTTTCCCCACGAGCTCGACGGTGGACGCCGGCAACGGGTCGGGGTTGCCCGGGCCCTGGCCCTCGACCCGAAGTTTATCGTCTGCGACGAGCCGGTATCGGCCCTCGACGTGTCGATCCAGGCCCAGATTCTCAACCTGATACAGGACCTCCAGGACCGGCTTAAGCTTACTTACGTCTTTATCTCCCACGATTTGAGCGTCGTGCGTCACGTCAGCGACCGGGTCGCCGTAATGTACCTCGGTAAGATCGTCGAGATTACCACCTATCACAAGATCTTTACGCGTCCGCAGCACCCTTACACAAAGGCGCTCCTGTCGGCGATACCGATCCCGAAGGTAGATGCAAAGAGGGAGCGGATAATCCTCGAAGGCGATGTCCCGAGCCCGGTGAATCCGCCGAAGGGATGCATCTTCTCCGGGCGCTGTCCCTACGTGATGGACAAGTGTCTCGAAGCACCGCCGGCCTTGGTCGCCACGGAAGAAGAGCACTACGCCGCCTGTTACCTTATTCACGACCAGGCCGACCCCGTCGACGAGGATTGACCCGGGGCCTCAGCCGAAGCGCGTCTTGACCGGAACCTTTAGCGCCTTTCCCAGCTCCTCGGCGAGGGCGGTTACCCGTTCCCGCTGCCGGAGCGACTCGGTCTCGACGATCACCCCCCGGAGCTCCTCGGGGTCTTCCTCCCCGGCAAGCTCGAGGATCAGCTGCACGTAGCCCCGCTGGATCGCCCAGGGAATCGGCGCTCGGCTCGGACCCCGGGCCCTTTCCCGGTCCGGATCCGCCTGGGCCCGGGTCCGGACCCGGATACTCCGCAGGTTAGAGAACCGGAATCGGCGAAGGCGCGTAAGAAAAAGAAGCCCCACCCGGTTCTCGACGAGGTCCGAGGCCGGATCGAAGAGCCACGACTCCTCGAAGAGGGCTGCAAGCAGGGCGACAAGCCCGATTACCGGCAGCAGCCCTGTCAGACGTCCCTCTTGCACCAAGGCTGCAACGACGGCCACCGTAACGGCCATAAAGAACACGCGCCATCCCCACCCGAGGCGGAGGCGCACCACCCCGCCGGCCTTTTCTTCCAAGTGGAGGCGGTAGACGGTCATTGGTATCTTGGTCGTGAATCGGTATAGAGCACCACAGTCGATAGTACGACGTGCCCATTGATGCCGCAAGCGCCGTCGGACCAACTATTCTTACGTTGTTTGGTATGATGGTGCGGAGCAAGAGGAGAGCATGATGCCCGAAGACAACGCTGCGGCGGATTTGATCGACAGCGCCCGTGCCTTTCTGGGCCTGGCCCTCGAGGACGCGCGCAATGCCCTCGGGGGCGGCGTCGAGCAGGTAGCGGGAGACCACTACGGCCGGATGAGAGACGTTGTCTCGCTGGAATCTACGAACGCGTTCCCCGGCACCCTCTACGTGAAAGCCGGGGAAGTCCGACTCGTACGGGTAGACCACAACGGCCTCCGGGACCTTGGCCGGTCCGCCCTGTGCTCGAAGTTAGGAGGCGATTTCGTCCGCTTACCCTCCAGGGCTGGTAAACAGGCCGAGGTCCTGCTTTACGCGAACAAAGGCATCGCCTTCTCCTGCCGGGGAGAGAGCCTTCACTTCCTTGAAGTGTTCGGACCCTGTACGCAGAAAGAGTACGAGGATCGATACTACCGGCCACCGGGTGCCTTCATTCGTTAAGGGGGCGGACCTTGCACCTTCGTCGTCTGCGTTTCATACTTCCGCTCCATGGAAGGCTCTAATCACATCCACTTCTTCAGCTGGGGAACCAGGATCTCGCTCGAGCTTCCCGCCGGTTTCGAAGAACAGCTAGAGGACCCCGACAACAGCGCCGCGATCTATGCGGATGATCTCGAGGAAGGAGAGGAACCGGGAGCCCGGGTAATGGCAAAAATGACCGCGGCGCCCTCCGCCGCGATCGACGCCTACCGGTCACTATCCTCCGCTTCAGCACAAATCGGGACCCGGGAGCTGGAACATCGCGAAGAGGGCAGCCTCGACGGAGCGCCGGCGGTTAGACAGATACTTCGCTATCGTGATCAAGAGGCCGGAGTGGATGTTTTACGGCATGAAACGTACGCCCAGCTCGACAACGTCGTATTCTCCGTGACCTGCCTCGCACCCTCTAACAGAAGTGCCGACTATGCGGCGGCATTCGAGCACGCGTCCCGCTCCGCCAGAATCGTTCTCCCGGGAAGCAGCCCGGGAGGTCCTTTGAGTTTCGCGCACTCCGGAGTACGGGTCTCCGCGATAATCCCCGGTGGATGGACGGCAACGGAACCGTCGGAGTATACCGTCCGGTTCTTCGCGCCCCCGGACCCGGATCACGACGGATCGATACCGACATTCAGCATCGCTCTCGGAGAACCCGATGGCTTCGGCCCCGACGGCTTTTCCGATTTCTGCGAGGCATCGATAGAGCGTCTGGGACAAGAGATACCGGAGTTTGTGCTGCGATCGGTCGAACGCTATACGCTCTCGAGCTTCGTTGACGTCCACGCCGTGTGGTACACCGGCGTATGGGAATCGGAGCGCCGGCTTGTCCAGCTACAGGCACTTGGTCTTTTGGACAGGTACCACCTGTTCCTGATCAACGCCGCGGCGCCCCTTGCTTCGGCCGAACGTTACACGCCCCTCTTCGACGCCGTACTTCGCAGCCTTCGCGCGTTGCCCTCACGGCCGGATGCGTCCTAGCTTAAGTCGCGGTGGGGTTTCGAGAAACCGTTTGTCGTGCTATATTTATCAATAAAGGTTTCTCGGTGCCCGAGTGTATCGATCCCGGATAAGGGAGGGCGACGTATGGAACGACGGTTTCCCCTACTACTTTCTTTTGTGGTGCTGATCCTTCTTACAATCTCGATCATGCCTTCGCCTACTTACGGAGACCCCGCCGATACCCCAGGCGTCTGGCGGGAAGGCCAAGAAGGGGTGGAGGACCATGTCGACCGCAGGGGCTCACGCATTCCCCGGGAGCCAAACGAGAGTCAGCTGCAGGACATGTTCGACCGTCTCGGTGCAATTGTCGATCTCTTCAGGTCTACTCCCACTCTTGGTTCTCCGGTGGGATTCGACGTCAAGGCAAGCCGCGGTATAGACCTCGGTCGGCCTGAATGGGCCGAAGACCGCGAGGCGGCAGCCCGAGCCCGTCTTAGCCTGTACCTGTATCCCTATTTAGAGCGACGCGACGGCACGGTAAAAGCCAGTGACCTGGAGTGGACCGGAATCATCGGTGTATATGTGAACGACCCGGCTCCCTATGAGGTCATGGGCGCAGGAATGAATAGCCTTGAAGGCGAGCGGTGGTATCTCGACCCGGTTCAGATTCGCACCGTTGCCGGATACACCATGTACGAACAGGTTGCCGATGATCGGGTTCGACGCCGAGGTCCACAGCGATTCTTCGTCGTTGCTCCCCCGGATCTCCCGCCGCTGTGGCTTCCGGTGTCCGCAGAGGAGTACGCGACGGACCAGATTCGTCGATGGGAGATGCAGCTTGCCCTGGCCCGGGAGCGATTAGCGCAGTTCAGTCTTCCGGCAAGGAGCGAGACTCACCGGATGGCCCGGGAGGCTATCGAGAGCTCGATGCAGCAGTTGATGGAGTTGACGACCGACCCCGAACAGAGGGCGAAGCTCCAGGCTCAGATGGAACAGGCGCTGAGGGAGCACGACGAGGCAGCAGGGGACCTGGAAGAGGCCGATCGGGCGATAGCGGAAGATGAACGCCGGATGATAGAGGCCGCAGAGAAACAGCAAGCGGAGCTTGAAGAGACCATCGAGGCGATGAAGGCGTCCCTTGCGGCGATGTCTCCGGCGGAACGTCGGGCCCAGGCGGTCGGGAAGCTGCATCTGCACCGGCCGGGGGCCCAGGCGGAAGGGGAGATCGTGCCGCCCACGGTTCCCGGGGGGTCGGAGCCCCGGGGGCTGGTACGCATCAACCGCGACCTCTTCGAGAGGCGCCATTCCCCGGCCGACATGCACTTTTTCTTCGTCAACTTTTACACCAACAGCGACTTCATGGCCCGGCAGTTTGCCGCCGTAGAGCGCGAGCTTGACTGGAGCGAACTGGCCGGCATGATTCCGCGGTGAGGGTCCGCCACCACGTGCAGTATTTCGTCGTTCGTCGGCTTCCTCGGTGGGCGATGAGTGAGGGTGCATGCGACCTCCTTGGTGTCCACACAAGGGGCGGTGGCAACTACACATCTATGGCACCACGGTTTTTCCGGAAGGGTAGCAAAAGCTCGCCGACGCGGAACCCGTCCCCAACCCTGGAAACCCCAAGGGCCTACGACTAAAATAGAAACATGGAACCCAAGCCGGTACCCGAGGACGTCAGGAGCCTCAAGACGCTTCGAGAGATGGCGGACCACAGCGTCGACCGCTACGGTGATCAAGTTGCCCTCTCCCTTCGGCAGGGACAGGAATACTCCTACGCCCGGGTAGGGGAGTGCATCCGGGGGCTCCGGGCCGAGCTCCGCTCTCAGGGGATCAAGCCGGGCGACCGGGTGGCGCTTCTCGGGGAGAACAAGCCGGAGTGGGGTGTCGCGTATCTTGCGGTTGCCGGCATGGGGGCGGTTATCGTCCCGATCCTGCCCGACTTTTCTCCGGGCGAAATCGCAGGGATTCTCGATCACTCCGGAGCCGCGGGAATCATCGTGTCGGAGGGGCTTTCGCAGAAGATCGGGGAGCCGAAGGGGCTGCGCTTTCGGCTAATTCTAGAGACTCTCGGCAGCATTGAAGCCCCGGAGTCGGCGGACGAAGATGCCCCAACTCCCTCGGACGAGGACCTCGCGGCGATTCTCTACACCTCGGGAACCACCGGGACTCCGAAGGGGGTGATGCTTACCCACCGGAACATCGTGCAGAACGTCATCGCCTCCCGAACCCTGGTAACGATTACTCCGGAGGACCGGTTTCTCTCTATCCTGCCCCTTGCGCATACCTACGAGTGCACCATAGGGTTCTTGATTCCCTTCTCGAGCGGCGCGTCGGTAACCTACCTCGGTAAGCCCCCGGTTCTTTCGGCCCTCCTGCCCGCCCTCGAGGACGTTCGCCCTACGATGATGGTCACCGTCCCGCTGATTATGGAGAAGCTCTATTCCGCGAAGATCAAGCCGCTCTTTGCGAAGAACGTTATTACCCGGATCGCCGGAAAGATCGGTCCGATCCGGCGCCTTCTCCACCGGGCGGCGGGCCGCAAGGTCTACGCCACCTTCGGGGGAGCACTGCACTTCTACGGCATCGGCGGAGCCCCCCTCGCCCCGGCCGCCGAGCGCTTCTTGCGGGAGGCCCGGTTTCCCTACTCCATCGGCTACGGTCTGACCGAGACCTCTCCCCTGGTGGCCGGCACCGACGCGGCGAACACGCGCTATCGCTCTACCGGGCCGGCCATCTCCGGTGTCGAGGTCCGCATCGAGGCGGATTCAGCAGACGGAGACCAGGGGGAGATTCTCGTTCGAGGACCGAACGTCATGAAGGGTTACTACCTGAACGAGGAAGCGACCCGGGAGGTACTCTCAGATGATGGGTGGTTCCGGACCGGGGACCTCGGCTCCCTGGACAAGGACGGCTACCTCTACATCCGAGGACGCCTCAAGAACATGATCGTCGGCTCCGGGGGCGAGAACATCTACCCGGAGGACATCGAGAACATCATCAACTCTCATGCCCTCGCCGCCGAATCGGTCGTCTTCGAATGGCAGGGAAACCTCGTCGCCCGAGTCCACGTCGACATCGAAGCCCTCGAAGCCGAGCTTGGGGACCACAGCCGGGAACCCGGAGCGGTAGGCCGGAAGGCAGACGAGATTCTCGAAGAGATCCGCAAAGAGGTTAACGCCCGGGTAAGCCGGCAGGCCCGGATTAGCAGGATGGTCCTCCAGTGGGAGCCTTTCGAAAAAACCCCAACCCGCAAGATAAAGCGCTTTCTCTACACCCACCTGCCGGGCGGGCACGGTTAGGGGGCAAATGAAAGTTGGTAGAAACGATCCCTGTCCCTGTGGGAGTGGGAAGAAGTACAAGCACTGTTGCATGAGGGACGACGAGGACCGGGCGCGGTTTGCCGATAACCGGTCGGAGGGGCTTGGGGCCGGAGGCCCCGGGGCCGCCGGGTCCGGCCCGGCTTTCGCTCCCGGCTCTCTTGACTTGTCGCCGGACCAAATGACCCAGCTCATGCTTCGGCAGACCGGGCTCTCCTCAGCGGCGGAGTTGGAAGACGCCATGAGTCGCTACCAGAACTACTGCGAGAACCTTCCGGACGACGCCCGCATCCCGACCTTTATGGAGTATCTCGGGCGCGCCAACCCGGCGACGGATGTCCAAAAGAGCATCGTCTCGGACCTGAAAGACCGGGAGTTCGCCGACAGGGAGGAGCTCGAGAGCTATCTTTCGAACCGGATTGAGGCCTTCAACGAGGCCCCCGTCGGAGAGTTCGAGGGGATTTCCCCGGAACAGATGCACCGCATCCTTACCGGGTCCTTCGAGGACAACGCCGACCTGGTTACCCTCAACCCCGACCTTTCGAACGACGACGCCCTCGAGTCGAAACTCGTCGCAACGATGCGCTTCGTTCTGGAATACATTGTCGATCACGGCGGCAAGATTCGACTGACCGCCCGGGAAAACTTTCCCCGGGACCTCTGTCGCCGCTACCTCGAGCGCTTTGATCCGGCGTTTCCCATCGACCGTTCGGTCCCCTCGGAGGTGCAGGTGCCGATTCTAAATATCGCCCACGGGATGATGATCGGGGCCGGGTACATAGAGGAGTCGCCTACTCAGACCTGGATGACTACCGAGGGAGTCGGGCTCTTTACCGCCGGCGCCTGGAGCCGCGCCTTCGGCGACGCCTTCCTCGAACTCCTCTATTATGTCGACTGGCAGGAGCACTTTTCCTTCTACGAGCCGCAGGTGGACCTTGAGTTCGTTCAGCACGCCGGGCTGTTTCTTCTCTATCTGTTGTCTCGGCATCCTAGCGGCAATAAGGTTGAGTTCTTCGATCGATTTTGTCGGGCTTTTCCCGCCTTCGTAGACCCGATCGCCGACGATCCGGAGTCGATGGCGGTTATGGGGAGTGTCTTTTCACAGCTTTTCTTCGACGGGTGCTGCGAAGCCCTTGGACTCGTAACGCTGAGCCCCCCGGAAGGCGAACCCGTCCGGGGTCCCGAAACGCGCTACGAGACAACCGACCTCTTTCGCCGGGCTTTGGTCTGGAAGCGGGAATAGGCAATACGCCGAACCGCCGGCCCGCCGCTCCCGCTCCCGAAACCTAACCGGCCGGTTGAATCAGCTCGACGGTAATGCCGTCGGGGTCCCTGACGTAGGCGATTAACGAGCCCTTGTTGGGGCCCGAGTCGATGGAGATCGGGGCTCGCGACCGGGGGGTGCCTCCGAGGCTTTTGAGTCGCGGGACGAGCTCTTCGACGTTGTCCACAACGAGCGCTATGTGACCGCTTCCGGGGTGGTAGGTTTCCATGTCCAAGGGCTCTCCGGTGGGAGCGACGTACTGGATAAACTCGATGGAGGGACTCTCGGGGACCGCCAGAAAGGCGACCTCTAAGGTACACCCGGGGTAACCGGTTATGTCCGCGTGGTACTCTTTCGGGCCGTGGACTCGGCTCGCGATCTCGAGGCCGAGCCCCTCGGTGTAGAAGGTAACGGTCCGTTCTAAATCCTTGACCGTAAAGCCGGTGTGATGTCCT
>JBKHCS010000079.1:0-13636 GCA_046541715.1 Spirochaetaceae bacterium
GGAATCTCCTCCCCGGGTTCGACCGGGCGGATCTCGTAGTTCCGGGTTAGACGGGAGGTAAGGAGTTGATAATTCTGTTCGAGGCTCGCCCCGGGCTGATCGAGGAGGATGCCGACGACGTTCGTCCGGTCCTCCACCAGGTTACGGATGGCGCTGGTAACTTCGTACTCGATGGCCTCCGGCTCGAAGACCACCGGTAGCGCGGTGGACTCGTCGAGGTAGGAGATGACGACACCGGTGTAGACGACGGCGAGACTCTGTTGGTCCTGCTCCACCACCTGAATCTGTTGGGGCACGACGCCGAGGTTCTCCGCCTCGTCGGTAACCCCGGCTGCCCCGGGGTCGACGATCCGGACGTCGATGGCGCCCCGGCTAAAGGCCTCGTACTCGGTCAACAGGTCGACGATCTGTTGGGTCTCCGGCGCCCGGGAGCGCAGGCGCTCCGAGAGGTAGTAGGTAATCGTCACCTCTTCGTCGATCTCCCGAAAGAGGTTCCGGGATACCGGTGAGAGGGAGTAGGTCTTGTTCTCGGTAAGGTCGAGACGTAGAAAAAAGAGGTTGCTGTTTAGCGCGACAAATACCAGTACCGCCAGGGTCAGAATCAGGGTTACCGTTTCTTGTTGCTTCTTCGATAGCTTCGTCGTCAGCTTCATCGGGCCTACCTCCACTTCCTGTAGACCAGAACTTTGGTGTTCAGGTAAAGAAAGAGAAAGGTCATCCCGAGGTAGAAGACGACGTCCCGGGTATCCACCAGCCCCCGCTCGAAGCTCCGGAAGTGGTGGCCGATGGACAGGTAATTGACCACCGCCGCCACTGCCGGGGGAAGGTCCGCTAAGAGGGTAACCTGGTTAAGGAGCGTTAGAAACAGAAGCACCACCGCCGTCAGGATAAAGGCGGTAATCTGATTCGAAGAGAAGGCCGAGAGAAAGAGGCCGATCGCGATGCCCGCGGCTCCGAGGAGCAGCACCCCGATGTACTGCCCGACGATCTGCCCCGTCTCGAAGTCGCCGAGGGGGCTCACCGAGAGGGGGACGGGAATCGTCAGCACCAGGACCGTAGCCAGGAGGGCCAAGACACCGAGAAACTTGCCGAAGACGATCTCCCCTTCCCGGTAGGGCAGCGTAAGAAGAAGCTCGGCGGTCCCGAGCTTCCGCTCTTCGGCCCAGCTACGCATGGTAAGCGCTGGAATAAGGAGAATAAAGATAATCGGCATGATGGTAAAATAGGCCCGCAAGCTCGCAACGTTCTGGGCGACGAACTGCTGGATAAAGAAGAACCAAATCGAGGTAAAGGCCAGAAAGAACACGGCCACCACGTAGGCGAT
Source organism: Spirochaetaceae bacterium (assembly GCA_046541715.1). Lineage (GTDB taxonomy): Bacteria > Spirochaetota > Spirochaetia > DSM-27196 > PWMO01 > CAYPUT01. The sequence continues at coordinate 1,325 of JBKHCS010000079.1, forward strand.
AGGACTGTTCAAGTAGGAGAGCACCTCCCGCCGAAGGAGGGGTACGAGTCTAGACATGGGAACCTCCGGTAGTCAGCGTCGCGAAGACGTCCTCCAGGCTAAAGGCCTCCCGGCGGAGCTCCAAGAGCGTCACCTTCTCCCGGAGCGCCCAGTCGAAGACGGCCCCGGCGTTCGCATAGGAGTCGGCCGTGCCCGGGGCTGCTCCCTGACCCGGGGCGAAGAATAGCCGCGCCCGCCAGACCAAGGGATCGACGGCGTCCTGCCGCAACTCCTGCACCTGGTCGAGGCCGGGGATTTTCTTGAGGGATGCTTCTATGCTTTTGGGGTCGGCCGACTCGGGAGCGGCATCTGCGTTGCCGGCCCCGGAGCCGGCGTCGGGCCGCCGGCCGGCTCCGGCCGGCCGGCGGAAGGCTATCGGGTAGATCTCGTCGCCTTTCATTCCGGCGGCGATCTCCTCGGTGGTTCCCGTCGCGACGATGCGTCCCTCGTTGAGGATCATCACCCGGTCGCAGACGGCCTCCACCTCCTGGAGGATGTGGGTCGAGAGGATAACCGTCTTCTCGGTTCCCAGGCGCCGGATAAGCCGCCGGATCTCGGCGATCTGATTCGGGTCGAGGCCCGTCGTCGGCTCGTCGAGGATTAGGATCTCCGGGTCGTGGAGAATCGCCTGCGCCAGGCCGACCCGCTGCTTGAATCCCTTGGAGAGCTGCTCGATCGGCCGGTGGAGGACCGAGGTCAGTCCGCAGGTCTGGAGGGTAGAGGCGATGCGGTCGACCTGCTCCTCCCGGGGAATGCTCCGGGCGTCGGCGACGAACTGCAGGTATTCGGAGACCGTCAGCTCGCCGTAGACCGGGGAGCTCTCCGGAAGATACCCGATCGATTCCTTTATGCGGATCGGATCGGTGTAAACGTCGTGGTTGTTTATCATCACCCGGCCTGCGGTGGGAAAGTGATAGCAGGTCAGAATCCGCATCAGGGTGGTCTTCCCGGCTCCGTTGGGTCCGAGAAGGCCGACGATCTCCTTCGGCTCTACTTCGAAGGAGACGCCCCGTACCGCCTCGACGGCGCCGTAACGTTTGGTTACCTCCCCTACTTCGATCATGCACTCTCCTCCGGATACGGGATCGGAATAAGCTGCCGATCCCGGGTTAGGAACGCGTCGGGAAAGTGGGCCTTCGCCTCGATCTCGAGGCGCTTTAGCTCCCGGTTACCGTACCGCGGGCTGTAATGGATAAGGCCCATCTGCCTTACGCCTCCCGCCCGGCTGGCTAGTATCCCTGCGTCCTCTGCGGTCATGTGTTTCTTTTCGTGGGATGTCTCGGCAAGGGCCTTCTCGAACATCCCCTCGCAGATCAAAAGATCGGAATTGCCGGCGGCGGCGACAAGCTCTTCGGTGTAGATCGAGTCGGTAATGTAGGAGAACTTCCGGCCTCTCCGGGGCTCACCCATCACCTCGTCGGGTCGCACCACCCGACCGTCCTCCAGGGCGACCTCTTCCCCGTGCTGCAGCTTCGACCAGAGGGGACCCCGGGGAACCCCCGCCGCGGTGGCCTGCTCCGGGTGGAAGATACCCGGCCGGGTTTCCTCCTCGAAGAAGTAGCTTACGCAGGGTCGGGTGTGAACCGCGGGTACCGAGCGAACGGCAAAGCCCTCGCCGGTGTAGACCTCCTGCACCTCCCGTGGATTCGCGATCTCCTCGACGATAATCTCAAAGTTAATGTACATCTCGAGAACCTTCCGGCTCGCCTCGACGAACTCTCGAATCCTCGGGGGACCGATAATGTAGAGCGGCTCGTCCCGGTCGACCTGGGAGGAGAGCATCAGAATACCGGGAAGCCCCGTCACGTGGTCCGCGTGGGTGTGGGAGATAAAGATGGCAGTAATCTTTTTCCACCTCAGGTTGAGGGCCCGCAAAGACACCTGCGTACCCTCTCCGCAGTCGAAGAGAAAGAGCTCCCCCTCCCGCCGGAGAAGCACCGACGTCAGATGGCGGTGAGGCAAAGGCATCATGCCCCCAGACCCGAGGACGAAGGCTTCCATATTCATAGATCGGTAGTCTCGCTCGTTGTCGCCCTAGGGCTCGACGTCCTCGTCGTAGTCGACTTGAGAAAAGCCGAAGCCGTGAACCTGGAGAAACTCTTGCCGGTAGCCTTCGAGATCGGTCAGGCGTTCGAGGTTCTCCTCGGTGATGGTCGGCCAGACCGCTTCCACGGCCCCTTGGACATCGTCCCGCATCTCCCAGTCGTCCACCCTAATTCTACCTTGCGGGTCCGTGGGAACCTCTCCCTCGGCGTAGAGCCTATCGGTAAAGAGTCGGTAGATTTGTTCTATGCAGCCCTCGTGAAGCCCCTTATCCTTCATCACCTTGAACAGAAGCGCCAAGTAGAGGGGCACCACCGGAATAACCGCGCTCGCCCGGGTAACGACCGCCTTGTTGATCGAAACGTAGGCGTCGCCGCCGAGCTCTTTGAGCTCCCTGTCGAGCTTCTTTGCCGTGTCTTCGAGGTGATCCTTCGCCCGGCCGATGGTGCCGTCCCGGTAGACCGGCTTCGTTAAATCGGGGCCGAGGTAGGAGTAGGCCACCGACCGGACGCCTTCGGCCAGAACGCCGGCGGATCTAAGAGCCTCGATCCACGCCTGCCAGTCCTCGCCTCCCATCACCTTTACCGTCGCCTCGATTTCCTCTTCGTTCGCCGGCTCGACGGTCACGTGGCTCAGCGTACCCTCCTGGGGATCCACCGACCGGGCGTGGTAGGGCTCGCCGATCGGCTTGAGGGCACTCCGCCACATGGTGCCGTCCCCCTTCGGACGCACGCCGGTTGCCAGGCTGTAGATAACCAGGTCCACCGACCCGTGGAGGTCGGCCTTGATCTTCTCTATTACCTGTTGTTTGGTTTCCGAAGAAAAGGCATCGGCTTCGAGAGTCTCGGCGTAGAGCCCTTCGGCGGCGGCAAACTCTTCAAAGGCGCGGTTGTTGTACCAGCCCGGCGTTCCCGTCTTCTTGTCCGACGGCTCCCGCTCGAAGGAGACGCCGAGGGTCTTCGCCCCGCTGCCGAAGGCCGCCACGATTCTGGTCGCAAGGCCGTAGCCCCCGGAGCAGCCGAGAATCAACGCCCGCTTCGGCCCCTCTATTCTTCCGCGGTTCCGCACGAAGTCGATTTGCTCTTTTACGCCGACACGACAACCTACGGGGTGCGCATTCATGCAGATGCTATTTCGAATCATCGGTTTGATGACCATGAGTCCTACCCCCTGTCCGTAATTCTTCCCAAGCTACTCCAGGGGCTGGAAAAAGGCAACTGCGGGGACTGGCTCGATTATGGCTTCGCAGAGGACTGAGGCGCCATAATCGATCCATCCCCGCTGGGTTTAGGAGGACAGAGCTTCGCAGCGGAACTGAGGCGCTCTGTCCGGCTCCCACCCTTTGGCTGTGGAAGAATAACGACTGGCTCGATTATGGCTTCGCAGAGGACTGAGGCGCCATAATCGATCCATCCCCGCTGGGTTTAGGAGGGGGGCGTGTCCCCGCCCCGGGGCCCGGGGCGGGGTCGGGCTCTCCGGGGGTTCCGTCTGCCGCCTTCCGGCGGCAGACCGCCTCCGGCGCCCCTCCGATCCCTCACGCGCCGAAGGGATGCGGCGGGAAGGAAGCTGCGCTATACTTTTCCCAAGATGCCCCGACGCCGTCCCGCCTCGCTTTCCGGATTAGCCCTTCTCGCAGTCAGCGACGCCACCGCGGCTATTCCGTTTCTTCCCATCCTCCGGGAGCTCCACGCTCTTTTCGATAACGCCTCGGTGGTTTACGCCGTGGTCGGCGGAGTTGCGGTCGCCCGGGCGGGAGGCTTCCGGACAACCGGGGACATCGACGTCTTGGTAAGAGGGGTCGAATGGCGCGGGTTGGCCGAGGGTGCGGACAAGGGGGGGAGCTTTCGTTTCGGGCCCGACTGGGCGGAGCATCGGCCTTCCGGGGTGCCGATCGACACGCTCTTTGCCGGGGACGATTGGGATTTGCCGTTCGAACTTCCGGATCCGACCGCGGTCCGGGAGTGGGACGAGGCTGCCGGGGCCTGGTTCATGCGACCGGTCCGGCTCGTCGAGCTAAAGGCGGCGGTCTATAACTCGAAGCGTCGCGAGTACGGGGACGCGACCGCCGCGAGGGATCTTGCGGACCTTCGCTCACTTCTCCAAGCGAAGCCGGAGCTCGGGGCCCCGGCGGTGGTTGCCTCGCTCCACCCTTCGGTCCGGGAGATCGTCGCCAAGACCACTGAGGAAATCTCGAGATACCGCAAGAAACGGCCCCGCCCCGGTGTATAATCGCCCCATCGTGAACGGCTCTCGCACCGAGTACATCCGGCGGGTCAACCGCACGATGGACTACATCGACGGCCACCTCGCCGAGCCTCTTAGCCTCGAGAAGCTCGCCGGGGTCGCCGCCTTCTCGAAGTACCATTTCCACCGCATCTTCTTCGCGCAAGTCGGCGAGACCCCGGGGCAGTACGTCCAACGACTCCGCCTCGAAAAGGCCGCGATGCTCCTGGTCACCCAAAAGGACAGGAGCATCACCGACATCGCCTACGCGGTCGGGTTCACCGACCTCGCCGCCTTTTCCCGGGCCTTCCGCCTGGCCCACGGGATGTCCGCCTCGCAGTACCGAGGACTCCGCAATCTCGGCATGGTCAATCGCAAGGCCGGCAAAGACTCCCTCGGGGCGCCGGGGTACGATTCGGACAGATCAATCACTTCCAGGAGGAATGATATGCCCGAACTTATCACCGAACCCTTCCCAGCAGAGTCCGTGACCGTCAAGGAAAAGGAAGAGATGACCGTGGCCTACGTGCGCCACACCGGCCCCTACTTCGGGGACGAGAAGCTCTTTCAACGGCTCTTTACGACCCTCTACAAGTGGGCGGCTCCCCGTAACCTGATTCAACGGGGCGTCACCGAAGAGATCGTAATCTACCACGACGACCCCGATACGGTAGATCCGAAGAAGCTCCGGATAAGCTGCGGCATTTCGGTGCCGCCGGGAACCGAGACCTCAGGCGAGGTCGGTAGCTTGACCCTTCCGGCGGGCACCTACGCCGAAGCGCGGTTCACCGTCGATGCGACACAATTCGCAGGCGCCTGGAACTGGGTCTTCGGCGTCTGGCTCCCGGAGAGCGGTTACCAGCCGGAGGACGGGTTGTGCTACGAGAAATACTTGGACACAGACCCGGAGGCGGAGATGGACGGCTCCACGGGACGCACCTTTACCGTGGACATTTGCGTACCGGTAAAGCCGCTGTAATCTCTTTCTACACGACCTCGGTTTCGAGGGTCATCGGCACCGACTTCAAGGCCTGGGAGACGGGACAGCCGTCCTTGGCCTTTTCCGCGTGTTCAAGCACCTCATCCCGGTCCATGCCTTCGACCTTTATCTGCGTCTTGAGGTGGATCCCGGTAATGGCGAAGCCACCGCCCTGCTTTTCTATCGTAACGCCGGCGACGGTATCGATTGCCTCGGGTTCATGCCCTGCCTCGCTGAGCATTAGGGCAAGGGCCATCGAAAAGCAGCCCGCGTGAGCCGCTGCGATAAGCTCCTCCGGGTTGGTACCCGAGCCGCTTTCGAATCGAGAAGGGAAACTGTACTTCGCTTGCTCGAGGGCTCCACTTTCGGTCTTTATCCACCCCTCGCCCTTATTCAGGCTTCCTTTCCAACTTGCTTCACCTTTCCGTACGGGCATATGAACCTCCTTTGGTGTGATCAATGTGGCTCGGACCGCATCGATAGTGAGTCTTACCATTATATTAGTCGCCGGGGTGCGGCCCAGGCTCTATGCCATTTGGGTTAGTACTATCGGGAGCTTCTTTGGCCGGCGCTTCGCATATATCATCGTAGTACGCTTTCTCGGACTCGACAGGAGAGAAGCCTCCGATGCTGCCGACCGACGGGTCGATCCCGACCGCCGCCGACGGTCTCAAGGGTGTCGCGTTTGCTGCTCCGGCGGTCTAAACTCATCGCTTTTTCACACTAAGTTAATACTCTACTTACTTATTTACTCTAGAGTACCAAAAGAACCGTCTTGAAGGTCTTTTAGTTCAATTTTTCTATAGATGTTTGACTTTGGAGGAGGGAGCCCATGAGCGGTCAGTGGCTCGAGAAACTACGGCGAAACGAACACGAGCTCTCACGAGCGGAGCGGTCGCTCATCGCCTATGTCAATCGCCGGCCGGAGCAGGCCGCCCGACTCAATCAACAGGAACTCGCCGGCCAGGCGGGGGTCAGCAAGCCCGTGATCATCAACTGCTTCCGCAGGCTCGGTTACAAGAGCTTCCGCGAGTTTCAATCCAACCTGGAGCAATTCTTCTCTACCCAGATCAATTCGCTCAGTGCCACGCGGAACGTCCTGGAGCGGGTTGGGTCCGTCTCGGCGCTAACCGTCGAAGCCGCATCCGTAGACGCACGCGCGCTCCAGCGCCTCCACGAATCCCTCGATCCGAAAACGCTCGAGCTCGTTTCGAGACGACTCCACGACGCTCGCTCGGTTCTCGTGATGGGACAATCCACGGGGCACTACGCCGCCCACTACGTAGCCACACGCCTTCCACGGTACGGGTTACCGACTATTCTCGTCTCCCAGGACGAGCGGCACGTCGCCGAGGCGCTCCACACCGCTACTGCCGGTGACGTGTTGTTGCTGTTTCATTACAGCGACGACGACACCTGGCTCTATCGAGTTTCGGAAATAGTAGCGGCTCGCGGTAGCTGGACCACTCTAGTGTCGGCGACCATACATCCCGACTACGTAGACGGAGTCGACCTGTTTATCCACGTGCCTCGAGGAGAGATTGGATTCAAGAACAGTATGGCGGTCCCCATGCACTTCGCGAATCTCTTGTTGCTTTCCTACGAGGTTCTGTATCGCGACGAAGTCGATACCCACCTCACAACACTCGAAGATACTCGTCGTCTCCTAAAAGAGACGACGGTAAAAAAACTCAACGGCAAGGAGTAACCAATGCCAAAGAAGATGCTATTCGTCGTCCTAGGGGCGTTCGTCGCCGTAACCGCCTTTGCCGGCGGGCAGTCCGACCCGGCAACCCCGGAGTCGGTAACGATCCAAATTGCCTATCCGGTGGCTGTCGACGCACCGGTAACGCAAATCTTGGACCAGTACGCCCAAGAATTTATGGATGCCAACCCGAATGTGACGGTCGAGACCGTCTACGCCGGGGGCTACGGTGACGTAAAAACCACCGTCCAAACAACGATAGACGGCGGCGGCTCCCCTCCCGCCCTCGCCGTAATGCTCGCCACCGATCTTTTCGACCTCGCGAACGCAGAGTACATCGAGCCCCTCACACCCTTCGTCGAGGCTATGGATAGCGGTCAAGAGTATCTCGACGACTTTCTGCCGGCCTTCCTCGAAAACTCGTACTACGGCGACGACCTCTGGAGCCTTCCGTTCCAACGTAGCGCCGTCGTATTGTACTACAACGCAGACCTCCTGGCCGAGTCAGGGCTAGGGATACCGACCGACTGGGAAACTCTTGCCAGGACTGCCTCGGCGCTCACCGAGGGCGAAGGAAGTAACGTTGCGCGGTGGGGTATCGAGTGGCCTTCCGACTGGCCCTACTGGCTCTTTCAGCCCCTTGCTATCGGCGCGGGCCGGAACATCGTCGGGGATTCGGACACCGATGTTTATTTTGACGAGCCGGAAGTCGTTGACGCGATCGAGTACTACATCAGCCTCTCCCGAGAGTGGAACGCCACCCCGGCGGGCGTCCAGGCATCCTGGGGCAACGTAGTTCCGAACTTTGTCTCGGGCAACACGGCGATGATAGTCCACAGTTCGGGAAGCCTGTCGAATGTGCTCGATCAGGCCGATTTTACCGTTGGCGTGGCAGCGATCCCCGGCCGGGACGGTGGGTTCTACAGCGTTCCCGGAGGCGGTAATCTCTACATGACTGCGGGCCTCTCCGAAGCGCAGAAGCAAGCGGCGTTCGATTTCGCGCTCTTCTTGACCGAGCCGGCCCGTGCGGCCGATTTCTCCATCCAAACCGGCTATATCGCAACCCGAAATAGTGCTTATGCACAGCAGAGCATGCAGTCCTACATCAGCGAGAATCCGCAAGCCGGAATGACCCGCGACGTTCTTGCGACGGCGGAAAAAGAACTCGCCGTGCAGAACTTGGGAGAAGTGCGAAACATCTTCCACAACTATATCCAGGCGGCCTTTAACGGCGAAATGTCCGCTGCGGTGGCTATGGAAGCGGCTCAAAGAGACGCCGACGCCGCCCTCGCGGATTTCCGATAAGACGCCGTCCTGACGGCAGAGCAGGCAGGGCCCGAGGGCCCTGCCGCTCTTGGAGGTACTATGAAAAGGGCGAATCCTTTGCTTCCCTATCTGCTCATTCTTCCGACGCTCGTGTTTGTGCTTCTCTTTACCGTCTATCCCACACTGGCGAGCATCGTCGGGAGCCTCTTTCAACATCGACTCAACATACCGCGCTTTCGCGAACCGGTGTTTTACGGACTAGGCAACTACGTAGACCTCTTTTCCAGCGAGGAGTTTCTCCAGATTATGCGGAATACGGTACGCTACGTGGTAACGCTGGTTCCACTCTGGGTGGTCGCGGCGCTTTTCTTGGCTCTCTGGCTTCAACACGATCGATTCTCACGGTTTCGGGCGGCCATGTTCCATCCGACCATTCTCCCCATGGTATCCGCGGCGACGATATGGCTCTTTTTCTTCACACCGGGCTACGGACTCTTCAACCAATTCTTGGGTTTCTTCGGATACACGGGTCCTCAGAACTGGGTTAGTAATCCGGACCTGGCCCTCTGGTCTCTGGTTGTGGTCGCGTTTTGGAAGGACGCAGGCTTCTATATGATATTCTACCTCGCGGGTGTTCAGAATCTACCCCGGGACGTTTACGAAGCGCTGCGGATCGAGGGCGCCGGACCGGTGGTGACCTTTTTCTACTTTACGCTCCCGCTCTTGCGAAGAACAACGCTTTTCGTTACCACCGTTGCGGTCATCGGAGCCTTCCGGGTCATCGATCATGTCTTCGTTATGACTCAAGGGGGACCAAGCAATCGGAGCGCGCTGCTTCTGTATCACCTCTGGCTGGTTCGCTTCGACAGCCTTAACGTGGGGCGAGCCTCTGCCATCACCGTAATCCTGGTGGTGCTCTTGCTCTTCTTTACCGTTAGCAATTTCTTAATCAGCGAACGGAGGTCGAACGATGCGTAGGGCCTCGCTTTTTCTTGGTATCGCATTCGGTGTGGTTTTGGCCATTCTCTGGTCGATGCCCCTGGTCTGGTCGGTCATCGCGAGCCTCCGGCCCTTCGGCGAACCCTTTGCCCGGGGACAGATTTGGTTCGGGTCGGGCTTGAGCCTTCAGAACTACCTCCGGGCCTTTAACACAGCTCCCTTCGCTCTCTACTTTCGGAACACGGTACTCCTCGTTACCATAATCCTCTCCGTTCAGTTGGTAACCAGCAGCATTGCCGGTTTCGCCTTCGCACTTTACAAATTCCGAGGAAAGAAACTCCTGTTCACCATTATTCTCACACAGATGATGATTCCAACGGTGGCGCTGTTGGTACCGAATTTCCAGACGATCCGAGTCTTCGGGCTCTACGACACGATTCTCGCCATGGCGATGCCCTTCTGGGGAAGCGCCTTTGGAACCTTCTTGCTCCGACAGTCTTTCCTCACGGTTCCCCGAGACTACTACGATGCGGCGGTGGTGGACGGATGTAATTGGGCTCGAACGCTTTGGCACGTCTATCTTCCGATGACCGTACCGAGCATCCTCGCTTTTTCGATCTCGAGCGTTAATTGGCACTGGAATAGCCTGGTCTGGCCCCTTGTCGTTACGCAAAGCGAATCGGCGCGCCCGCTCACGGCGGGGCTTGCCCGGTTTACCCAACTCGGGGAAATCGGTGCCCAATGGGGCCTTTTGTCTGCGGCCACGCTCATTGTGGCTTTGCCGCTCTTGATGCTCTTCGTTATCTTCCAGAAACGCTTCATCAAGGGCTACATGACCTCCGGGCTAAAGTAACGAAGGAAAGATGAGGACGATGAGCAATAGCACCAGGGACGGTGGCACGACCTCCAAGCCGTTCGGAGAAGACTTCCAGTGGCGATGGCCGGACTCCGTACTGGAAATGCTCCGTCCCCTGGTAGCGACCCTTCGACCCCGGCGTACGGGCAAATGGGATGTCGACGCCTTCGCTATTCACACCCTGTATCCGGGACTTCGCGCGCCCCGGGAGATCCACAACCCGGAGCTTACGCCTTCTGAGCTTCCCCACACAATCAAATTCTGGAGAAACCATGCGATCATCACACAAGAAGGAAGCCACTCCCGGGACCCACATTGAGATCGACACTCTCGAGCCACGCTGGCTGATCGATCGACTACGACCATTGCCGCCGAACCCGGTCGCAGTAATCGACATCGACAGTACGATTATGGACACAGCTCCCCGAAACCGGAGTATCCTCCAGGCTGCGGCGAAGCAGTTCCCGGAAATAGCGGCAATTGTTCCCGGGTTGACGGACGGGGATCTCGGCTGGGGCGTGGCAGCCAAGGTAGCAAGAGAAGCGGGCCTTACTGCCGGGAAGACACACGAGCTCGAGCGCTTCTGGGCCGAGCGTTTCTTCTCCAACAGGTGGCTCGCTTGCGACTGTCCCTACCCCGGTGTCCGCAGGTTTCTCCGGTGGCTCCAAGAGCTCGGACTCGTTCTCGTCTATCTAACCGGCCGTGATAAGCCCAACATGAGCGATGGGACAATCTCGTCTTTTCGTTCCCATGGCCTCCCGACAGGACCGAATACGGAGTTTCTTTTTAAGCCCGCTCCGGCGGACGACGATATCGCGTTTAAGCAGAGGGCAATCGAAACAGTGGAACGCATCGGGACAGTGGTGCTTGCGATCGACAACGAGCCGGGGAACGCGAACACCTTCCGCCGGTCGTTTCCCGACGCCGTCGTCTTGCTTATGGTTACCGTTACGTCTCCGGAACCGGAACCCCTTGCCGGCGGCATCCATACCTTCAAACGATACGCTTCTTTGTAGTCGCCCGCAGCCAGGATCGCTGAAGCTCATAGGAAGATCCCAGGTAGAGCGTGTCGCTGACCGTACCGCCTCCGTGGGTGTACCGAGGATGACAGTCCGGACGACATGCTGCGGTTCCTATTCCGCGATGGAAATGGTCGACGATACGCACAGCCTTATCGAGCAATCCGACCTGGGAGCAATGGGGCAGTTCCTCGATTATGGAGGGCCCTCCGTAGTGATAGAGTGGGCGCCTTATCCAAACCAAACCGAGAAGCTTCTGGTAGAGTCCCATTGCGTGGCGCAAAAGGCGGTGGAGGTGAACAGCCACGGTGGAAGACGATAGCATCGCATTGTGGGAGATGGTCTCAACGCCGCCTCTATCATGGAGAAAAACGCCGGTTTGAACCGCCCCGGACGGTGGCGGCGATATGTCCGCCGTTCCGGAGTTACTGGTGATGACAATGTCGAACTGCCCGTCCACCGGGGCCATGGCGTGCGCCCGGACCGAGTCGCAGCCGACCCGGTGGGCCTCGAGAAAGTCGCCGGCACAGACGGAGGTGACGTGCCGGTCGCGGTTTAGGGCCACGTTGAGCAGAAAGGTTGGCTCGGCGAAGAGCGCCGCCTGGCGTATCTCCTCCCAGAGCGGATTGCCTTCGGGTGATCCATGCGGGCGGCGCTATGGTTGCGCTGGATCGTCTCGAGAAGGGCCAATCCCGGCATGACCGCCTTGCCGCCGCCGGACATCCCGGAAAAGAACTGGGGCTCGACGAAGCCGGTCAGGATCTTCACATCGCAGTCTAAGAATTCTCCAAGGATGGAGATGTCGATTCCGCCGTCGGTGATCCCGACGTGGCGGTGGCCGGCGGCGTCGCCGCAATCGTTCTGCACGATCCGGAAGCGCCGGGGAACCTCTCGCCCCAGAATCGTCTCGATCCCATCTGGGGTATTGGCACGATGGGTCCCCGTCGCGTTGAAGAAGACGCTCACAAAGGCCGTAGAGGCGCCGGCGATGAGCAGCACCATGCCGGTGAGCTTAATGGTACTCGAGGCGACATCCATCAGAATCCTGAAGCTGAGACGTCGGTAGGCCAGGATAAGCAACCTATCCACTACAGCATCGACCGCCGCCGTCTCCGTGGCGGCGGCAATGCAGGGCCCAACGCCATCGGAGGTGTGGATCGAGAAGGCACGCCATATCATTCTCCTGGACCCGGGAAGGGATAGGAAAGAAACGCGGGCTTTTGCAGCAGGGAACAACTGCTGG
>JBKHCS010000080.1:0-13502 GCA_046541715.1 Spirochaetaceae bacterium
CGCCCCGGATTGGATAACGAATGTCGATGTGCTACTATGCGGTTCGATACGTGCATCACCCTTGGTGGGCTTTTGCGGTAGGGGACCATTGAGTTGGCAAAGGAAGCGACGTTTGTTGAGCATCTCAAAGAACTCAGAAGAAGGATCATCGTCTCCGCCGCAGCAGTGCTGTTAGGGGCCGTCGCCGGATTTGTCCTTTTCGATTGGATCTTCGCGTTCTTTTCCGAGCCCTTCGAGAACTTGAATCAGACCCTCGATAACACCATGTTCGTCAACACCATCTTCGAGGGTTTCGTCGTCAAAATGAAGCTGTCGGTAATCGCCGGAACGATCCTGTCGATCCCCATCCACCTGTTCAATATCATAGCCTTCGTATTTCCCGGACTCCTGCCCAGGGAAAGACGCATCGTCGGATCTACCCTTGCGGCCAGCTTTGTCCTGGCGATACTGGCCTTCTATTACGGCTATTTTCATATGATCCCGATCTCGATCCGCTTCTTGACGGGAATGGGCTTTATTCCCGATCAGGTCGGGATTCTATTGGGGTACGGTAAGAACATTTTCTACGTGCTGCAGCTCCTGTTCCTCTTGATACTCCTGGTGCAATTGCCGGTGGTCCTCGAGATTCTGATGGTCCTCAACGTCCTCAAGCGGAAAGCCCTCCTGAAGGCGTGGCGATACGTCATTGTGGCCGTCTTTCCCCTTTCGGCTATTTTTACTCCCCCGGACTTTGTCTCGCAGTTGATCGTGGCGGTTCCGCTTATCATACTTTTCTTCGGAACCATCCTCGTCGCGCGCATTTTCCATTTCGGAGAGGCATAGGATGTTCGGAATCGGATGGGCGGAGATCGCCATTGTGGCCCTGGTGGTGTTTCTGTTTATGAAACCCGAAGATGTCCCGAAGGTGATGAGGAAGTTCGGCAATCTTGTCCGGCAGATCCGGAAGTTCTCGAGAGCCGTCAACTCGGACCTACAGTCGATCGCCCGGGACATCGAGCGGATGGACAATGCTAATAGCGGACCGTCCCAGTCCCGAGCGCCAAGAAGTGAACCGGAGAAACAACAAACCGAAGAGAAGCATACGGAGGATACATAGATGATCGGAACAACGGAAATAGTGGTAATTGTCGCGGCCGGGCTGGTGCTCTTCGGCGCCTCCGCGGTGCCGAAGTTTGCGCGATCTTTGGGCCAGGCGAAAAAGGAGTTTCAGAATGGCCTGAAGGAAGAGCAGAAAGAGGAAGAAGAGGAGAAGCGGAAGATCGAGAAGAACGACGACAAGGAGTAGCGGCCCCGGAGGCCCGGCTACTTGGTCGCGGTTATCGCGAAATGGTACTTGTCGCCCCGGTAGACGCTCCGTTCCATCTCGAGGGGGATGCCCTTTCCGCAGAAGGTCGCCCCTTCGATGAGGAAAGCCCGGACGCCTTCCTCTAGGTCAAAGAGTTCCCTGTCTTGGGCGGAGGAAATAACCGCACAGCTCATCTGGATTACTTCTTCGGTCAACTCGACCCGGTAGACGTTCTCGTAGATGGCGTAGAGCGATTGTGTCAGGTCCTGGTCGAGAATCCCGGGACAAAATTGCCCGGAGATATACCGCGTCTCGAAGAGCATCGGAATATCGTCGGCAAACCGGAGCCGCTGGAGGCGGTAGACCGGCCCGCTTACGGTGTAGCTCCGGCCGTTGATCGTGGCGGTGTACCCGTCTACAACCCGGGCGTCGATTACCCGGGAGGAAGGGGTGTACCCGGCGTCGAGCATGTTCCGGGTAAAGCTGACGATACGGTCCGCCGACCGGATAACGTCTTTTCTCAAGACAAAGGTTCCCTTCCCTTTGACTCTCTTCGCCCACCCTGCGAGCTCGATCTCCTGGAGCGCCTTCCGGGCGGTCGTATTGCTGACGCCGTATTCTCGGATAATCTCGTTCTCGCTGGGGACCTTCATCCCCGGCTCGAGCTCCCCCGCTTTGATGCGCTCGACGACCGCGTTCGCGATAAGGTAGTACTTGGGTAGGGTGTCCTCGCCGTCGGACTTCATTGCTTGTCGACATCATCTTAACGGACTAAGGCGAAATCTGTCCAACACTCGATCCTGGCCCTGGCGCAATCGGCGGATGTGGATACAATCGGATTCCATGGACCCGGATCTGCTTGCCTACCTCTCGGAGTTCGTTACCGAACGGCGTCGCCGGCGAATGCTGGAGGTGCTCTCCGAACGGACCCGGCACCTGACGGTGGTCCTCGAAGACCTCTACCAGCCGCATAACGGGAGCGCGGTCCTGCGTAGCTGCGACGCCTTCGGGATCCAGGACGTCCACATCGTGGAGCGGAAGAACCGCTACCGGACCAATCCGGATATCGACCTCGGGACCTCCCAGTGGCTAACCCTCCACCGGTACCAGGGGCCCGAAGCGGAGCCGGAAGCGGTTCTCGGGGCCCTCCGGAAGGCCGGCTACCGCACCGTCGCCACCGCTCGCCGGGAGGACGCCGTGCCGCTGGACGAGCTGGATCTCAAGGCGGGCCCCGTTGCGCTCCTTTTCGGTACGGAAATTTCCGGGTTAACGCCGGAGACAATCGCCGGGGCCGACGGGGCGCTCTGGATCCCGATGCACGGCTTCGTCGAGAGCTTTAACATCTCGGTTTCCGTGGCCCTCTGCCTCCAGGAGCTGACCCGGCGCCTCCGCGCCTCGGAAATCGAATGGACCCTCCCGGAAGAGGCTCGCAAAGAGATCTACCTCGACTGGATCCGGAAGAGCATAAAGAACGTCGAGGCCCTCGAGGCGCGTTACACGTCCGAACGGGAACGGTAGAATACTCCATGACCTCGGATCGCTACGTCGCGGTAATCGGGGGGATAAGCGTGGATCTCCACGCAACGCCCGTCGCCGACGGCTTTGACTCTCGAACCTCCACTCCGAGCCGTGTGGAGCTTACCGCCGGTGGCGTCGGCCGGAACATCGCCGCAAACTTGGCGGTTCTCGGGGTTCCGGTGCGCCTCTTCGGCGCTACCGGAGACGACCCTTTTTCGGATTACGCCCTCCGGCAGACCACCGACGCCGGGGTCGACGTCCGGGGGGTCCTCCGGTTGGAGAAAGCGCACGGCGGTATCTACATTGCCCTCCTCGACCGGCAGGGAGAGCTCCAAGTGGCCGCCGCCGATCTTTCCGTTATCGAGTCCCTCGGTGTAGACTTTATCGAAGCCCACAGAGAAACGATTGCCGGGGCCGCCCTTGCCGTAGCCGAGACCAACCTCTCGCGGGCGGCCCTCCAACGGATCGTCACCGTTACCGAAGCCGCCGGCGTCCCCTTGATCGTAGACCCGGTAAGCAACCGGAAGGCGGAGCGCCTTCAGGGGCTCTCGGGGACGCTCTTTGCCGTCACCCCCAACGAAGAGGAGCTACCCCATTGCGGCATCGCCGCCCCCGGAGAGACACCTTCCGAGGGACTCCGGCCGCGGCACACCATCCTGACCCGAGGGAGCCGGGGGCTGCGTTGGACCGACCACGAGACGGGAAGCACCCGGGAGCTAGCCGTGGTCGAAGCGGAGCAAATCGACGCAACCGGCGCCGGAGACGCCTTTGTCGCCGGCTTCGCCGGGGCCCTCTTCCGGGGGGAGGGCGTGGAAAGCGCCCTCGAAGAGGGCACGAAAACCGCGGCCCGGGTCGTTGCGAGCAGGGCCTCGACCCTCGAGCCGAAATAGGAGTCCGAAGTGCACAAAACCAGGAGCGACAGAGCCGACTATCTCGTCGTTGCAGAAGAAGTTGCCGAGGCGCTTAAGGCTCGCAGACCCGTAGTGGCGCTGGAGTCGACGATTATCTCCCACGGCATGCCCTTTCCCCGGAACCTGGAAACCGCCCGGCAGGTGGAAGAGGATGTAACAAGCGCCGGCGCGGTGCCGGCGACCGTGGCGATTATCGACGGGCGATTTCGCATCGGGCTCGCCGACGAAGAGCTTACCTATCTGGCCAAGGAGCAAGGCGTCCGGAAAGCGAGCCGCCGAGATCTCGCGTCGGCCTTCGCTCGGCGTCAAACCGCCGCGACCACCGTCGCGACGACTATGATCGGCGCCGACTGGGCGGGAATCCGGGTCTTTGCCACCGGCGGAACCGGCGGTGTCCACCGGGGTGCCTCCCAAACGATGGACGTCTCGGCGGATCTCTACGAGCTCGCCCGGACACCAGTCGCCGTGGTAAGCGCCGGGGTCAAGTCGATTCTGGACATCGGAAAGACCCTCGAGTACCTCGAGACCCTCGGTGTTCCGGTCCTGGGGTACCGCACCGACGCCTTCCCCGCCTTCTACACCCGGGACAGCGGCTTCCCGGTCACAGACCGAGTCGACGGGCCGCAGGAGGTCGCGGCCATTCTTCGGGGCCGGTGGGATTCGGGCCTCGGCGGCGGGGTTCTGGTGGCTAACCCGGTGCCCGAGTCGGCGGCTTTGGCGCCGGAGTTCATCAACAAGGTAATAGACACCGCGGTGGCGGAGGCGGACCGGAAGGGAATTACCGGCAAAGAGGTAACCCCCTTTCTCCTCGGGCGCATCGTAGAGCTAACCGACGGAAGAAGCCTCGAGACCAACATCGCCCTAGTCCGGAGCAACGCCCGGGTGGCCGGCGAGATCGCGGTAGCTTTGGTGGAGTAGCCGAGCCGCGGGCCGTTTCAAAATGCGGACCCGTTGTCGAACGCGGTCCCGTTCAGCGTCCGCCCACGGGCCGGAGGTAGAAGCGTTGCCCCTGGAAGTCGGCGGAAACGAGTCGGCCGTTGTCCATCAAGCTCTGAACGGAATCCCACTCGGCGCCGTTTCGCTGCAAAAGATCGTCCACCGCCTCCCGGCGCATCGGATGGACGGCGGTAATACTCAAGAGGTCCCGTTCGACGTCTCCGGTGGAGGAAAAGGCGTTCCCCTCGTACCCGATCAGGTATTCCACCTGGGGCAGCCGGCCGGCATAGACGCGGAAGGCTCGGGCAAGCGTTTCGGGTTCCGGGGCTTCCACCCAGTTCCGCGCGGGGGGTCGGGTGGGAACCGAAAGGTAGGCGACCGCCGGGGACAAGGAGGCGAGAAACGCGGACAGGGGCTCGAGGTTCTCTTCGGTATCGTTGGTACCCCGAACAAGCATCGTCTCGGTCGTAAGAGTCCCGGTAAACTCCCCGGCAAAGCGGCGGGCACCCTCCATTATCCTGCCGATGTCCAAGGCGCGGTGGGGTGCGTTTACCCGGCGCCAGAGCTTGGGCTCGAGGGCATCGAATTTCAGGGAGACCCAATCGGCGAGCCCGAGCTCCCTTCGCACGTCTGCTCTCCGAATGAGCGACGCGTTGGTGATGACGGCAATCGGTACCCCGAGGGGTTTGAGTCCCTCAATGGCTCGGCCGAGGTTGACGTCGAGAGTCGGCTCGCCGTCGGGAACAAAGGTGAGGTAGTCTAGACGCTCCCCTTTTCGAAGGATCTCCCGGACACGGCGGGTGACGTCTCCGAGGAGCTCTTGGAGCGGAAGGAACTCCCGTCGGTCGGTTTCCATGACAAGGGTGTTTCCTATCTGGCAGTAGACGCAGGAGTAGTTGCAGACCTTCGGGAAGATGTTGTTTATCCCCAAGCTTCGCCCCAGGCGCCTCGAGGGCACCGGGCCGAAGACGTCCACTTTCGGGTTCATTTCCCTTCCATTTTACCACTATTAAGTACTATTGTACACTTTAGTATGGAAAGAGACATTGAACGGAAGCCCCCGGACGTCGGTGGGAGAGTTCGCTTCTTTCGAGAGCAGCGGGGGCTCTCCTTACGGAAGCTCTCGGAACTCTCCGGCGTTTCGATAAACGCCATCAGCCTTATCGAGCGGGGAGAAAACTCGCCGACGGTTGCCTCCCTCCACGCCCTGGCAAACGCCCTTTCGGTGGGTATTACGGACCTCTTTCGGGCTGCGGAGGAGACGAGGGCCGTCTTTGTTCCCCGTCACAAGCGCCTCGCGGCGACGGTGGGAACCATAACGATGGCGAGCCTCGGACACGGGCTCCGGCTCCAACAGCTCGAGCCCTTTGTCGCGACGATAGAGCCCGGCGGAAGCCCCAACGGAACCGGCAATCTAGTGCACCCGGGGCAGGAGTTTCTCTACTGTCTCCAGGGAGAGCTCGAGTGCCGTGTCGGACCCCGGACGTATACCTTAACGAAGGGTGATAGCCTTCTCTTCGAGGCGACGGAACCCCACAATTTCCGAAACTCCGGGCACGAGACGGCGGAGCTCCTCCTAATATTCCAAGCGCCGGAAGGTGCCCAGATAGCCCGGGAGCGTCACCTAGGGAGCTCGGTGTAGCAGGACCGCGTCTCCAACCCGGCACCCGATGTCTCGAACTAGAGAGTCGTCACCCGCTGCCCGGCGTGAAAGACCGAGACAGTCCGGGTCGACTCCGAGAGGACCAGGGCCACGGCGTTGGTAAGCGCGGTGATGCCCAGGGCCGCGGCGTGTCGGGCTCCGAGGCCCGGATGGAGCGCCTCCTTCGGAGGACGTCCCACCAGATACGCTCCGGCGGCCACGATAACCCCGTCTCCTCGAACGATAAACGCCCCGTCTATTTTGGCGTATTCCTTGATCGATTCCTCGAGGCTCGGGTCGAGGATGTTCCGTTCTCGTTCCTCGATGCCCCGGAAGGGATTGGCTATCAGCTGCTCGATGTGGGAGATCACGGCTTCGGTGTCCCCGATCACAAAGAGCGTCCCCACCGCCTTGCCCTCCCTCCCCTCGGCGGCCAACTCGGAGACAAGCTGCACCGTCCGGGTTAGCACGTGCTCGTCGAGATCCTCCGGGAGGGCCGCCCGGCTCAGGGCCCCGGCGAGGGAGAGGCGCGTTTCCACGGGCATCAGCCGTATGGCATCGAGCCGGTTGGACCCCGGCTCCCCGTAGACGCTGACCGAGAACCCGACGCCGTCGAGGTGCCCCCGGGAGGCCAGATACAACAGGTCGAGGTGGAGTTGTGCCGGCCGCCGGAGCCCTTGGAAGGGCACGGCAAAGCTGCCGAAAGCCTCGCTCTCTGATCGAGTGTGTCCCGCCACCACCACCGAGCGACCTTCGAGGAGGCGCCGGAGATCCTCCCCCCGGGAAATCGCGTCGCTGTGGACGACAACCCGGGAGTTCTCGATCCGCGCCGAAAGGGACAACGCTGCTTCTATAATCCCCCGGGAGATTGCCTCGTCGGAAAGCGCAAGCTTCGACGGAACCTGAAGGCGCCCCTCCCGAAGGCGACGGACAAGATCATCCTTGTCCTCGGCCTGGAGAAGGGAGCGGGAAAAACCCTGATCCTTCAACGCCCGGGCTACCGCCGCGAGCTGTGGGAGATGCTGCTGCTCGTTACTTGCGAGGAGGACGACAAGATGAACCTGAGAGTCATCCGCCGCGTCCCAGGTTATCCCCCCGGTGTGCAATCCGAGGGCAACATGCGCACCGTCGATCTCCGGCAGAACGGCATGGGGAATCGCGATCCCCGGGGCAACCCTGGATGATATTTGCGACTCTCGAAAGCGGACCGCGCTCAAGAGGCGTTCTTGATTTATTCCGGGAATGGTATCGGCGATAAGCTGCACAAGGACGGCGATGGCGCCCTCCTTATCTTCCTCGGATAGGAGAACGACACGCCCGGGATCGAGGTCGAATAGGGCTTCCACGCTTCTATTCTTTGCCGGGCCGGGCCTCCGGTGCAAGGGCCGAAAAAGGGTCCGGTGCAAGGGTACCGTTGGCGGGGTGCCCCGGATCGCGTACTATAAAGCCTATGGTATCCACCGAGACCGAATCCCAGATCGAAGTTCTGGAATTCAGGGCACCGAGCCCTCTCATAAGGGACTTTATCGCGCTCCCGAAAAAGATCTACTCCGAAGACCCTTACTGGGTCCAGCCCCTCAACGTCGACCTCAAGACGCTTCTCGATCCGGCGAAGCACCCCTATCACCGGCACGCCTGGTCGGTGCTCCTTTTGGCCACCCGGGACGGGAAGCCGGCAGGCCGGATGGCGGTCCACATCAACCACCGCTACAACGAGCGTTGGAAGGAGGCCGTCGGCTCCTTCGGCTTCTTCGAGTGCGAAAACGACGTCGATGTGGCCCGGGCCCTCTTCGGCCATGCCGAAGAGCTTCTTAAGGAACAGGGCTGCGAGAGCGTCCGGGGACCCTTTAGCTGGTCGACAAACGAGGAATTGGGGGTGCTGATAGACGGGTTCGACGGCTCTCCGGCTATTATGATGCCCCATAACCCGCCGTACTACCCGGAACTGATCGAAGCCTGCGGATACCGGAAGGCGAAGGATCTCTACGCCTACTGGATCGAAGATCCCGGGGCCATCCCCGAGCGTCTCGAGCGGGGAGTCGATCTGGTCAAAAAGCGAAAGAACGTTACCGTGCGGCCGATCGACATGAAGAACTTCGACCGGGACGTCGAGCTCGCGATGAGGGTCTACAACGAGGCCTGGTACGAGAACTGGTCGGCGGTTCCGATGACGGAGGAGGAATTCCGGCATCTGGCGAAGGATCTCAAGACCATCGTCGATCCCGAGCTGGTGTTCTTTGCCTTCGTGGACGGAGAACTCGCAGGCTTCGCCCTCTCGGTTCCCGACGCCAACCAGGCTATCAAGGTGGCCAAGGGCCGCCTGTTTCCCTTCGGACTAATCCGGATGCTCCTGGAGCTCAAGAAGGTCAAGCACATCCGGACCCTCGCCCTGGGCGTGATGGAGAAGTACCGCGGCTCGGCGATCGATACGGTACTCTACTACGAGGCCTTCAAACGAGGCCGGAAGAGGGGATACCACTCTTCCGAGATGTCCTGGGTCCTCGAGGATAACTACGCTATCCGCAACCCCTTGGAAAAGATCGGGGGCCGGATCTACAAGACCTACCGGATCTACGAGAAGGGGTTATAGGAAAAAAGAATGATAGCCTTCGTTACCGGCGCACCGGGGTTTATCGGCTTCCACCTGGTCCGAAAGCTCCTCTCCTTGGGGTGGCAGGTTCGGTGCCTTATCCGGAATGCCGGAGAACGGGGCGCCTTGATCGCCGAGCTGGGCGCCGGTTTCCCCGATAACCTCGAGGTGATCGACGGGGACTTGAGCGACCTCGACGCGCTGAAAAAGGGGGTCGACGGTGCCGATGTGGTTTACCACCTCGCCGGTACGGTTATCGCCGTCGACAAGATCGGCTACTTCCGGACGAACTTCGACGGCACCGTCAACCTGGTAAACGCCCTTGTCGGCACACAGACGGACGGCGGCGGCACCCGCCCTCCAGCCACGCCTCCGGGATCCGGCGCCCCGCGGCTGGTCTTTGCCGGCTCTCTCGCCGCCGGGGGGCCGAATCCGCCGGGGCGCCCCAGAACCGAAGGGGACCCGGACCAACCGATAACTCACTACGGCCGGAGCAAGCTTGCGGCGGAGGAGTACATCTTGGAGCATCGGGAAAGTCTCTGGTCCGCCATTCTCCGGCCCGCAGCGGTTTACGGTCCCCGGGACCCCGGATTCGTATCGATTTTCCGCGCGGTCTCCCGGGGAATCCGGGTCGGCTACCTGGGGAGGGATACCGAGTTGAGCCTAATCTATGTCGAGAACCTGGTGCAGGCGATGATGGCAGTAGCCGAGACCTCGGCGCCTTCGGGCGAGGTCTACTATGCGGCCGACCCGCCGATCGTCACGGTCGATGCCTTCCAGAAGGCGATCGCGACGGTCCTGGGAAAACGGACCCTTCGTCTGCCCCTGCCGAGGGTTCTGGTTCTTCTGGCGGCCCTCGTTGCGACGGGAGTCCAGAGGATTACGCGGAAGCCGTCGTTCTTTAACCTTCAGAAGGTTAAAGAGGCGGTCCAACCGGCCTGGAGCTGCACGGCGGCTAAGCTCCGGAAGGCCACGGGAGCGACACCGGAGGTCGACTTCCAGTCGGGAATCCGCCGGACCGTGGCCGACTACCGGCGGACGGGCGTATTGTAGCGCGTCGATTGCTGCCGGGTGCACAAAAGAATTACACTTAACGTATCGAATCCGCTTCTTTCGAGGGACAGGACTTAACGATGAGTACTACAGAGCATGACATCACCCAGACTAACGGCGACGTTTTCGAAAAGTGCTCCGCTTTTACCACGGCCCGGGCGTTTAGGGAGCGGGGGCTCTACCCCTATTTTCGCCCCATAGAGGCGTACCGCGGCAGCCGCGTGGTTTCCGAGGGTCAAGAGCTTATTATGGCGGGGTCGAACAACTACCTCGGGTTATCCCTGGATCCCCGGGTCCGGGAGGCGGCGAAGGAGGCAATTGTTACCTACGGTACCAGCTGCTCCGGCTCCCGCTTTATGAACGGGACCCTCAAGCTCCACGAAGAGCTCGAGGAGCGTCTGGCGGCCTTCGTAGGTCGGGAAAGCGCCCTCTGCTTTACCACGGGCTACCAGACGAACCTCGGGGCAATCTCGGCCCTCGTCGGTAAGGGCGACCACATCATAACCGACAAGTTGAACCACGCGTCGATTATGGACGGTATCTTCTTGAGTCAGGGGATGCACGCCGGAGCGCAGGTGCACCGGTTTAAGCACAACAACATGGCGCAGTTGGAGGAGATTCTCGAAGGAATTCCCGAGGATGATTCGGTCCTTCTCGTAACCGACGGGGTCTTTAGCATGGAGGGGGATATCGCCCGGATGCCGGAGATTCGGCGCATTACCGACCGGTACAACGCCCGCATCTACCTCGACGAGGCCCATGCCATCGGTGTGGTCGGCGAGACGGGACGGGGAACCCTGGAGCACTACGGCGATACCTCCTTGGCGGACTTGGTGATGTGCACCTTCTCCAAGTCGTTTGGCTCCATCGGCGGCTTTGTCGCCGGAGATTCTGTTGTCATCGACTTTATCAAACACCACGCGAGGCCTCTCATCTTTAGCGCGAGCATGCCCCCGTCCAACCTTGCGGCGGCGATGAAAGCCCTCGACATTATCGAAGAGGAGCCCGAGCGGGTGCAGAGACTCCAGCAGATCGCCTCCAAGATGCAGGATGGCTTTAGACGGATCGGCTTCGATATCGGGACGACGGAAACCGCGGTTATCCCTCTGATAATCGGGGACGACGAGAAGACCTTCCACTTCTGGAACTATCTCTACGAGCACGGGGTTTACGTCAATCCGGTAGTCAGCCCGGCGGTCCCGCCCAACCGCGCTCTAGTGCGGACCTCCTACATGGCCATCCATGAGGATGAGGACCTGGACAAGATTCTCGAAGTGTCTGAGGAGGCAGCGAAGGCGGTCGGGATTCTCTAGAGCCGCCTTCGCTCAGATCTCCACAACCACCTTGCCCCGGACGTGGCCGGTCTGGCTCATAATGTGGGCCTGGGGAATCCCCTCGAGCCCCGGGACGGTAGTAACGGTTACCCGGAGGTTTCCTGCCTCGAGCCTGGACATGAGGTCCGAAAGCTGCCGCTCCTGAGGCTTTACCAGCATCCACTTGACCCGCTGGGAAGAGACGTTCCGGGCGTCGGAGGTCAGGGCTACCAAGATGCCGTGACGCGCCAAGGCGGACAGGGAACGCTCCCGGGTTTCGCCTCCGATAGGGTCCAAGACCGCGTCGACAAAACCAACTTTCTCTTCCCACTTCGGGTCGCGGTGGTCTACCACCTGATCGACCCCAATGGCTTCCAAGTACTGCCGGTTTCGGGGAGAAGCGCTCCCGATAATCTCGCACCCCGCGTCTTTTGCCAGTTGTACCGCGAGATGCCCGACGCCCCCGGCGGCACCGTGAATGAGTAGACGGTTGCGGATCCGTATCTTCGCAACGTCGAAGAGGGCCTGGTAGGCGGTAAGCCCGGCGAGGGGGAGGCCGGCGGCAGTCTGAAAGCTGACTCCGTCGGGAATGGGAGCGACTTCCCGAGCATCCGCCCGAACAAACTCGGCGTACCCGCCGCCGGGCGCGGGAAAATTTACCATTCCCGCAACCCGCTCTCCGACGGAGCGGTCGGTCACTCTTCGGCCGATCTCTACTACTTCTCCCGCGACATCCCATCCGAGGACCAAGGGCGGGTCTCCCATACGAGACGCCATGCCCTTGCCGCTCCGCGTCTTGTGGTCCACAGGGTTTATGCCGATCGCCCGGACCCGAATGAGCACGTCATCGTGCCGGACCTCCGGCAACGGGAGCTCTTTGATGGTTAGGACCTCGGGTCCTCCGAAATGCGAAACGACGATGGCCTGCATGGTCTCTGGAAGCGAGCTATGTTCTTTCGTGGCCACGGTAGACCCACTATAGAATACATTTTTCGATTTTGCTACGAGTCACTATATTCTTATCGTGGAGGTAAGACTAATGAAGAACATGTTTTGGGTTGCTGTCGTTGCGCTCCTCGCCGTCGGATTTGTCGCGGCGCAGTCCAATCAACAGGACACCGGGAGGACGAATATGCCGGATGAGATAACGACCATCGATTACGAAATTACATCCCCGGGTAAGGACTACCCGATCGAGCTTTCGGAGGAAGAGTGGCGGAGCCGCCTGTCGGACTTCGAATACTACGTCCTTCGGGAGAAGGGAACCGAGCGCGCCTTTACCAGCCCCTTGGACAACGTAAAGGAGCCGGGGATATTCTATTCCCGGGCAACCGGGCAGCCGCTCTTTTCGACGGAGCATAAGTACGACTCCGGAAGCGGATGGCCGAGCTTCTGGCGGCCGATTACCCTGGACGCCGTCGACTACTACGCGGACAATAGCTTCTTTATGCGGCGGGTGGAGGTTACCGACAGCTCGAGCGGCTCCCATCTGGGCCACGTCTTCAACGACGGTCCGGACCCGACGGGGCTTCGATACTGTATAAACGGTGCGTCGCTTATCTTCGTTCCCGAAGGGGCCGAGCCGCCCCAGATCGTCAAGGACTACATCGCCGATTTCGGCGATCCTCCGGCGCGGTAGACCGGTCAGCGTCGAACCGCTACATTCTTATCCATGAGAACGAGAGCAAAGGTGACGGCTAGGCTGGCGGGGAGCGTCCTTATGGCGCTCCTCCTCGTTTCCTGCGGAGGCCGGGAAGAGGTAGACGTGGAAACCGCGGAGGGTCTCCGGGACGCCTCCCTCGAGGAGCAGGTTCTCCGGCGGACCGTTTCCCGCCCCGGGGGGCACGGCTACGAGCCCGGGGTGGTCGGGGGCACCTGGGTTACAACGCTCACGAACGACCCGAAGACCTTCAACTACGTCAATGCTCAGGACGCCGAAACCAACTCGATCATCGGCGCTACCTTCGACTATCTGGCCGATTACGACGTCTACACCCGGGAGTGGACCCCGAACGTCGCCTCCTTCGAGATCGAAGTCGACGAAGCGGCCGACGAGCTCCGAATTACCTTTACCCTCCGGGACGATCTCTACTGGACGCTTCCGGGACAGAGCCGGGAGGAAGGGGTCAAGGTAACCTCCGACGACGTTATCTTCTGGTACGACGAAATCGTAGCCGAGCCGCAGTTTCAGATGAGCGGCTTCGCCCAGCAGTTCGTCGACATGCCCGACGGCAGCCGGGGCCGGATTACCGTC
>JBKHCS010000081.1:0-13399 GCA_046541715.1 Spirochaetaceae bacterium
CCGCCGGCCGGCTTCGGCAACCGCTCCGGGGTCCTCGACCCCAAGCCCGACCTCGGCTACACTTTGGCCGATGATGCGCCGTCGCCGAGACTCGGCCTCCGCTCTCCTTATAGTCTATTTCTTATTCATTATCGCGGTGGGTACGCTTCTCCTCTGGATCGACGGCCGCCAGGCGATAGACGGGGGCGTCTCCTTCGTCGATGCCCTCTTTACCGCAACGTCGGCCGCCTGCGTTACCGGGCTCTACACGATCAACACGCCGGAGTGGAGCCTCTTCGGGCAGCTGGTCATCCTCTTCCTTATCCAGGCCGGGGGCTTGGGCATCATTTTGTTCTCCTCCCTCTTTGTGGTCCAGCTGGCCGGAAAAATGAGCTTCCGCCGCCGGCGGCTTATTCGGGAGTACTACGTCTCCGACGTAGAAACAGAGCCGAAGCGTATTATCCGCAACATCCTCATCTTTACCTTCGGCGCGGAGCTAATCGGGGCCGCGGTATTGGCTGCGGTCCTGGCCTCTCGAGGAGCCCCCCGGCCCGTCTTTTCCGGGCTGTTCCACGCCGTCAGCGCCTTCTGTAACGCTGGGTTTTCCATTTATACCGACAGTCTCGAAGGTTTCGTCGGAGCGCCGGGCGTCTATGTGACGGTAGCTCTCTTGATCGTCCTCGGGGGACTCGGGTTTGTCACCATACACGATCTTACGAGGTTCGCTCGGAAGCGCCGACGCCACCTTTCGTACCACAGCAAGATCGTCCTTCTGGGGACGGCGTTCCTCATCGTCGCCGGGGCCGGGGCCTACCTCTTTCTCGATTCAGCCAATGGCCTCGGGGACCTGCGATGGGGCCGCCGGATTGGTGCCGCGTTCTTTCAGAGCGTGACGACCCGGACGGCGGGATTCAACACGGTCCCCCAAGGGGAGCTCTCCCTTCCGTCCCTCGTCTTGACGATGGCATTGATGGTAACCGGGGGCGCCCCGGCGTCGATCGCCGGGGGTGTCAAGCTTACGACGATGGTCGTGGTCCTGGTGTCGGCGATTAGCGGTACCGACGCCGAAGGCGCCGTCCGCTTCCTCGGGCGTAAGATTCCGGGCGACACCGTCCGTCGGGCGAACGCCTTCGTCCTCAAGGCGCTCTTGTTGCTCACGGGAGCCGTCATTCTGCTGAGCGCCTTCGAGCGGGCCAACCCGGCGGACTTCTCCCAGCTTTTGTTCGAAGCCGTCTCAGCCTTCGGAACGGTTGGGCTCTCCACCGGAATAACCCCGACCTTGAGCGTTCCGGGGAAGTTGGTCATCATCCTTACCATGTTTGCCGGTCGCATCGGCCTGATTACCTTCGTTCTGCCTCGTGGTATTCGTCGTCCGGGCCCGCCGGTGGATTATCCGAGAGGCACCCTTCTCATAGGATAGGAGTATCCAATATGAAACAGTTTGCCGTTATCGGTCTGGGATTCTTCGGCCTCCGGGTCCTGGAGGAGTTGCTCCACTACGACGTCGAAGTGATGGTCCTCGACCGGGACAGCGTAGCGATCGAAGCGTACAAGGACATGGTCGGCGCAGCCTACGTCGTCGACATTATCCGGGAGGACATTATCCAGGAACTCGTACCCTCGGACCTGGACGCGGCGATTGTCGACCTGGGGAAACATCTCGAAGCGTCCATCCTGGTAACCAATTACCTAAAGAAGCACGGCGTCCGGCGCATCGTGGCAAAGGCCGAGACCGAACAGCACGGCGAAATTCTGAACCTAGTCGGTGCAACGGAGGTGGTCTTTCCGAATCGGGAAGCGGCAAAGCGTATCGCCTTACCGCTTATATCGGCCTCTCTGTTCAATTTCGTCCCAATCGGGACCGGGCTGGTTATGGCGGAGTTCATAATGCCGGAGGAGCTCCACGGAAAGACGCTTGTCGAGGCGGACCTTCGGGGGCGGTACCGGCTAAACGTTATCGCGGCCCGGCCGGCCCACTACGGTGAGTACGCTTTTGTCGACCCGGGCTACGTAATCCGCCCCGACGAGATGGTTCTGGTAGCAGGATCCGAACAAGATATCGCGAAACTCTCCGGGCACGAAGCGGACAAGGAGAAAGGGCGGATGCTCTCGGGAGTCAAGAAGGCCCTCGGCTGGATCTTTCGACAGGAATCCGGAGACGACAAATAAGCAGCGTCCGGGCGGACCCGCTATCGCTGATTTATCGTGAGCATTCTCACCGTGCCCTTGAGTTCCTCGATTTCCCGTTTTTGCGCGGCGATGATGGTCATGAAGTCTTTTTCGGAGACGCCGGTCTCCCGGGCGGCCATCTGGTCCTCGATTTCCGCGTAGTCGTCTTCCGCTTCGATTCGAGCAAGACCGTAGGAGTCGCCGTAGTCTTCCACGTCGAGGGGCATCAGAGGAAACTCCGGAGACTGAAAAATCTTCTGGGCGATCCGCTCGATCTGGAAGCTTGCCAAGGCGTCCGGATCGGCAACCGTTACCGGTTCGAGGGACTGCATGGCGTCGTCGACCGCGGCGTCCCGGAAGACCATTCCGAGGCACCCGAGATCGATCTCCAGGTTCTTCCAGACCAAATCTCTGAGGCTTTCGGCGATGTCGACGTCCTCGGGAGAGCCCGCCATGTTGACAACCAGGTGGGGGCGGTAGGTCGACAACAGGCGCCGGGCTTCCTTTCCGGTCTTGCTACTGATGGCGTCCACCGCGGTAAGAATCTGGCTGATGGTCGGTGTGCTTCCGGGACTCCGGTCCTTTACCACTTCCTTGAGATATTGCGAGACCCGTTTTGCCTTCGAATACTCGGTCTGGAGAAGACGAAAGAGGGAGTTCTTGAGCAGGCTGTAGGCGTTCAGTATCGACGGCGGCTGGGGAGTCGTGACGACGAGGCCCGCATTGGAGATCAGGAAGAAGTCCAAGACGTTCAGGCTGGTGCCGGACCCGAGATCCAAGAGAATGTACTCCGCCTCGAGCTTCTGTATCCGGCTGATCAAGCTCTTTCGTTGGGATTGAAGAATGTTCCCGAGACCGGCAACGAGGACGTCTCCGGCAACGAACTGAAGGTTCTCGTACGGCGTATCAACTACAAGTTTGCGAAAATCGATATTCTTGTTATGGAGAAAATGCCCGATCCCGAGGTTGCGGTTCTTGATGCCGAGATAGGTGTGGAGGTTCGAGCCACCAAGGTCTAGGTCGACCACGATGGTCCGTTTACCGAGGGATGCGAGAACTACGCCGAGATTCGCCGTTACGAAGGATTTTCCGACCCCACCCTTGCCGCTGGCAATGGGAAGAACCTTTTTGTCTTGGCTCTCTATGAACAGCACGACTTCAGAGTATACCACCGAAGACCGAAAAGGAAAGCAGTGGGCATTTTTTCCAGGAAAACTGGACGAATCGAATAAAAGCATTATAGTAGAGGCAGCCGTGGATGCCATAAATATGCGACCCGATGAGCGAGTCTTCCGTCTCGACGATGAATGCTACATTGTCTACATAGGTAAAGACCGGGAAGACTACAAACCGTTCTTACGAATCGGCACCACGGAGGAGCTTCCGGAGGAGATCCGATCTCTCGTCTACTCGGTTGTCGTTGCCGACACCTTTCCCGGCAGCCCCATCATTGAGCGGGAGAACTTCTCGAAGCTGGTCGGTACCGAAATCCGGTACGTCGGAGACCCGCAGACCGTAGAGCGTTACAAGAAGTTCCTCCGGCACAGCGAGTTGCCGGCTGCCGCTTTCGAAGACAACGGCCTCGAGAAGATGGAAGAGGCCGGTGTCTTCGTCTACTTCTACGACGACGGCAACATCCGCATCAAGCTCGATAACCGAGAGCTCCTCGATCTAAAGAAACGGGAGGATCGGGACGTCCACTATCCCAAGCGGTGCCGTATAGTCCGGGAACAGTGGAGCAAGAACCCTTACCGGTTGACCCAGAAGGAGCTCGCGGGGCCCGGCTTTATTGCCGTCGCCGGGGTCAACTACCTGTTTTCCGGAAACCGGATTACCGCCCTCTCGCTTCCCGACAGCTACTTTATGGATCTTGCCGGCGTAGGTGTCGATCCCGACCGTGTCACCACGGTTATTACCAAGGATACTAACGAAGGGTTGTTGCGCCTCTTCAAGCGGGCCAGGGAGCGCTCGGTCGGTCTTCGGATTCTTACGAGCAATACGTCCAACGTAAAAGCTACCGCCGACCTCTTTAAGGCCGATGGGCCCTTGAAGGTGGACGCCGAGGTTGCGAAGCTTTCGGAGAGCAAGGCGACGGCCGCGGGCGACTTCCGCTTCTCCCCTGCCTCCTCCGGTGGACTCGCCGTTCAAGAGCAGGGCTTGCCGGTCTCGCTCTACTTCGGCTCGGGCAAGGGGCCCCAGGGCGCCCTTGCGGTGGATGCCCAAAAGAAGCGGTGGCATTTGAACACCAAGGACGGCGGTGGCGGGGCTATCTTTGAAGGCGTGCCGTACACCCTCCTCGAGGAGCAGTTGCCGTCGGCGGCCGACTTGTACGAGAGCTACTTTCCGCGCAACGTCGCGGACGTACAGGAGATGATAGAGCCCAAAGAGGCCACGGCGCTTAGGTACCTCAAAGACGCCTTCGAGCAGGCGTTTAGCGAGGCCGACGCCTCCGGATCGGTCAAGTCTTTTCGGAATGCCGCGAAATCGGCCGATTCGGGCGCCTCGGCGCTCTACGCGGTCCTTGTCTCCAACGCCTCGGAGATTGCGAGGGTCGGCTCCGTCGAGGGGGAGGAAGGGCCCCGTCAGGCGGAGCTCCGGCGTATCTACGACGCCGCAAAGTCGGCGATCCCAACGCCGAAGTCGGAGAGCTATACCCCCGGTGTCAGAGGACAGTTTCGAGTTTCTAAAGATGCCGCCTTCGTTCTCTATCGCCTTCCGGACACCTTTTCCGCCTCCAAAACGGCTTTTGCCCGGGACCTCCGGAGGCAGGTGGCGACACAGCAGCGACCCACCGACCCGGAGTTTTTCGTCCGGGAAGAGGATCGGCTCTTCGAACTGCTCGCCGGTTTAGATCTGGCGAAGGCCCGGACGCCCCGGGCGGCTCGTCCGGCACCGGAACCGGAACAGAAGCCGGAGGGGGAGCAAAAGGGTACCGGCCAGGATAAAGAGCAGTCCGCGGAAGAGGCCGCCCGGGAGCAACGGAAGGCGACGGCACGGGCCCGGCGTCGACGCCGCGCGGCTTTGCCGATTGCCGCGGCGGCTCTTGTCTTTTTGGCGCTGTTGCTCTTTCTGCTCTGGCAGTTTACGGAAGTACCTCAACGGGCGTTAGCCGCCGTTGGAGTCGGGCCGCTCGCGGATGGAGTGGCCGAAGCCGGAACATCCGGCGCCGACGCATCCGACGGCGAGGAGGCGGACGGTAACGGCGAAGCAGTAGCCGGCGACGCTACGGACGACTCGGATACTCCGGAGTACGGACCGGAAGAGCTTGCCGAAGCGGCGGAAGCCGGTGTCGACCTGAACAACCTTCCGCCGGGGCTAGAGGAACGGGAGGGTACCGGCGGCATAACCATAACAATTCTTGACATAATTCGTATGGCAAATAGAATTGCCACCGACAATGGGTATAGAGGTCTGGGAGCGCCGGAGGAAGCAGGGCCGGATCCCGACTGGATCTATCCGGAAAACGAGTTTGTTCTACCGGACGGAACGGCCCGCACCGTGGTGAGGGGCGATACCATTTGGGGTATTTCGGCCGATCATATTGCAGACGAGCTTCGAGCGCACTACGCTATCTACCGTGGGCTGATGGATTCCGTTCCGGATGCCACGGCGGAAGAACGGCAGGAGGTTGTCCGGGGTCTTGAGGCCTTGCGGGAGGCAACCAACAGCGAGAACTTCGCTGCTCTTGTATCGGAAAGCATGGAGGAGGTTCGTTCTAATCTCTAACGCAAATTAAAAATTGTAATGATAATCCAATGTGCTATACTTTTTTAGGTATCGTTTCATGCGAACCTTAATGGAGAAGGAGTAGATTATGTCAGATCTTCCACGGAGTCCAAACGTATTCCATCCCCGAAAACCATCGGCGGTCGGGTCCCGGAACAGTTTGGCGCAAGAAGGCCGGGCGCAGAAAGAAGAATACCAGCAACTCATTTCGGAGGCGGCGGACAATATACTCAACGATATTTCCGTAAAGCTTCCCGACGAAGTTCTGGAACAACTCGATGTTATGGGTGGTTTGAAGGAGAAGCTCTACAACTACTTCAACCAGAACTACCAGAACATGTTCAACCGGTATGTCACCACGACCGAAGACGAGATGGTGAAGAAGGTTCGGAACTTCGTGGACAAGGAAGAGAACAAGGTCCTTGCCCGCTACACTCCGAAAGAGATCTCCGCGATGCTGGACGAAATCGGCGGCGCCGACAAGTTCAACAGCGGCGAGGTCGAGAAGTCCATCGTCAACATGTATGGACACCTTCAGGGTCACATCCAGCGTGGCGTCAACGACCTGGAGAACCACACCAACTCTCTGTTGCGGCAGAAGACCGACGTTGGTGCCTTTATCCGCGGAGAGAACGCTTACTCGATCGTCAAGTGTTCCTTCAAGGATAACCTCTTCAAGCCGAAGGAAGTAAGCGACGTCAAGCTCTCGGTCAACATTCTTGACTCCGAGTTGATTAGCCCGATCTTCCAGTACCAGGCGACCGTGGAGTATCTGATCAAGGACCAGATCTCCCGGACCATCACTACCCTGATCGACCGGGAAATCGAGCGCTTCCAGGACGAACTAATCGACGAGGGGAAGGAAGAGCTTTCCGACTCCGAGATTATCTTCGAGAAGATCAAGCGGGTCCCGAACTACACCGACGACGACACCGACGACGAGAACTCGATGCGCTATCGCTTTATGGCAAAGAACCTCATCGAGAAGATCGAGGGGTTGCGCGCCGAAATCGATCCGAAGGAATTCGATCCGCTGAACATCCGGGAGAACATCAAGAAGATCATCGACATGGAGAACATCCGTAACCGCGGATTCAACACGGCGATTAACTCCCTGACCAGCATCCTCGACACCTCGAAGATGGGGTATCAGTACATCGAGAACCTTAAGAACGCCCGGGAGCTTATTATTCGCGAGTACGAAGACGTCGATACGAGCCATCTTCCCGATGAGCGCTATCAGATTCGGCTGAAGTACTACGATCCCGAACAGTTGATCAAAGAGCAGGAAGCCTACGACAAGCAGATGGAGGCGTACAAGAACGAAGTTGTTCACCTCTACGACGTCGTCCACGCGGTCTACGAAAGCGGCAAGTCCAACTTCAAGGTCGAAGACTTCGGAGACCTGGCCAAGAGGGTCCGGGGCCGGATCCGGCGGCAGAAGGAAGAGGCCGGCGAGCCGGTTTACGAGGACGTGCAGAAGGGCTGGAACGAGATCGTCACCATCCGCGCCGAGGAAACCGACGTCGAGAAGCTCAACCGGACCTACCTCTACGAGAAGGATCTCTTCAAGAAGATGCTTAAGCGGACTCGGGAGAAAATCGGCGAGATATACGGGTTCCAGAATCCCAAGACCCGCATTATTCTCGATCAGCGCTGCGACTTCCTGACCCGCGAATTCGAGGCTTTTGACTACCTGATCAACCCGTACCACATCCAGCCGGGGCTTATCATGGACGTCGACATTACCAGCATCAAGCGGAAAAAATTCACGCTTCTCGGTATGGCCAACGTTCTCAACGAGTTCCTCCACGGTGTATCGAAGGGCTTCCAGGATGCGGCCTTCGCCTCCTTCAAGCGACGCCGATCCACCGTCCGAGCTGATATCGATCAGAGTTTCTCGGCGGCTGAGAACCGACCGGAGCCTCGCCGGGCAAGCCTTAGCGAATCCATGACGCAGGAAGAGCAGGGTTCTGCCGACTCCAACGTCAAGGGACGAGCTAATGTGACACCCTCGCGAAGGAGGCGGTCCTCGAGCGATCTTCAAGAGCTCTAAGGTATGGAAAACTCCTTAAATCTTCTTTCACGCAGGGCCGGCTTTAACGCCGCCCTGCGTCACTTCAAGTCCGTGAATGCATTCGCTGCGGAGGTCTCCGAAGGGTACAACCTGGCGGACCTCCTCAA
The DNA here is from genome assembly GCA_046541715.1 of Spirochaetaceae bacterium. GTDB lineage: Bacteria > Spirochaetota > Spirochaetia > DSM-27196 > PWMO01 > CAYPUT01. Next base: position 8,059 of record JBKHCS010000081.1, read on the forward strand.
CGATGCATTGCAGGCCGGAGAAATTGAACGGGTCCAAGTACGAACCATTATTCCCGCTCTCTTAGTCGACAAGTTCGGCTACCACTACGAGGGTATCAACATGCTCTCGACCGTGGAGTCGGCGGACAAGATCGTCGACGAGCTTTCCACCTGGGGAAACATTCACGTTGTTCTCTCTTACCATCATCCCCAAGCCGGTCTCTTCGTAATCAACCCTGCTAATCCCGCCCACTGGGAAGAGGCGCTGCCTCTCCTAAAGGACGAGCTGGTGGTGGTCTACTGTGGTGCAGCCCGGGGCGAACTGCCGGACGATGTGTTGGCATCGGCGGTACAGGATGTCGTCAAGCTGATCCACGGAAAGAGCGTAAAGGCCAAGCCGCAGTACAAGGGCACCGGAAAGGCAAAGATCTTGCAGCCGGAGAAACCGGCGGAGCCGGAGCCCGTGTCTTCGGAAGAAGCACCCCCTAGCGCCGGACCTGCCGCCGAGGCGCCCGTAGCGCCCACACCGGGCCGCAAGAGCCGGATGACCCCCCGGTACGGGGTTCTCGTAACCAACGAGCTTTTCCACAACGGAAACGTAGAGGCCTGGAAGCGGATTATCGAAAGCTACCGGAGCAAGTATCCGGGGCTCGACGTCCTTATCTGGTACGAGAACGAGCGGATCAACGACATTAATACGCTTTTCAAGTGGGGAAAGGTCAAACACGGCACGCCGATCATGATTAGCGTCGCGGGTGACGAGATAAAGGATGTCTCGAAACTGCAACGCTACCTCTTCGAAGGTGCAAGTCCCCGCTTTGAGGTGTTTCTGCAAGGTGGAGTAGGACGAGTCCTCGACCTGTTTTGATATAGCACATCAGGAGTGCGAACTATGGAGAAGATTTACTCCTTTAACAGCTCGGAGTATCTCAGCGATCAAGTGGCTCTCGATACTATCGGGAGCCGCGGTGTCCGGGTAATGGAGTTAGCCTCCCTCGGAGCACCCATTGCGCCGGGATTTATTATCACAAATGCCCTGTTGAAAGAGATCGCCGTAGATCCCGCGATTGCGTACGATTTCTACGCCGACCCCATCGCAAAGATGGAGAAGGTGATGGGCAAGCAATTCAACGACGCGAAGACCCCGCTGCTGATAAAGGTCGTCGAGAGTCCCATGCTGAACATGGTGACCACCTTTTCTACTATCCACAACATTGGTCTCGGAGACCACACCGTTGAAGGATTCGGCGAGAAGGTCGGCCAAGCCTTTGCGTACCATGAATACGCCGGGGTGTTGGCAAAGATGTGCAACCTGGAAATGCAGTCGGACGTCAGCGCCGCGCGGAAGAAGCAGCTCGCGGCGTACAAGAAGGACCTCGACGGCGTTAAGACCAAGGCGGCGGCAACCAAGGCGATCAACGCCCACCGTTCCGTTTTTCCCGAAGAGGTCTACACCAACACCCACGAGCAACTCATCTACGTTCTCAAGATCTACCACAACCTCTTCGAGAAGCATTCCACCAGTACCGATTCTTGTCTGCTGATTCAGTCGATGGTCTTCGGCAACTACGGTAACAACAGCGGGTTCGGGAGCTTCTTTACCCGGGACATTATTACCGGCGAGTCGGGTATAAGCGGTGAGTATTTCGAAGGAGCCTTCGATTCGACCGCGAGCAAGGGTGTCGAGCTCAAGAGCGTCTCTCCGAAGCTCAAGAAGGAGCTCGACCGGATCGGGGACGAATTGGAAAACCACTTCCGGGAGATTCGTCGGGTAAGGTTTACCGTAGAAGCCGGGAAGCTCTGGGTAATCGACCAGAATCCGGTCCCGAACAAGTCCACCCAGGCCGAGATTAAGACCCTCCTCGATCTAAACCGGAAGAAGGTCGTCTCCAAAGAATACGTCATCGAGTCGATCAAGCCGGGTCGTTTGGCGGAGATTCTTCACCCGGCGTTGGATTTGAGCTCGGTGGCCAAGTTTTCCAAAGCCGAGGGTGGAATCGCCGGAAGTGTCGGTGCGGCGATCGGGCGCGTCTACTTTTCTACCGACAGCCTGATGAAGGCTCAGAAACGAGCGGTTCAGGAGAATCAGGATACCAACTTTATCCTGGCGATGGAGGCGACCTTTGCGGAAGACGTAAAGGCGATCGAAGTCGCCTCCGGTGTTCTTTCCTCCGAAGGCGGTTACGCCTCCCACGCGCCGGTTGTGGCGCGGAGTTTGGGAAAGGTAGCCCTGGTCTATCCGAACACCAAGTTTCTCAAGGGCTCGATGAAGATCGGCAACAAAGAAGTAAAAGAGGGCGAGTACATTACCCTGAATGTTCCGTACTACGATCCGCCGACGATCTACTTCGGTAAGGCGTCCCTTACCAAACCGACCCCCGAAGGAAGCGGGCTCCTCGAGCTTCTCGATATCGTCCAGGAGTTTATCGGCGAAGATTTCGACGTTCACGCCAACGCGGATCAGCCGAAGGATGCGGAGCTTGCGAAGATGTTCAAGGCGGCGGGCATTGGGCTCTGCCGAACCGAACACATGTTCTTCCACGAAAAGCGGATCAACACCTTCCGGTCGATGATTATCGCCGACAGCAAGGAAGAGCGGATAAACGTTCTGAAAAAGCTTCAGAAGATGCAGAGCGATGACTTTTACGGTCTGTTTAAGACTATGGAAGGCTATCCGGTTACCATCCGGCTCTTGGATGCGCCTCTGCATGAGTTTCTTCCGCATACCGCCGAGAGCATGAAGGAGTTTATCGTCTTCTACAAGAAATCGTATCCGAAGGTTTCGGACCAAGAGATCCGGAACCGGTGCGACCTCTTGAAAGAGTTTAACCCAATGCTCGGCCATCGCGGTGTCCGGGTGGCGATTTCCTTCCCGGAAATCTACAACATGCAGGTCCGGGCCATTTTCGAGGCGGCGTACCGGTTGGCCGGGGAGGGGAAGAAGGTCTACCCCGAAATCATGATTCCGATTGTGATGACGGCCAACGAGCTGAAGACCGTTCGCAACGGAAAGCGGATAGAAGGAAAGCAGATCGTCGGGATACAGGATATCGACGCCGAGGTGCGCAAGCAGGTCGGTGCCAAGAAGCCGGTTCCCTATAAGGTCGGAACCATGATCGAGCTTCCGGCGGCGGCCCTTCAGGCCGACCGGATTGCCCGGTATGCCGAGTTCTTTAGCTTCGGCACCAACGACCTGACGCAGACAACCAACGGCCTTTCCCGGGACGACTTTAACAACTTCTTCTCCGACTATAACGAGTTCGACCTTCTCGAGGAGAACCCCTTTAAGGTTCTCGGGGAGCAGGTAAAGGAAATGATAGCCATCGCCGCCGAGCGGGGCCGGATTACCCGGCCGGATATCGTTATGGGAATGTGCGGCGAGCACGGTGCCGAGCCCGACAATATCCCCTTCGTAAAGGATACCGGCCTCAACTACACCAGCTGCTCACCCTACGGTATTCCCATCGCCAAGCTGGCCATCGCCCAGATGAACCTGGAGCGGCAGAAGGAAGCGGCGAAGTAGTCCTTCGGCGAGGCAAACCACCGAAATGAAACCCGGCCTTTCGGCCGGGTTTTTTGTTAAAGCAGGGCGAGGACGACGGTTAGGGTGACCACGCTTGCCAGCGTTGAGAAGAGAACCGTGCTGGTAATAAAATCCGGCAAGAGGTCGTATTCCAGGGCGATGATGGAGGCCAGGACCGCCGTCGGCATGCTCGCCTGGGCGATGCCGGCGCTTCTGGCCGTTCCCTCTAAAGCGAAGAGTGCCGCAAGGATGAAGGCCAGAAGGGGGCCGCCGATGAGCCTTACGCCGGAGGCCACAACGACCATGGTGTCGATACGGAAGTGCTTGGTTGCCGCCAACTGTACACCGAGGGAAAGCACCATCACGGGAATCATAGCCTGTCCCAAAAGGCCCACGATCCGCAGGACTAACAGGGGGGGTGTTATGCCCGCGCTGTTTAGAATTACGGCCGGGACAACGGATAGAAGTGCCGGCGTCCTCAAGACGGACAGGAGCGCATTCCCGACGCCGCCGCGTTGCCATCCCGCTGCGGTAACGCTAATGAGAAAGGCAAACAAAACTACCGATAGAAAGTAGATCCCCGCCGGGAGCATTGCCTCGGAACCCAGGCGGAACTCCACGAGCGGGAGACCGAAGTTTCCCACGTTGCCGAAGACAGCGATAACAACGAAGGCCGCCGTCATCCGAGAGTCTTTCCCCAGAAGCTTCGCCACGAGTACAGCCAGGACAACCAGGCCGAGATGCACGAGGACGATGTATACGATCATCCTGAGTGCAAGAGTGGTTTCGAGCTGGGCCCCCACCAACAGGCTAAAGATAAAGGCCGGAACGAAGATGAAGTACGCCACGCGCGATAGAGTTCGGGCATCCAGACCGAGGGGCGGCCCGGCAAAATAGCCGAGAGCCACCAGGGCAAAGACCGGTACGATAACCGTCAGAAAGACACCACCGAGTTGGAGAAGCATGGGGTGATTGTGCCGGAAGCCGGGCACCGGGGCAAGGAGGGCAGGCTCGCATCAGCGAAGTGCCCGCTACCCCGCCATCCGAAGCTTGTTTATCTTCTCGAGGTTGTCCAGGAGGTACATCTTGATGAGCGTCTCAGGCATCCAGGTGCTCTGGGTGTATTTTACGAGGACCGTCATAAACTCGTGGTAGCTTACCTGGAGAATGCCCTCGGCGTTCTCCCCAAAGTGGGCGTCCAGGTCCCGGAAGAACTTGCGCTTTATGGCACTGTCGAGGTGCATGCTCCCGTTGGCGTAGTGCTTATGCGCTTTGTTGTCGACGACTGGTGCCGAGGGGATGTAGAACTTCTGGATAAGCATGTTCTGCAGGAAAGCCTTCGAAAAGTCGGTAAAGACCTTGAGCTTTTTGGCTTCCTCCGGCGTCGGATCCCAACCGGTGAGGGCCTCGAGCTCCTTTATGCCGGTTTTGAGCCGCTTTACGGCAACCCGGTAGCGAAAGCGCCGCACCCCTTCTTGCCGAAGGTGGACATTCTCCAGCCCGTACTGATAGTAGATGTAGATACCCTCTAAGATGCCGTCGAAGGCCGACTCGAAGAGGTCGGTAAAATCGTACGCCGGCTCTTCCTCTTCCGGGACGACGGGGTCCTGGTCCGACTCGTCCGGAAGGGAGCCCAGGTATTCCTTGGCTATCTCGAACGCTTCGTTTACCCGGCTCATGATGCGGTGGGCAAAGTCCTGTTGATGGGCATTATGGTCCGGGTGATATAACTTGACGAGCTTACGGTAGGCGACGACCAGCTCTTCGTAGGTGCAGGTCTCGTCTACGTGAAGAATGTCGAAGGCAATATCGAGGTTCACGAATATGATTATACGGGAG
>JBKHCS010000082.1:0-13347 GCA_046541715.1 Spirochaetaceae bacterium
ATCGACAGTCGTAAACTTGACTGCCCCGGTAAGCTCCGCGAGACTCAACCCTATGAGACGCGTATGCCACCACGAGCCTCGGGCCGGCGTGGGGCGACCGGCCGGGTTGTCAAGAGCCGGGCTCCTTTTCGTCGCCGGGGTATTCCTTCTGACCGCCTGTACCGGAGGCGCCGAGAAGCAGTCGAGCGACGGCCCCGGTACTGCCGGTGGGCCCGCCCCCGGCTCCAATGACGCCGACCGGGCCCTGGTAAGCAGCCGGGGACGCCGCTTTCCTCCGGCTCCGGAGGTGCCTGAGGGACCCTTGAGCCCCGAAGCCGCCGCCGCGGTGGAAGACCTCCTCGAGGGACTCTCGAGCCGTGGAATCGACAGCGACGCCATAGCCACCCTGGCCGACAGCGGGGATTCCCGCGTTCTCTGGTTTCTCCGGGACCTGTTGCGCTTTAGCCGGGAGGCGGACCGCGAGGCCATCATGGACGCCTTCGACCGGCTTACCGGGACGACGCTTCCCCGAGAGCATTACAACGAGATTGCCGATCACCTGATCGCCTGGGATCTTCCCGCGCCCCCGGGCTACACGGAGATGAAGCGGCGTGCCTATGTGCTAATCGAGCCGGGGTGGGCGCCCTTCTTCGACGCTGAGCCCTCGAAGATCGATTGGCGTCTGGTGGAGTGGGGCGGGGTGCTTATCGACGATCGGCCGGATGCATCTCCCGGGGTTCCCTGCGACAGCTGCATTCCCGCACTCGACGACCCCCCGGTAACCGATGCGGCCGGGGGGCGGTGGTATCCCGACGAAGCGCTGGTGTTCGGCGTGGTCGTAGACGGGGAGGCGAGGGCCTACCCGAAGAACATTATGGAAGTTCACGAGATGGTGAATGACACACTCGGTGGACGCCGCATCGGCATGCCTTACTGCACCCTTTGCCTCGCGGCGCAAGTCTACTTTACCGACGACGTCCCGGGGTTCGAGCCGGTGCTGCGGACCTCGGGGCTCCTCTCCCGATCCAACAAGTTTACCTACGACATCTCGACGATGTCGGCTATCGACACCTTTACCGGCGAAGCGATCTCCGGACCGCTTCTAGAGGCCGGTGCACGCTTGAAGCAGGCTTCCGTGATAACCACTACCTGGGCCGAATGGAAAGAAGCCTACCCCGACACGACTATCGTCGCGGCCGACGGCGGGGTCCCGGGCCGAATCTATCCCGTCGATCCCCTTCGAGGCCGCGACGACGCCGGGCCGATCTTTCCGGTGGGTAATGTCGATCCGAGGTTGCCCATCCAGGAGCGTGTTCTCGGCGTAATCGCCTCCGACGGCACTCCGGTGGCCTTTCCGGTAGAAAATGCATCCCTCGCTCTCCGCGCCGGCGAGGCGGTGGAGCTTGCGGGAGTCCGGGTAGAGCTTGACGCCGGCGGCCTGCGGGCCCTCGTCGCCGGAGAGGATGCCTCGAGCCACGAAGCGTTCTGGTTTGCCTGGAGTCAGTTCTATCCCGACACCCTGCTCTGGGAGCGGGGATAGGCGAGGCTCTTCCCGGTGGTCCCGGGCCGGCGGGCGAAAAGGCACAATTTTGGGAGCACTCTACGAGAGGTGCTATCATATCCCTCTATGGGAGGGATTCCATGACCCACAAACCGATCACCGCCTCCGTTCTGATCTTTGGAGCAGCACTCTTGCTAATTGCGCCCACCGGTCTCTTCGCCGGCGGTTCCCGGGAAGGGGAGCTGCCGGAGCTCGCGATGCCGCCCCAACCGAGGCAATATATAAGCCCGGCGAACGACGACGGCGTCGCCGACGAGCTGAGGCTGCCCTTCTCCGAAGTGGTGGTGCCCCCGGAGGACCGGGTGATCGTCTCCTACACCTTGCAGGTGTTCGACGCCGGCGGGGCCTTGGTCTGGTCCCAGGAGGACCGGGAAACAACCCGGGTGGGCTTCTTGGGGAACCTCTTCGGCCGTAGGCCCCCGAGCGTCTCCATCCCGGAGACCCTCTCCTGGGATGGGACCTACCGTGACTCCGCCCTGGGGCCCGACGGAGAGCCGGCGGCGGACGGCGACTACACCTATCAGCTGGTAATTGCCGACGATTCAGGCGCCGCGGCGCGAACACCGCCCTTCAATGTTACCGTCGATAACACCCCGCCGGAGCTCTTTTCCGGCCCGGAGGCCGATCCCGCTGTCTTTTCGCCGAACGGCGACGGCGTCCGGGACCTCTTGAGGATACGACAGACCGGCAGCCGGGAGGTCTCCTGGGAGACCCGGATTCTCGACGACGACGGGGCCGTCGTTTGGCAGGAAGACCACGCCTCCCCGGTTCCCGCCGACCCGCGGTACGACGTGCCTCCCCCGGAGGAGCTTCTCTGGGACGGCCGGGGGAGCGACGGTAGGGCCCTCCCGGAGGGCGTCTACCGGTACGAAGTGGCATCAACCGACCGGGCGGGAAACAGCTTTGTCCTGCAGGCCGGCTTTCCGATCCGCTTGAGTCTCTCCGCCGGGGACGTGCTCTTGAGTGCACCCGGGGACCCTCCGGCCTTCTCCCCGAACGGGGACGGATCGAAGGATCGCCTCCCGATCGACGTAGAAATCTTGGAGCCCGAAGGGATGGAGTCCTGGCTCTTCGAGGTTGCCCGGGCCGAGGATGGGCTGACCCTGATTTCCCGGACGGGAGACGGCGGCCCCCCGGCACGTATCGACTTCGACGGGCTGACCGCAGGGGGCCGCGCTTTGCCCGAGGGGGAGTACCGGGCGCTTCTTTCGGTGACCTACGACAACGGCACGGTGGTCGTCTCTCCGCCGCTGGCACTTTTGGTCGACGTTACGCCGCCGGCGGCCTCCCTTTCGGTTGACACCGAGCCCCGGGGCACCGATCCCCAGGAGGCGATCGTTTTCGGAGGTGATGAGAAGAACGCGGTGCGCTTCGATCTAGTAGCCGAGGACGGGGTCGATTGGCTCGTACGCATAGACGGACCACCGGAGACCCCGGAGTTACTCTCCCTCGCCGACGTCGGCGCCGACCCCGGGGTATCATCGCTCCTCTGGCGGGGCCGGGGCCCTGAGACCGGGGAGCTACCCGACGGCGTATACCGAATCCACCTAGAGGCTACCGACTCCGCCGGGAACCGGGGAACCTCCGCCCGGGTGACCATCCGCAAAGATACCCGGGCAACGCCCATCGACCTAGAGATCGAGGGGTCGGTGGTAACGCCGAACGACGACGGGGTGGACGACACGGTGGCCATTCTGCCGATCGTCGAGGCGACCGACGGCATCGAAGAGTTCCACTTAGAGATCCGCAACGACCGGGGCCAGATTGTCCGTTCCACCTACCTCCGGGAGCCCTTCCCGCGCTTCGAGTGGCCCGGGGAGAACAACGTCGGCCAGACCGTCGCCGAAGGGAGCTACACCGTCGACTTTCAGGTGATCTACCAGAACGGCAACCGCCCCCGGATATCCGGCGCCGGGCCCATTGTCGTCGACCTTTCGACCGCCAGGGAACCGACGACCCCGCCCAACATCCGGATGACCCTGGCGCCGGTGCCCTTTTCCCCGGACGACGACGGAATCGACGACGAGCTCTCCATTCGCTTGGAGGCCTCGAGCCTCCGGCCCCTCGCCGGCTGGGAGCTTACCATCGCCGACCCGACGGGGAGGACCTTCGTCGAGTACGGCGGCGAGGGCGCGCCGGAGCCGCTGATTGTCTGGGACGGCCGGAACGCCGACGGAGAGCTGGTGCAGTCGGCCGAGGAGTACGAGGCGACCTTTGCCGCCTGGGATACCGACGGGAACCGGTCGGAGGAGACGAAAGGAGTCGGCGTCGATATTCTGGTTATCCGGGATGGGGACCGGCTGCGGATAAACATTCCGAGCATTACCTTCGCCCCCTTTACCGCGGACCTCTTTGCCGTCGAGCTTGAGGAGCTCGAGCAGAATCTCCGGACCCTCCGGCGCCTCGCCGACATTCTGATGCGCTTTCCCGACTATCAGATCTTAATCGAGGGACACGCCGCACACCTCTACACCGCCGAGGGGCCGGCGAAGCGGCGGGAGCATACCGAGGTGCTGCTTCCTCTCTCCTCCGACAGGGCGGAGGAGGTGCGCCAAGCGTTGATCATTCTGGGGATAGACCGGGACCGGATGCGGTCCGAAGGAATCGGCGGGGCCCGCCCGGTTGTCCCCCACGAGGATCAGAACAACCGGTGGAAGAACCGCCGGGTCGAGTTTATCCTCGAGCGAGATCCGCCGGGCTCCCAGGTCGAATGAACATGGAACACTATACCCCCGATGCCCTTGGGGCGCGAGGGATCGAAGGGGCGCCGGAGGCGGTCTGCCGCGGAAGCGGCAGACGAAACCCCCGGAGAGCCCGACCCCGCCCCGCCAAGCGATTGTCGCCGGCGGGGGCGCGCCCTCATCCGCTCCTAATTAAAGAGCAGATTCGGGAGCCAGAGCGAGAGTGCCGGGATAAAGGTTACCAGGAGCAACACGACGGCCAGGGGAATAATGAACACCGCGGTCGCCTTAGCGCAGCGCTCGAAGGGGATCTTCGCGACCCGGGAGAGGACGTAGAGGACCATGCCGACCGGGGGCGTCAAGAGCCCGATCATCAGGTTCAGAATCATAAAGATGCCGAAGTGGACCGGGTCGATGCCGATCTGCAGCGCGATCGGCAAGAGCACGGGCACCAGAATCGTGATCGCCGCGATGGTCTCCATGAAGAACCCGACGATGAAGAGCACGATGTTCAAGAGGATGAGCAGCGCGATCTTGTCCGTGGTAATGGCCAAGAGGAGCCCGGCGAACTTTCCGGGGACCTGAAGCCGGGTCAGGATCCAGGCGAAGATTGCCGCCCCGGCGACGATAAACAGGATGATCGCCGTCGTCTCGAGGGTCTCGAAGCTGACTTGCATGATCTTCTTGAAGCTCAGCGTCCGGTAGACGACGAGCCCCAATAGCAAGGTGTAGGCCGACGCCGCGACGGCGGCCTCGGTCGGCGTAAAGATACCGAAGGCGATACCGCCGATGATGATGACCGGCGTCAAGAGCGACGGAAAGCCGGACCAGAGACTCTCGAACATGCCGACTATGGAGAACCTCGCGTCCCGGGGGTAGCCCCGGCGCCGGGCGTAGTAGGCGATTAGGATCATGAGCGAGAGGCCCATCAAGAGTCCCGGGACCAGTCCGGCGATAAAGAGCCGCCCGATGGACGCCTGGGCGATAACGCCGTAGATGACCAGCGGCAGGCTCGGCGGGATAATCGGGCCGATGGTCGAGGAGGCTGCGGTAATTGCTACCGAGATGTCGGTGTCGTACCCGGCGTCCTCCATCGCCTTTATCTCGATGGTTCCGAGGCCCCCGGCGTCGGCGACGGCGGCTCCGGACATACCGGCGAAGATGATGCTGGCGCCGACGTTAACGTGGCCGAGGCCCCCCCGCATCCACCCGACTATCGACCGGGCGAAGGCAAAGATGTGGCTTGTGAGCCCTGCGGCGTTCATCAGGTTTCCGGCGAGGATAAAGAAGGGAACCGCAAGGAGGGGGAAGCTGTTAACCCCGCCGAGCATCCGCTGCAGAATGATAAAGTCGGGAATGCGCCCGGTCAGGTAGACCCAGAGCATAGCGCTGCCACCGAGGGTAATCGCGATGGGCACCCCGATGATGAGCATGACAAAGAGGGCGATGAACATGACGGTGATCACGACGGGACCTCACCTTTCTCTTCGAGGGATCCGGGGGTGTATTCCTCTTTCCAATGCCGCACGGCGAGCTGGATTGCCCGGAAGAGCATCAGGAGAAAGCCGACGGTAACGATAGCGTAGACCGCGGCGAGGGGGATTCGGACGGTGCTCATATAGTTGTTGGTCGTCCGAGGAATGATGGTGATGCCAAGCTTGACGCCCACCGCCAGGAAAACGATCCGGATGCCATCCACGATGGTGATGAGTATCCGACCGACCTTCTTGGGAAGATAGCGGTAGAAAAACTCGACAAAAATATGTGTGTTGCGGCGTACCGCCATGACGGAGCCGAGGAAGGCCACCAGAATGTTTAGGTAGCGGGCACCCTCTTCGGTCCAAGCGTAGGAGAAGCCGAGAACGTAACGGGTAAAGAACTGGAAAAACACGATCAGCCCGAGACACCAGAAAATACCGAGCGCGATGTAGTCTTCCACCGTGTAATCCCGGTAGTTGAATTCCGGCTCCTCGGCCTGTCTTTCCTTTATCAGCTCGATAATCTCTTCGCTCCCCTTGGCCTGGGAGTGCTGCGTTTCGTCGCTCATGGAGCTCCTCTTTGGAAGTTATTGAAATAGTCGGGCCCCGGATGGGGCCCGACTCAAGAATCCAATCTAAGCGAATCTGTTATCGGATGCTCCGCATGGCTTCGAGGTGCTCCGGCTCCCAGGGTACGTCATCACCTTCGAGCATCGGCATGACGGCGTCCATGAAGGGCTGCCGGTCGACTTCGATGACCGTGTTGCCCTGCTCTTCGAACCAGTCACCGAGCTCTAGCTCTTGCTCGTAGACGGCGTCGGAGCTTCGGCCGGCGGCCTCGGTAAGGACTTCGGTAAAGATCTCCTTGTCCGCGTCGGAAAGCTCTTCCCAGAGATCACCCCGGACGACGGTCATCAGCGTGTTGGTCATGTGGCCCGTCAGGTTGATGTAGTCCTGGACTTCGTAGAATGCCATACCGCGGATGGTCGGAAGGGGGTTCTCCTGGGCTTCGACGACTCCCTGTTGGAGCGCGAGGTAGACCTCGGCGAAGGCGACGGGGGTTGGGCTGGCGCCGACGGCCCGGGGAAACATCAGGTACAGGGGCGCGTCGGGTACGCGGATCGACAGACCTTCCATGTCTTCGGGGGTCCGAATCGGCTCGTTCGAGGTGACGTGCCGGGTTCCGTAGTAGGTGGGAGACACGATGTGATGCCCGGTAGCACCCTTGTAGCCCTCGGCCATCTCTTGGAAAAAGTCGCTCCGCGCAACTGCCTTCCAGTGGTCGTAGTCGCGATAGACAAAGGGTGCCTCGAAGATCGCTATCGGATCATAGGACGTTGAGAGAAAGGCGGAACCGGCGTAGATAATGTCTACGGTGCCGAGTCCCAGTCCTTCGGTTATCTCAGACTCGTTTCCGAGCTGGGATGCCGGAAAGACCTCGACGGTGTAGCGACCGTCGGTCCGTTCGGCAATCTGTTCCGCCGCCCAGACGGCCCCTTCGTGATACGGAAGGGTGGGTTCGTAGACGTGAGCAAAGCTCAGTTGGACGGGCTCTGCCTCACCGCCATCCTCGCCTTGCCCGCCGGCAAAGACAAAACCGGTTGCTGCGATAAGCAGCGCGAGAAGAAAGATCAGTTTCTTCATCAGTGGCCTCCTAATTGGGATTAATACCAAATTTATAAACCTAAATGAGCAGTATCGCAACCGGGGCCTAAGCGGCGTTTGAAGGCGACGCCGGAGTTCCTGGCATGGTGCTTGCGCAACCGGCTCCCTTAGACTATCTTTATTTAGACCTCTATGGAAAATGCTTACAACGGTGCGCGGATTCTGGTCGAGACGCTGGCGGAGCTGGGTGCCCGTACCGTATTCGGGATCCCGGGAATTCACAACCTGGCGGTCTACCAGGCTCTCCTCGATTCGCCGATCCGGCACGTAACCAGCCGCAACGAAGCCGGTGCCGGGTTTATGGCCGACGGATTCGGACGGGCGACCGGGCGGCCCGGAGTGGCTCTGGTGATTACCGGCCCGGGGCTAACGAACATTACCACCGCCCTCGGGGAGGCCTACCGGGATGCGGTGCCTCTGTTGGTTATCTCGAGCCAGGTGCCGCGGACCCACCTCGAGCGCAACACCGGATACCTCCACGACCTAAAGAACTCTACGATCATGCTCTCCTCGGTGACCAAAGAGAGCCGATCGGTTTCGAGGGGCGAGATGATTGCGGAAACCGTCCGGCAAGCCTACGCCCTTGCGCAGGTCGGACGCCCGGGTCCGGTGCACGTGGAGATACCCCTAGACCTTCTCGAAGAGCCGCTCCCGGCGGCAGCGGCAAGCGAGGCTGACTCCGCGGGCGGCCTGTCGGCGGCCCTTCTTCAGGCGGCGGACCACCTTCGAGACGGCGCCCGTCCGCTTCTGGTGGTAGGCGGCGGCGCGGGTGCGGCGGGGCCGGAAGTCCTCCGCCTGGCCCGGCTCCTTGACGCCCCGGTTGTTACGACGGCGGCGGGGAAGGGGATCGTCGACGAGCGGGACCCCCTCTGTATCGGGGGGCGGCTTCACCTGCCGGCGGTGCGGGGTCTGATAGCGAAGGCACATCCGCTCGTCGTCCTCGGGAGCGAGCTCTCCCCGACGGACCTCTGGTTCGACGACCTCCCGGCTTCCGGGCCGGTGGTCACCATCAATGCGGAACCGATGGACCTCTACCGGACGCTCCGCCCGACGGTAGGCATAGCCGGCCGTCTCGAGAAGCTTGTCCCGGCTCTGATCGACGCCTTAGCGGCAGGGGCCGGGGCCCAAGGCCCCGGGGAGCGAGAGCCCCGGCGGACGCCCGACGGGGCGTCCCTGGTTAAGGACGCTATTCGCCGGGGGTCCGACGAGCTCCCAGGCGTTCTCGGCCAAACGCCGGAGCGGATTGCCCGGATGCGGGAGGTGCTCTTGGCGATCCGCCGGGCCCTCCCGGAAGAGGGCCTTCTCTCTATTGATATGACGACGATCGCCTACGTGGCTTTGAGCGAGTTCCCGTGCTACCGCCCGAGGAGCTTTCTGCACCCCGTCGGCTTCGGCACCTTAGGGTACGCCCTCCCGGCGGGTATCGGCGCAAAGATTGCCGATCCGGCGCGCCCGGTGGCGGTGGTTACCGGGGACGGCGGGTTTCAGTTTACGATGCAGGAGCTCGGTGTCGCGGCCGAGGAGGGCATCGCGCTCCCGGTGATTATCTGGGACGACGACGGCTACGGCGAGATTCGGCGAACCGAGGACGAGCGGCACCCCGGCCGGCGGATTGCCGTCGACAACCGGAACCCGGACTTCCTCGCCCTTGCGAACGCCTACGGCATCCCCGGGAGCAGCCCGAGAACCCCGGCGCAGATAGAGCGCAGGGTTGCGGCGGCCCTGAAGGGCTCCGGCCCCGAGATTATTCAAATCCGAGGGGGGACAGAGTAGCGTGAAGCAGCTTCCCGGCGTCCGGCAGGACGTCTACCACGTAAACGCCTACGTTCCCGGCAAGACGATAGAGGAGGTCCGCCGGGAGTACGACCTCGACGACGTGATCAAGCTTGGTTCCAACGAGAACCCCTACGGTCCCTACCCCGGCGCCCGGAAAGCGATGTTGGATGCCGTTGAGAGCATCAACATCTACCCGGAAACGACCTTCCTCCGCCTGAAGACCTCGATCGCTTCGGTCTACGGCCTCGGTCCGGAGAACGTCGCTATCGGTCACGGCGCCGGGGGCGTTCTCGAAACGGTGGCCAAGACCTTCTTGGGCCCTAAGGACCATGTCCTTATCCCCCGGGAAACCTACGGTCTCTACAAGGAGATCAGCCGGCTCCTCGGGGCGGAGGTCCAGCGGATCGGTCTGACGCCGGAGTACCGGGTCGACGTTCCGGGGATAATCGACGCGATCCGCCCGAACACGAAGCTGGTCTGGCTCTGTAACCCGAACAACCCCACCGGGACCGTCGTCGACCCTGCCGACATCGATCGCCTTCTCGAGGCTCTGCCGTCAACAGGCTGGTTGATACTCGACGAGGCCTACGCGGAGTTCGCCTCCGAGGAGGAGCTGCCGGATCGCCGCCGTCTTATCGAATCCGGGGCCCGAATCGTCGCGGTCCGAACCTTTTCCAAGGCCTACGCCCTCGCGGGGGCTCGAATCGGCTACGCCCTCGGGATGCCGGATCTTATCCAGGCCTTGGACACGGTTGCCGAGCCCTTTAACGCCAACCGCGTCGGACTCGTCGGGGCCCACGCGGTGCTTACCGAGGACCGGGAGCACGTTTCCGAGGCGGTCCGACGCATCCGGGAGAGCCGCATCCGCCTCGAAGGCGCCCTGCGGGCCCGGGCCTGGCGGGTCGTGGCCGGGAGGGCCAACTTCGTCTTTGCCGTTCTGCCGGACTCCGAACCCCGGGGGGCCACGGAGTTTGCTCTCGCGCTCCTGAAGCGGGGCGTTATCCTGCGCTCCGCCGAAGGGTGGGGCTATCCCCGGGGCTTACGCATCTCCGTCGGCACCCCGGAGGAGATCGAACGACTGCTGAAGGAGGTGGATGCCCTCAATGGTTGAGTTTCGCGATGTTTCGAAGGTCTACCCCGACGGTACGAAGGCCGTCGACGAGCTCTCCTTCCGCATCGACCGGGGAGAGTTCTTCGTGCTGATCGGCCCCTCGGGGTGCGGAAAGACCACCTCCCTGAGGATGATCAACCGCCTCGAAGAAACCACCGGGGGGACCATCCTCCTCGACGGAAAGGATATCCGGAGCCTGAACCCGGTGACTCTTCGCCGGGGGATCGGCTACGTGATTCAGGAGATCGGTCTTATGCCCCACCAAACCGTATCGGAGAACATCTCGACGGTCCCCCGGCTCCTCGGGTGGGGCACCAAGCGGACCCGGAAGCGGGTCAACGAGCTCCTCGAGCTCTCAGGGCTCGACCCGAGGGTCTACCGCCACCGCTTACCCGCCCAGCTCTCCGGAGGGCAGCAGCAGCGGATCGGGGTCTTGCGGGCCCTTGCGGGGGATCCGGACGTGGTGCTGATGGACGAGCCCTTCGGCGCCCTCGACCCCATTACCAAAGCAAAGCTCCAGTCCGAGCTCCTCGACCTTCAACGGACGCTGCGGAAAACCATCGTCTTCGTGACCCACGACATCGACGAGGCGCTCAAGCTTGCCGACCGGGTCGTGATTATGCGTCGAGGGAGAATCGAGCAGCTCGGGACGCCCGAAGAGCTCCAAAACGAACCGGCGAGCGACTTCGTAAAAGCCTTTATCGGGGAGGACCGCCTCTCCCAGATCTCCCCCGACGGGGCGATCGACATTCTCGTGGAAGAGGCGCCTCTGATCGTTCGTCCGAAGGACGATCCCTCGGTAGTGTTGGCGAAGATGGAAGAGCATAGCCGGCAGACGGCGCAAATTGTTCACACCGACGGGCGCTGGGTCGGGATGGCCTACTTGGTCGACGCCCGGGATGCCGGGCGTGCCGGGAAGAAGACAATCGACGCCTTCGCCCGGACCAACCGGAAGGTCTACCTGGAGGAGGCGACTATCCGGGACGTCGCCGAGCTTCTTATCGACGTGGACGCTCCGGTTCCGGTGCTCGGCGCGAACGACCGGCTTAAGGGCTTGGTTACCAACACCGGCGTGGCCCGCCTGCTGGTAAACCGCCTGACCCGGGGCGGGGGAGGGGCGTAATGGACCGTTCCTTCGTCGAGCTGCTCTTGGCTTTCGTCGCCCAGCAGTGGCAGCGCATCCTTCGGCTGACCTGGGAGCACATCTACATCTCGGGAATTGCCCTGGGGATCACCCTGGTTATCTGCATTCCCCTGGGCATCTACATCACCCGGAAGGAGCGCCTTGCGCCGGTCGTCGTCGGCCTGGCGAACGTCTTTCAGACGATCCCGAGCCTCGCACTCCTCGGATTCTTGATCTTTGTCTTCGGCATCGGGAACGACAACGCGATCGCCGCGCTCTTTATGTACGCCGCGCTGCCGGTTCTTCAGAACACCTACGCCGGCATCAAGAACGTTCCACCGAAGGTTATTTCTGCGGCCCGGGGGATGGGTATGACGGAGTTTCAGATAATGCTTCGGGTCGAGCTGCCCCTGGCGGCGCCGGTCATTATCTCCGGGATTCGCGTCGCATCGGTGTGGATTATTGGAACCGCGGCGCTCGCCGCGGCGATCGGTGGGGGTGGGCTCGGGCGGCTGATCTTTTCCGGTCTGTCGTCGATTCGTAACGAAGTGATCCTCGCCGGTGCCCTGCCTGCCACCCTGTTGGCCTTGGCCGCCGACCAGGGATTGAAATGGCTACAACAATACATCGAGCCCCAAAATCGCGCTCGTCGCATAGCACTCAAAGAAGAAGGAGGTAAACGATGAAGAGAATAATCGTTTCCACACTGTTGGTTCTGGCCACGGCCAGTCTACTTTTCGCCGGTGGCGCCTCGGAAGACGCTACCATCAACGTCGCAGCCCAGGACGTCAACGAGACCGTCATCCTCGCGAACATGGCGAAGATCATCATCGAGGAGAACACCCCCTACGAGGCGACGGTAAACACCAACTTTACCGGCTCCTCGGTTCTCCATCAGGCGATGGTCGGTGGGGAGATCGACGTCTACCCGACCTGGACCGGCACCCAGTTGACCGGCGTTCTTCGCTACGAGGGGCCCAACCTCTCCGGAGAGGAGACCTTTCGCCGGGTAAAGGAAGGGTTCGAGGATTCCTTCGGGTTTACCTGGACCGAGCCTTTCGGCTTCAACAACACCTACGTGTTGGTTGTCCGCCGGGAAACCGCCGAGGAGTTCGATCTCGAAGTGTCGAGCGATCTCGCTCCCTACGCCGCCGACTGGCGACTCGCGGGAGACGACAACTACGACACCCGTCCCGACGCCTACCCGGGTTGGCGCGAGCATTACGGGATCGAGTTTGCCGAGGTGCTGCCCATGTCCTACGGTCTGATCTACCGGGCCATAGACCAAGGTGAGGTGGATGTCGCAGCGGCCTACGCCACGGACTCCCGGATCGAGAAGCTCGACCTCGTTCTCCTCGAGGACGACCAGGAGTTCTTTCCGGACTACTCGGGAGCCTACGTCGTCAGCGACCGGGTGATCGAAGAGTACCCCGACGTAATCGAGGCGCTGAACGTACTCTCGGGTATGATCCCGACCGAGGAGATGATCTCTCTGAACTCCCGGTACGACGACGGCGAGGAAGCCGACATAATCGCCCGGGAATGGCTCGAGGCCAACGGGGTAATCGACTAACCCATGCAAGCAAAGTACGGATTGTTCTACGGCGGGGCGTTCCACCCCGCCGAGGGCAACGCCGAGACCGAGAACGGAAACCCTGCGACGGGGGAGCTGGTCGCCCGGGTCGCCGCCGCGACGGCGCGAGACGTCGACGCCGCGGTCGCCGCTGCCGCCGGGGCCTTCGGGGCTTGGCGGCACCTGGGCCCCGTCGACCGGGCCCGGGTGCTTACCGGCGTCGCCGAGATCGTCGACGGCCATCGACGAGAGCTCGGAGAAATCGAGACCCGGGACACCGGCCGCCCGATCGCAGAGACGCTCCTTGATATTGACGCTTTTTCGGATCTGATGCGCTACTTCGCCGGCGTTGTCCGCTCCGATGAGGAGTCGATGCTCCGTCACTCACAAACCGAGATGA
>JBKHCS010000083.1:0-13182 GCA_046541715.1 Spirochaetaceae bacterium
CCGGAAAGCGCTCGAAGTAGGCCCCGAGAAGGGCCATCGCCGCGACCAAGAGGCCCAAAAAGGCAAAGACCACCGTCATCCCGACGGCCATGAGCTGAAGTCCGTCTTGCATCATATGTCAGGTATCCTTGGATTCTGCTCTTCGCACAAGCTCCTCCGCGAGGAGGTCGAGGGGATCGACAAGATCGCCCCCACGGTAACTCGGCCAGGGCGCTCCGAGGGGAAACTCGGTACAGCCGAGAACGATCGCCACCGCGCCTCGATTGAGCAGGAGGTTTAGGGCTGATAGTAACCTATCTTGGGCCGTCTTGGTAGGTGGGTAAACTGCCTTTAGACCCCAGTTTCTGTTGTAAACGATGTCGTGGAGGTCGTCTTGCGACCCCTGGGGGACCTGGAGAACCTCGATACCCGCGTCCGACAGGGCTCGGGAATAGACCCCGGCATTCCGGGTCCCGGTGGTGGTTAAGACGCCGATCTTGCTGCCGAAACCGTACCGGGAGACGAGGGTTTCTACGCAGGTGTGGACCATATTTACCACTTCGATCGGCGGAATCAACTCCCGGACCTTCTTCTCGAAGGGTACGAATATTTCGGGAGCGTGGAAGGTGTTGCAGGGCACTCCGGCAACGGCGCCTCCGGCGGGGTGGTTTGCAAGCGCCGAGACGGCTTGCCTCATTACCTCGGCCATTGCCGTCGCGGGATTCTCCGAGACCGTCCCAACAAGGTACTCGGTACGGTCCGGGACAATCCGGGAGAAGGAGAGATGGATGACGTCGCAGTGGGACTGGTCGGTCCCGTCGGTGACGGTGTGCTCGATAATCTTACCGTGGAGGAGGACGCCGGCCATCGGGCCGACGCCTCCACCGATAACAATCGGTCGGCGCAAGGTTACGCCGGGCTGCGATTGAGAACGTCGAGATCGATTTCGTTCTCGGTCTTTGCGATGATAGTGGTACCCGCCATATCTCCGGTTACGTTCAGGCCCGTTCGACCCATGTCGAGGAGCGCGTCGATACCGAGAATCATAGCATAAGCCATCGCGACCGCCGATCCCTCGGCTACGGGCATGCCGACGGAGTTAAGAACCATAAGAAGCATGATGGCGCCGGCACCCGGAACCCCGGCGGTTCCGATCGACGCGAGGACGGCGGTAATGATGACCGTCATCTGCTGCGAGAATCCTAAGGGCGACCCGATGGCGTTGGCCACGAAGATTGCGCAGACGCCGAGGTAGATGGCCGTTCCGTCCATGTTCACCGTCGCACCGAGGGGGAGCGCAAACGAGGAAACCTCCCGCTTGACCCCGAGGTCATCGGTGCTCTTTAGGGTAACCGGGAGGGTGGCGCTCGAGCTTCTGGTAACGAAGGCGGTGAGCATCGCGGTCCGACCGCTCGCGATAAACCGCGTGAGCTTGATACCGAAGGCCCTGAGAAGTCCACCGTAGACCAGCAGCAGCTGAACGATAAGCGCCAAGTAGACGGCGAGGGTAACGGTTAACAGCGGTCCGAAAGCCTCTGCGCCCTGGTCGCCGAAGACGATCGCGATGAGCGCGAAGACACCGATCGGAGCGTACTGGAGAATCCACCCGACGACCTTGTACATAGCCTCGGCCGCCCCCTCGAAGAGGCTCAGGAGTGTGTCCGCTCCCGCCTTGATCTTCTCGTTACCGCCGGCCTGGAGCACGGATACCCCGATGCCGAAAATCAGGGCAAAGAAGATAACCTGGAGAACCTCGCCCTGGGCGAGAGCCTGGATTGGGTTCGTCGGGATGATCGCGATCAAGGTTTCCACGACGCCCGGCGCTACCAACTCGCGACCTGCGGCTTGGCCGTCGCCGAGCTGGAGACCCATCCCCGGCGCGAAGATGTTTCCCGCGAGGAGTCCGAGGGCGACGGCGAACGCGGAGGTCACCAGGTAGAAGACGACGACCTTTACCCCGACGCGGCCGAGGCGGGCGGGGCTAATCGACGCTGCACCGACCACAAGGCTGGTGAAGACGACGGGGATCACGATCATTTTCAACAGCCTGACAAAGATGTCTCCGAGGGGCGCAATTACGGAAATGCTCGGCCCCACGATCAGTCCCACGACAGCACCCAGGACGAGTCCTACGAGAATACGAACCAGAAGATTCGTCTTGAAGTACCAGTTGAACATGGCACGCCTCCAAGTGTGGATTTTGTGTCATTCTCTCTCGTATCGGGGGAGTCCGCTATTGGCCAAAGGGCGTAGATTCCCCCGGTGGAAGCCGACCGGGTCCATAGGAGATACACCATTTGGTGTAGATGACCTCAGACGAGGTCTTCGTCGATCACTTTCTTAACGAATTCGGCCTTCGAGGATACGTTGAGCTTTTGATAGATATGGAGGATGTGTTTTTTCGCCGTGGAGGCGGCGATCCTGCGCTCGTCGGCGATTTCCCGGTAGGTCAGGCCGTTGGCAACGTCTTGGATGATCTCCCGCTCCCGGGGCGTCAAACCGTACTCCCGTTTCGGGGCGGTCGCGGTGCCTTTCCGGATCTCCGCGATAAGCCGGGTCGCCACCGCCGGACTCAAGGGAGCCCGGCCCTCGCAGGCCTCCTGGATCTGTTCCACTAAGGCTTCCGGACGGGTAGTCTTGAGGAGATAGCCGTCGGCTCCGTTTCGGATTGCCGTAAGTATCCGTTCCTCGTCCTCGAAGACAGTCAGAATAAGCACCCGAATCGCCGGACGGCTTTCCTTGAGCCGACGAAGCGCTTCGATGCCGTCCATTCCCGGAAGGCCGATGTCCATGAGCACCAGGTCCGGAGGCGGGGTCTTACCAAGGTGCGCGAAGAGGGACTCGGCGTCCCCGAAAACCTCGGACACCCGAAAAGCTGCGTGGAGCCCGATCAGGTACCGAAGGCCCTCCCGCACCTCGGTCTCGTCGTCTACGATCGCGATGCGGAGCTCCCGGGTCACGACCTCGGCTCCCGAGGAACTCGGATAACGAACTCCGGTCCCTGGCCGTCGGAACGGACATCCACCGATCCGCCGAGCCCCTCGGTTCGCTCTCGGATGCTCCGAAGCCCAAGCCCGTCATTCCTTATCGAGGCCCCCGGCGGAAAACCGGAGCCGTCTTCGGCGAAGGCGAGACGTACGGAGCTTTCGTCGGCTCCGAGGGAGATGGATACCCTCCGGGCGTCCGAGTGCTTTAGGACGTTGGTTACCAACTCGTCGATAACGTACCGGAAGAAGCGTCGCTGGACCCGGGAAAGGGTGTTCGGTTCAAAGGCTCTCGCTCCTTCCATGTCGAGGTGGATATCCCGGAGGTCGAGGCGCCTGCGGACTCTGGTATCTAGATAATCCTTGAGTTGGACGTCCTCGGCGAGAGGACGCCCCGTCAGAATGACCGCCTTTATGCCCTCCATCGCTTCCCGGCAGTTGCTCTGAATCCGGTCGAGCATCTCGGTTGCCTTCGGGGGAAGCGACCCGGGGACCGACTGCGCGACGGAGGTACAGATGGAGATGTTGGTAAGCCGCGCTCCGAGGGTGTCGTGGAGATCGTTGACAATCCGGAGCCGGGTGTTTTCCTCTTCCAATTCTATCAAGGCCTTGGTCCTGGCCTTTACCTTCTCTTCCATGCGCTCGGTATAGTCGAGAACGGTGTCGGCGAGGGTGTTGATCTCCCGCCCAAGAATCGAAAACTCATCCTCTCCCCGGACGGGGGCCCGGGCCGTCCGGTCTCCCTCGTGAAGCCGGGCGATAACGTCCATCAACTCGTGCAAAGGGGCGATGATCACCTTGTTGTTGATAATCGACTGTCCGAGGAAGAAAAGGAGCAGGAGCACGAAGATGCTTATCAGGATAAGGCCGAAGACTTCGTCGGCATCGGCAACGATGGACTGATACGGCAATGCGAGCAGAAGAATCCAACCCGTGGTTGGCACCGTCGTGTAGCTGAAGACCGTCCGCCGTCCGTCGTAATCCGCCTCGAAATGCCCCCGCTCCGACTCGCCGATTCTGTCGAAGAGCTCCGGACTAAAGGCGGGAAGCTCGAGTTTGTCGGCGGCATGGTGAGCGTACTGGCTGGCGATAATCAGGCCGTCTTCGGCAATCAGAACCGCCTTTCCGTCCTTGGGAATCCTCAACTGCCACAGAACGGACCGGAGACTATCGAGCATCAGATCGATTCCGAGGACTCCGACCAGCTCCCCGTCGGGGCGCCGAACCGGAAGGGCGCCGGTGACCCCAAGGACCGGCTCGCTTGCGTAAACGTAAGGATCGGAAACGATAAACCGGCCGGCATCCATGGCTTGTACGTACCAAGGGCGAACCCGGGGATCGTAGTCCTCCGGAAGGGTGGGCTCGAAGTCCTCGAACCCCTCGGCGATACCGTATTCGTGCATGCCGCCCTCGGTGGTTCCGATATAGATGGCCCGGACAAAGCTGCTCCGAGCACTGACCGCGGAAACGAAAACGTTCTTTAGATCCGGCTCGTCGATTTCGTAGACGATCCGCATCGTGCTAAGGCTCTCTGCGAGGGCGTTTATGTCGCTCAAGAAATTCTCGATCTTGGTGTTGGTTTCCGACAGGATAGTTAAGGAGAAGTCTTCCACCGTTCGGACGGAGAAACGACGCATGTTGAGCACCGTGGCCAATGCCGCAAAGACGATAAAGGCCACGATTGCCGAGAGGGTAAACACGATAAACCGAGCACCGACGCTCCCCGTGCCCTCGCGACGGTGGCGGCTCATCGGGGGGAGGACCACTGTGAGAAGTCGATACGGTCGAGATCGACATTCCCTCCGGAGAGAATAATCCCGATCCGGCGCGCGGCGAGTCGATGCCGCACCTTGACGAAGGCGGCGAGGGGAACCGCAGCGGACGGCTCGACGACCAGTTTTAGCCGTTCGTAGACAAGGCGGAGAGCACCTCCGATCTCTTCGTCGGTCACCGTAACGATCTCTTCGAGATGACTCCGTAGGATAGAGAAGGTTCTTTCCGAGAGATTCGTTCTCAGGCCGTCGGCAATCGTGTCCACGGTTATGTTTCGTTGAAGAGTGCCGGAAGCAAGAGAGCGGGCGGCGTCATCGGCTCCGGAAGGCTCCGCCCCGATAAGTGCCGTTTTCGGGGACAGGTAGTGGGTCGAAAGGCAGGTTCCGCTCATCAACCCGCCGCCGCCGACTGGGCCTATGATGGCGTCGAGCTCGTCGACCTGTTCTAAGAGCTCCCGGGCAACCGTCGCCTGTCCGGCGATGACCCCTTCGTCGTCGTACGGATGAATAAAGGACGCGGCCCTCTCGGCGAGCACCTCCTCCATCTTCTCCTCCCGATCCTCGATCCGGGGCCCCGATTCGATGACCGTGGCGCCGTAGGCTTCGACGGCGTCTCGCTTTACCCGGGGGGAGTTGGAAGGCATGACGATCCACGCCGGGACGCCGTAGGTCCGGGCGGCGAGGGCGACTGCCTGGGCATGGTTCCCGGAGGAATGCGTCGCGAGGCCCTTCGCCCGGTCCGGCGGCGACAGAAGCGCGGTGGCGTTGCTCGCGCCGCGAAACTTGAACGCACCGACCTTCTGGAAGTTCTCACACTTAAAGAGTATCTCGGCTCCGAGGAGGTCATCGAGCATCCCGGAGCGAAAGACCGGAGTCCGGTGGACGTGCTCGGCGATGCGGAAATGACTTTCTTCGATGCCGCGGGGGGAGAGAAGGTCGGCATGTGCCATGGCCTTAGAATACTCTCTCTCTGCACCCGAAGATCAAGACCCGACGGAGGGCGGTATGCTACTATTCGCCAACCCGAGATTGGAGCACAACGGTGAAGCAGTATCTTCTTCGCGTCTTGTCGGCCCTCTTCTTTCCTCTCCCCGGGGGGGATCCCCTCGGAGGGGCGGATTTTCGCCGGCTTCCGGATAGCAGTGCCGGGAAGCTTCTCGAGGAGTTTGCCCGCCGGACGGCCCGCGGGGATGAAGCCAGGGAGACCCCGGCCGACTCTACGGAACGATTCTTGGATCTCGGCGGAAGGCTTCTCCTCGACGAGTTGGTGCGCCTCTACGAATCCGACGAAGAGGCTCGAATGGCTCTGTTCGAGGCGTGCGAATACCTCGATTCCCCGGGAGCTTCCTCCGCCGGGGGAGCGGCTGGGGCGACCTGGAACGAGGAAACCCGGCGGGTACTCTGGCGCCTCTTCTTTCCCGAGGGGGCGGCGCTCGAGTCGGATCGAGAAGGCGGCGTCCTCCGGGTGCGGAAACGGCGGGAGGTAAGGATTACGGCTCCCAACGAGGAGCCGATTAACGATCCGGTTCGAGAGCTTCTGTTTACCGCGAACGTCCTCATTACCGTCCCGACGGATCCCGATTCGCAAGGGGTGCGTCAACTGCCGCAAAGCCTCAGGGAACGGGTCCTCGAGACCATGAAAGAGCCGCAGCTCTATCACTACGATCACCCCATACATATCGGGGTACCCCTAGAGGCCAACGAGGCGGTCTACGGTCTCCGGGGGCTCGACCGTATGATCGCCTTCGAGAAGCGCCGGGGAACAGTCGAGTCCGACGCGAAGGCAACAGTCGTGCTTTCGCTTTCGGTTACCCACGAGGGACTCCATACCGTTGCCCCGGACTATCTTCGGGGCGAGCTCGCCCGGGCCGGCGGTTTCGAAAACCTCAAGGTCTACCTCTTTACCGAGCTCGAGTGTAGAACGCTCGCCGGAACGCTTTTCGACGGAGAGAATGCCGGCGGCGGCGTGAACCGCGTCTTCGGCGTCGACGGCGAGTACGGCCGGCACTACAACTTTCTCAAGGCTATTGCCGCTTTCTGGCAGGCGAAGGTGGACCCCGGTGTCCGGGGTACCTTCAAGATCGACCTCGACCAGGTATTCCCTCAAGAGGTGCTCGTTTCAGAAAGCGGCGAGTCGGCGTTGGAGCATTTTCGCACAGCTCTCTGGGGGGCTCGTGGCGTAGACGCGGCGGGCACGCCGGTGGAGCTCGGCATGATAGCCGGGGCCCTGGTTAACGAGAAGGATATCCACAAGGGGCTCTTCACTCCGGACGTTACCTACCCCGACGAAATACCGCCGGGAGAAGCAGCCGTATTCTACAACCGGTTGCCGATGGCCCTGAGCACCGAAGCGGAGATGATGACGCGGTACGACGGTAGCCGGGAGAACCCCGACGGACGGCGAAGGTGCCTCCAGCGTTACCACGTTACCGGCGGCACAAACGGAATTCTGATCGACGCGCTAAGGCGGCACCGCCCCTTTACCCCAAGCTTTATCGGACGGGCCGAGGACCAATGCTATATCCTCTCCCGACTCTATGAGGGGGAGGGACCTTACCTCCGGTACCTTCATAAGCCGGGACTGATTATGCGGCACGACAAGGAAGCCTTTGCCGGAGAGTCCATTGAGGCGGCCCGGCACGGGCGTTTTGTCGGTGACCTGGTACGAACCTATTACTTCAGCCGGTATGCAGAGGCGCTCCCCTGGGGCTTCGACCGGGTCAAGGAGCAGATCGACCCTTTTACCGGATGCTTCGCGACCCGGAGAACCTGGACGGTGATTATGCTGCGTCTCGCGTTCCACTGCGCGGCCTTAATGGCTTCGGGGAGCCGGGGGCCCGACGAGGCTTTGACCGTCTTGCGCCTCGCGGCCGAGCGTCTCGGCCCCTTTGCCGCGACGGAAGCCGGAGAAAAAGCGGGGACGCAGGCGGGTGTGGAAAACACTCGTCGCAGCTACCTCGAAGAGCGGGACGCCTGGGATGCCTTTTACGACGCGCTGGATTCGGATAGCTCGGACCCCGAGTCTCTCCGGCGGATCGTTGAAGGCGCAAGGGTGGTCTGACCCGGGTTGTGACACCACCTGCGGCTTGACAGAGCCTTCCCAGGTAGGCTACCACCCAAGGACGATGAGTCAAAGAATCGTCATTCTCGAAGGGGATCAGACCGGCCAGGAGCTCCTCGACCAGGCGCTCCGCCTCCTCGACCCGGGCATTACCCGAGCCGACTTCGACCTTGTCAGGTTCGACCTGAGTTTGGAGAACCGCCGGAAAACGAAGAACCAGGTGGTCTACGATGCCGGTGCGGCGATGCGGGAGCACAAGCTGGCTCTCAAGGCCGCGACCGTCACCCCGGAGGCGGCCGGCGACGTTGGTAGCCCGAACCGGATTCTCCGGGAGGAGATCAACGCCGACGTTATTCTGCGGACGGGCCGGAGGATCCCAGGGGTCCGGCCGATAGCCGGTGTCTATGCGCCTATCAGCGTTGTTCGGATGGGCCGGGACGATGCCTACGGTGCTAAGGAGTGGAGGTCCGGCGAGGCCGGGAGTCACGGCGAAGAGGCGTTCCGTACGGAGCGTATCTCCCGATCCGTTTGCCGTAACGTGGCCGAGTACGCCTTTCTCCACGCCCGAAAGAGCGGCGCCAAAGTCTTCGGGGGCCCGAAATTTACCGTGAGTCCCGTCTACGAGGGCATGTTCAAGGAAGAACTCGACGCAGCCGCCGCGAGGTACCCGGACGTCCGGTACGAGCCTCAATTGATCGACGCGACCTTTGCGCTCCTTCTCGCTACTTCCGGGGAGCCGCTGGTAATCCCTTCTCTAAACCGTGACGGCGACCTTCTGTCGGATATGGTGCTCCAGATGTTTGGATCCATCGCAGGGTCGGAATCGATGGTAATCGCGGTGAGCGCCGACGGGGGCGTGGAGGCGGTCATGGCCGAAGCACCCCACGGAACGGCCCCGGCCCTCGAAGGGCGAAACGTTGCGAATCCCATGGCGATGATTCTTGCCACTGCGGGCCTCCTCTCCTACGCCGAAGGGCAGGAGGCCGCCCGGGCGAGTAGGTCGATCTACGAGGCCACCTTCGAGGCGGTTTACGAGGGCGTGCGGACGAGCGACCTCGGCGGTTCGACCAAGACAGACGAGTTTACCGACGAGGTTATTCGTCGCGTCCGGAGCAAGCTGGAGGTGTGGTCCACCCTGGGGTAACCGAACGTTGCAGTCTGGTTCTGGATTTGGTACCTTTGAAAGACGGCCCGGCCGGCAAACGACTCCGTTATGGCACGAAACTCCAAGGTATCGGACGGACATTTCCCAGAGCAACCGATCCGGAAGGACCACGCCCTTCACTACCGGCGGCTCGTTGACTCCCTGCAGGAGGGATTTGCCCTTGCTGAGATCATTCTCGACGCCGATGGGAAGCCGGTGGATTACCGGTTTCTGGAGGTAAACCCCGCTTTCGAGTCGATTACCGGAGTCTCCGCTGAGGATGCCATCGGTCGAACCGTCCGAGAACTGATCCCCGAAGTCGAAGAACGGTGGATCGAGACCTATGGCCGTGTTGCCCTGACCGGAGAGAGTGTCCGATTCGAAGCGGATAATAAGTATCTAAACAAGACCCTCGAAGCCTTCGCGTACTCCCCGGAGCCCGGGCTCTTTGGGCATCTTTTCTCCGACGTTACCGAGAAGAAACGTGCCCAGCGGGATGCCGAAGCGCGCAAGAGAATTCTTGAAGCCGCCGTAAACCAGTTTCCCGGCGTTTTCACCATCTACGATAGTGACCGGCGTATTCTCTACACGAACGACGAGGTTCGTCTCCTATCGGGGCTCTCGGCGGAAGAGATCGTCGGACGCAAGGACGAAGATGTCTTCTCCCGGGAAACGTGGGAACAGTATCTCCCTGTCCTCGAGAGGGTATCTAGGTCTCTTGTCCCCGAGATGGTAGACGTCCGGTTCGTCGAGCGGGCAGAGGAAGTCGTTCAGCAGATTCATTTCGCGCCCGTTTTGAACGTCGGCGGAGAATTGCAGTTTGTAGTAGGTGTCGCTCACGACATAACCGAGCAAAAGCGCAAAGAAGAGCTGCTGAGAGCCAGCAAAGACGCGGCGAGGCAGCATCTGGCGGAAATCGAGGGGATCTACCAAAACGCACCCGTTGGCCTCGGCGTCCTCGACCGAAATCTCCGCTTCGTCCGGATTAACAAACGGCTCGCCGACATAAACGGCTTTTCTCCGGATGCGCACGTTGGAAGGACCGTGCGGGAAATGCTGCCGGCGTTAGCCGACAAGATGGAACCGGGGCTTCAGCATGTCCTCGATACCGGAGAACCGAACCTTAATCTCGAGCTAACCGGCGAGACGCCTGGAAGTCCGGGGGTCGAACACACCTGGATGGAAAGCTGGTTTCCGATCAAGAACGCAGAAGACCGGGTTGTAGGCGTCAACATGGTCGTCGATAAGATCACCGACCTCAAGAAGGTCGAATCTGATCTCGTCGAGATGACGAAGACCCTCGAGACCCGGGTGGAGGAGCGAACGCAGTCCCTGGAGAACCGAACGAAGCAATTGCGACACCTCGCGGTGGAGCTCATAGAAGCAGAGGAAAGGGAACGCAAGCGCCTCTCGGAGGTCCTTCACGAGGACCTTCAACAGCTCCTCGCCGCGGCGCGCCTCGAATTGCACCGGACCCGCCGTAACGTGCCGGAGTCCGAGTCTCTCGAGAACGCAAACGAATTTCTCGGTCAGGCGATTCAGAGAGCCAGACGGCTCTCCCACGAGCTCAGCCCCGGGGTCCTTGCCCACTCCGGTTTGATCGCTTCGCTGCAATGGCTAATACGGCAAGTGGGGGAGCAGTTCGGGTTGGCCGCTCGTCTGGAGTTCGACGGTTGTGATTTCGAGGTGAGTCCCTTCGTAAAAGTCTTCACGTTCAGATCCGTTCAGGAACTGTTGTTTAACGTGGTAAAACATGCCCGGGTTCGAAGCGCCGACGTGCGCCTGGGATGCTCCGGAGACAATCTCGTTGTGTCGGTCGCCGACAAGGGACGGGGATTCGACCCCGGTCGACTCGAGACGAGCGACGGCCCCATGGGACTCGGCCTGTTGGGAATCCGGGAGCGAACCGAATCGATTGGAGGGAGCTTCTCCGTCGAGAGCATGCCGGGGCAGGGAAGCCGGTTTGCCCTCGAGGTACCCCTCGACTTCGGTCGAGAGATCTCGAAGGGGGACGAGGCGGCCATCAACCCCGGCGATTCGACCGGTGATGGGCAGGGTGGAACCTTGGACACCGAGAAGATCCGCTTGGTAATCGCCGAAGACCATCGAATTATCCGGCAGGGTCTCGTGAGCGTCGTCTCGGAGCAACCCGACATCGTGGTCGTCGGCGAGGCTTCCAACGGTCGAGAGGCGGTGGATATCTTTCAACGGACCCGTCCCGACGTGATACTCATGGACGTTTCGATGCCGATTATGGACGGCGTCGAAGCGACCCGTCAGATACGGGCGGACGACCCCAAGGTCCGGATAATCGGCCTTTCGATGTACGACGACGACCAAGTTCAGAGAGCCATGGCGGCCGCCGGCGCCGAAACCTTCGTAAACAAAGCCGAGACCTCGGGCATTCTCCTTCGGGCGATCTACGGGATCTCAGAAGACGTGTAGCACCGCGATTATGGACGCGAACACCTACGACACCATGGACATAACCGTTATCAGCGTGTTAAGGGACTGTCCGGCGGTGTCCTTGAAGGGATCCCCAACGGTGTCCCCGACAACCGAGGCTTTGTGTGCGTCGGACCCCTTTCCCCCGAGATTCCCGGCTTCGATATGCTTCTTGGCGTTGTCCCAGAGGCCGCCACCGTTCGCCGTAAACAGCGCAAATATTGCGCCGGTAAAGATGCTTCCCCCGACAAATCCTCCCAGGGCGATCGGGCCGAGAATGAAGCCGACAACTGGGGGCAGGACCACGGCGATGAGCGCCGGGGTAACCAGCGACTTCAGGGCGTCTTTCGAGGCAATTCTTACGCAGCCCCGATAGTCGGGTTTCTCGGTTCCTTCGAGGACGCCGGGGATGTCGTTAAACTGCCGTGGGATTTCTTGGATCATCGTGTAGGCGTTCCGGGTAACTGCGAGCATGGTAATCGCGCTGAAAAGCGGCGGGGTTATCGCTCCGAGGAAGAGGCCCGCGAGGACCAGGGGGTCCTGAAGGGTTATCGCGATCTCGACCCCTGCTGCCCGAATCTCTGTGCCGTAGGCGTGGAACAGGGAGAGGACCGTCAGTGCCGCTGCGCTGATGGCAAAGCCCTTGGCGACCGCGGCGGCGGTGTTCCCTGCCGAATCGAGGGCGTCGGTGGTATCGACTACGTCCTCGCCCATGTCGGACATCTCCGCGATGCCCTTGGCGTTGTCGGCGATCGGGCCGTAGGCGTCGGCGGAGACCACCATTCCCGTTATCGAGAGCATTCCGACCGCTGCGATAGCGACCCCGTAAATGCCCGAGATTCCGTACGCCTCGGCCCCGTAGTATGAGACCAGCATCGCCGCTACGATACCGAGGATCGACGTCACGATGCTCAGGAGGCCGTAGCTAAAGCCGGTAATAATGTTGATGGCAGACCCAGTCTCGGAGTAGCTCGCGACCTGTTTGACCGGCGGGTAGAGGTCCGAGGTAAAAAAATTGGTCGTGTATCCAATAATCAAACCGATGACCACTCCGGAAACCGCGGGTATAAAGACGCCGAACGAGAAACCTCCGCCTAAGGAGACGACACCGACGAAGACCGCGAACAGAACGCAGGTCAGGATGGTCCCAATGTTGAGCGCTCGCCCCGGGTCGCCCCCCTCCCGAACCCTGATCAGCTGGGTTCCGATGATGGAGGCGAGAATCCCCGCCGCGGAGACCATCATCGGAAAGACGATGTAGCGCTCGCCGAAGCCTTGGTTTACCAGTGCGACGCCGAGGAGCATCGCCGCCACGACGCTCGCCACGTAGCTATCGTAGATGTCGGCCCCCATGCCGGCGATATCGCCGACATTGTCTCCTACGTTGTCCGCGATAACCGCCGGGTTCCGGGCGTCGTCCTCGGCGATGCCAAACTCGACCTTTCCCACGAGGTCCGCGGATATATCGGCGATCTTGGTATAGATGCCCCCGCCCGCCTTCGCGAGGAGGGCCATCGCCGAGGCGCCGAAGCTGAAACCGAGAACCAAGTTGACGTTACCGGTAATCAGGTAGATTGAAGCGATTCCGAGAATGCCGATCCCGATCATGCCGAGTCCCATAACCGTTCCGCCGTTCAGGGCGACCCGGAAGGATTCGGAAAGCCCCTTCTTCGCGGCAGTCGCGGTCCGGACGTTGGCTTGTACTGCGATGCTCATTCCCATGTACCCGGCAACTGCCGCAAAAAACGAGCCCAGAATAAAGGTGAAGGCGGTCCCCAGACCCGTCGTCGCGTCGTA
>JBKHCS010000084.1:0-13181 GCA_046541715.1 Spirochaetaceae bacterium
CGCTACCTTAATCCCAGCTCTGGGATAGGTTTCTTTGTCCACAGAAACTGTGATGCATTTACCTTGTCGCGGTATCACAGGATTCACCGACATGCAATCAGGATGGTCGGCCATATTCCTGCCGCCGAAACCCGCCTCGCCGGGGCGCACTGATGGTCCGTGGCACCGCCTGCAGAGAGTACGTAAAGACAGCGCTGTAGTTGCTTCCGTAGCGCCGGATCATCAGTATTATACGGAACATGAAATATCATTCTGTCCGTGCAACATTCCGCAACCCCCCGGGTTTCGTCGCCCTCCTCGTCGTGTTCGTCTTTATCGCCCCGGGGATCTCCGCGCTTTCACCGGAGGATCTGTCCTCAGTCGCCGGGGTGATCCGAGCCGACGATCCGGAGGCGGTGATTCTGGAGATCGATATGGAAAGCTCCGGTCGCGGCGGGATCGTCACAGTGGAGACGAATCGCGCCATCGAGTACTACATCGGTCTTGCGTCTCCGGAGATCCTCGAACGCGAGCGCCGCGGGCGCATGAACGCCCGCCTCGCCCGCCGGGTCGCCGCGGTCCCCGATACG
This sequence comes from Spirochaetaceae bacterium, assembly GCA_046541715.1. Lineage (GTDB taxonomy): Bacteria > Spirochaetota > Spirochaetia > DSM-27196 > PWMO01 > CAYPUT01. The sequence continues at coordinate 570 of JBKHCS010000084.1, forward strand.
ATGAACCTCCCCGACGCGTACCGGCTGGTTCTCGAATACCTGGCCCAAAACGACCGGTATTCCCGGGTCTCCCCCGGAGATTTCTCGTCGATCGAGTACCAGATCGAGTTTGGTCGCTTGATCGTGGAAGTCATCTTTGACGGTGTTTTCGGTGATCTGAGTGTATACATGGACCCGGTGACCGGTGAGATCCTCGAGTCGGAATGGGACGATTAACGGGCGGCGGGTCACGCACCGGTGTTGGTCGGCCACGACCCGATTATCGCTTTGCGGGGCCGGAGGTCCAATGAGGTCCCCGGCACGATAGAAACGACTCAATGACGAAAGCCGTTGCTTCGCTCTGGACGGGTACGATCGTCGCAACGGCGGTCGCCGCGGCGACGGCTATTGGGCTCGTGCCGTGGATTACCCTAAGGGCCCTCGTTCAGCGGTGGCAGCAAGAGACGGGCCTCCGTACTTACGACATTTGCGACCGCTACGGCGAGGCCCGCTCAAAGGATGTTCGAGCGCCCGAGATGCGACGACTCATGGAAGCGGTCGTGAATACGGAGGCACGGCGGAGCACGTCACCAACCCAGGCAACCTTGACGCCGCGATCGCCGTCAATTCCTCTACCGGTTCCTTTACCGGTGTGAGGAGCCGGCTCAGAGTTCAAGACGGGATTTGCAACCGGTTTAATATCCTCGCGCCGGCGATCGCTATCAGGATCAGTCAGGGAGCCAAACAGATATGCTTCTTTCGCTCCGAACGTGCAAAGGGTTTCGGAGGCTTTCCGGAGATCGGTTCTGAGCCCTGACGGTAGACTGCTCATGTCGAATGACTGTTTGTTCGTCTTCGGGTCAGTAGAAGCAGAAAGAACGGAGCGCCGAGTGCTGCGGTAAGAACCCCAACGGGGAGTTCAACCGGCTGGAACACCACCCGCGCAGCGAGGTCGGCGAGCACCAGAAGCACGCCGCCGGTCAACGCTGCCAGTGGCGTCATAAACCGGTAGTCTTCTCCCACCATCAGCCGTGCCGCATGCGGCGCAATCAGGCCGATAAAGCCGACTGTCCCGGCGACGCTGATAGCGCTTCCCGCGAGTACTGCCGCCAGGCCCAGAAACAGGAACCGGAACAGCGGAACCCTCAACCCGAGGCTACTACCTACCTCGTCGCCCAACACAAAGAGGTTGAGTTGCGGCGTCAAGAGGATCACCAGCGTCAAGCCAACGATGCTGTACGGCCAGATGATGCCGACGTAACTCCATCCCCGGCCCGAGAGCCCGCCCAACAGCCACGAATACGTGACGTCGAGTTCGTCGCTGTGCAGCACCATCAGGCCCGATGTGAGCGCCCCGAGAAATGCCGAGACCGCAACCCCTGAGAGCACGATCTGTACCGGCGACGCGGATCCGGCAGCGCGAGAGATTCCGTAGACAAGTCCACTCGCTGCCAGGGCCCCGACAAATGCTGCCGGGGGAATCAGCGTAAGCCTCCCCGGCAGCAGAACCATCAGGGCAACGGCTGCGAGACCGGCTCCGTTCGACACACCGATGATGTTCGGCGAAGCAAGCGGGTTCCGTAACACCGCCTGTAAGATGGTCCCCGACACTGCGAGATTCATGCCGACCATCAAACCGTTGAGGGCGCGGGGAAGACGGATATTGTGAATAACCTGGTTCGCGAGATCCGTCCCTCCGCGATTGAGCGCAGCGCCGGGCACGTCTTGCCACGCAAATGCGATTGTGCCCCTAGCGAGGCTGAAGCCCAGCGCCACGACCGCGGCGATCAACGCCACGGTCAGAGCGACTGCCCGGCGGGTGACGGTCTGACTCACGGCGCGGGGCAGAGGATGTCGGCAGTGATACGAAGCGCATCCTCGCTCGATACCGCGCCCGGGTTTACACGAGGGGGCAGAACGAAGATACGATCGTCGCGAACAGCGGGCAGTCCCTGCCAGAGCTCGCTCTCGCGGTAGAATTGGCGCAGACGGTTCGTGTCTCGCTCACCGCTCCCGGCAGCGCGGACAAGGATGACGTCGGGATTCGCCTGGGTGATTGCCTCAATATCGTAGGTCACGAACGTTGAACGTTCTGCTCCGGGGAGTCCGGTCGGAACGACGTTTCGAATACCGAGCGCAGGGAACAGCGCGCCGTAGAGTCCGGTGGGCTGGGCGGCCCGCACCGTCTCGCTTCCTCCCTGGAGAAGAACCCCCGTGTCAAATCCGCACTGATCGACTTGCGCACGCAGCTCTGAGATGACATCGTCCAATCGAGCAGCGTACGCCTCTGCTTCGGTTTCGCGGTCGAGAAGGCGGCCAAAGAGATCCGTGCGGTCGGTGAAGAAGTTCTCTTCAAGCTGGGGATCGACAAAATACACCGTCGCACCCATCGCCTCGAGTGCGTCGGTTAGGTCGGAGTGCTGCCGCGTGTTGGCAAGAATAAGCTCCGGTTCGAGTTGCAGGATCGATTCGATATTGGGGGAGTTTTGTGAACCGACGCTCGGAAGCGCGACGCCTTCGGGGCGGTTGGTGTACTCGTCCACCTTCCCGATGGGGGTTACTCCCAGCGCGAAAAGCTCTTCCATGAATTGTCGCGCCAGACCGAGTACCCGGGTGGGAACGCTCTGCAGTACCACTTCTCGCCCCAGGTCATCGGTTGTGACCAAAAACGGCTGATCATCTTCGCTTCCGACGTCGGTTCGGTCGATTGGCTCTGCCGCAGGCGGCTCGGAAGAACCCATTGCCGCAACGGGAGCCGCCGTTAGGACAGTGAGCATCAGCGCCAACGCCACGGCAATCGCCCCATGCACCGCATCGCGCATTCGTATATTCATCGTCTTCCTCCATATGTGTGTGATGTTCGTGCCGGCCATCCGGCCTTTCCTTTCCAAACTGACGTCGAGGGGCCGAGACGCGCACGGCACGAGCACTCCGGCACCACGACTGAACGGCACGCCTGATGAACATGGCAAACATGTGCGTCGACGCCATAGGCGCGCCGAAGAGCATTTGGGGTAATTACCTCCTCCGGGCTTCCGTGCCCAGAGACCCGTCCTGCCGCGAGAAGGTATACGCGGTCGCACACGGCCATCGCATGATTGATGTCGTGGAATACGGTGATCAGCGTCTTCCCCAGGTTCCGTGCCAGGTCGGTCAGCACCTCGAGCAGCGACCATTGGTGCTTGATATCGAGATAGGTAACCGGCTCATCGAGAAGCACCAAGGGAGTGTCCTGCGCAAGCACCATCGCAATCCACGCGCGCTGTCGCTCTCCCCCCGAAATCTCGTTGACCGGTCGGTTGCGAAGCGTGTCGAGTTGTACGTACGACAGCGCCGAGGCAACAGCGTCTCGATCGTGCGATGAGAGCCGCCACCCAAAGGCGGTATGCGGATGGCGGCCGCGTGCTACGAGCTCACCCACCGTCAGATGATCGAGCGTCTGATGCACCTGTGGAAGAAAGCTGACCATTGCGGCGATCTGTTTGCGCCTCATGCTGCGCAGATCGTGTCCGGCGAGAGTCACAGCACCTCGTCGCACAGGGAGCAGTCCCGCCAGACAGCGCAACAGTGTGGATTTTCCCGATCCGTTGGCGCCAAGCAGGCCGATCACTTCGCCGTGATGCGCCGCTACTGCGACGTTATGCAGCACGTCGTGTTCGCCGTAGGAGAAGCTGAGTCCCTCCGCGTTTACTACGGGGTTGGTCATTACCGATTTCGATTGGTGTACCATCAATCTCGCTCATCCTGATGATAATGTTAGCTAATACTAGTAATGTAAGGCTAAGCTAATTCTAAACCGGGGTTCCAGCTTTTGTCAACGTATTCGACGATTCATTCGAGCTGTCAACCAGCTTGTTGAAACTTTGAATAGAAAATATTAACATTAAAGGATATTAAAGCTCCCTCCTTCGGCCGGAGTCGGGCCCTACAGAAGCTTGTCGCGGTAGTGTCCCTTAAAGTGATTTAATTCCCCATTTCCGGCAGACTGGAACTAGGCCACGGCTCACTTCTTCAACAGTCGATCTGCCGGTTCAGGCTTGACCACTTTGGCCGAAATCTCGCAACGCATTCCGATCACCGGGGTGCCGACGAGGCGGAGGATCGCTGCGTCGTTGGGGAAGCCCTCGCCGCCGGCCCGGGGCCGATAGTACCTTACGAATGTGACGTATCAAGTCGGCTTTTCGCAGGGCATCAAGGAGATCGATCCGCAACAGTGGAACCGCCTTACCCACGATACCGCCACGCCTCTTTTGGATTGGGAGTGGCTCTACTGCCTGGAGGAGAGCGGGAGTATCAGCCGTAACTCCTCCTGGCTGCCGGTGCATATGACCGTCCGCCGGGAGGATCGCCTGGTGGCGGCGGTTCCCCTCTACGTCCGGACCCATAGCATCGGCGAGTTCGTCTTCGACTTCATGTGGGCCGACGTCGCCGAGAAGATCGACTATCGCTACTACCCGAAGCTGGTGGGGATGAGCCCCGCGACCCCGTCGACCGGCTACCAGGCGCTGGTGGCTCCGGAGGAGGACCGGGAGGCGATGGAGCGACTGATCCTTTCGCAGGTCCGGCGCTTTGCCGACCAGAACAAGATAGGCACCGTGGCCTTCAACTACGTGGAGGAGTCTTGGAGCCGACGGCTGGCGGAGGTGGGCTACAGCCTCTGGAAACACCAGAGCTACGACTGGCACAATCCCGGCTTTTCCGATTTTGACGACTACCTGGCGGTCTTTACCAAGAATCAGAGGCGGAATATCCGCCGGGAGCGGCAGGCGGTGGCCGACGCGGGGCTTGAGGTCGAGGTGCTGCCCGGTATCGAAGCGCCTGACTCCTACTTCGACCAGATGTATCGCCTCTACCTCCGGACGAACGATCAGTTCGGGCCCTGGGCCGCGAAGTACCTCAACCGGCGCTTCTTCGAAATGGTGGAGAGCGACTGCCGTCACCGGGTGGTCTTGGTTGCCGCCCGCCCGCAGGGCGCGGACCGTCGGGAGGACCCCGTCGCTATGGCGATGCTGCTCCACAAGGACAAGAAGATCCTAGGGCGTTACTGGGGTACCGAGCAGTTCGTAAACGGCCTGCACTTCGAAGTCTGCTACTACGCCCCCATCGAGTGGGCGATCTCCCAGGGCATAGAGCACTTCGATCCGGGAATGGGCTCCCATCACAAGGTACGCCGGGGCTTCCACGCGGTACCCAACTACAGCGCCCATCGCTTCTCGGACCCCCGGATGCAGGCGATCTTCGAGGCAAACCTCTCGCGCTTCAACGACATGGAGGAACAGAACATCGCCGCACTGAACGAGGCACGTCCGGTAAAGGTGCAGACCTGACGCCGCCGAAGGGCAGCCGGGGGCCGGGCTTTACGGAGCCATTTACGAAACAATTCCCCGCATCCAGGCGGTCGGCGGCACGGTACTAGAGGCTACCGGACCGAAGAGCTCCTCGGTGGCCGAGGGCCTCCTATACCCGGTGGGCCGAATCGATGACGGAGGCAGTTTCCGCGGAGCTGTGCTCAGTCTACTCTTGGATAGCCTCTCCGGTGGCGGAGCTTATCGTCGTGATGCTTAAACCCTAGCTCTAGGTCTGACGCGGCGCGGTTGCGGATCTCTTCCGGCGCGTCGGACGTAGCCAAAGCCCTGAGCATCCGGCCGGTCTTGTCAACTTCGCCGGAGTTGAGGGAGGCGCTACCGATGGCCTTGTGGGCCTTGTCGTTATCGCCGTTTTGGATCCGATTCTTGGCATCGTCGACAAGGTACTCCATCTGACTCCCCCACTCCTTGCAAGCTATCCGAGTGAAATACTCAAGATCAAAGGAGAATCGAGAACCAATCCCTCCACATTGTTCCCGGCTTCGATAACGTTCTGTTGACATCGACTGCCGGTCCGGGATAGCATTTACACGTCTTGCGTACGTCTCCTAACTCGCTCGGGCGTGGCCGCGCCACCGGGCAATACTTAGGAGTCCTTATGGCGTCCAAAAAAACTCAGTCGACGGTAAAAGCCGTCATAGCAGTCGCTGCGATAGCGGCGCTCATCATTCTCGGGCGCGTCTTCGACGTTCCGTTCTATCTGCGGGCCGCGATGGAGTGGATCAGAGACCTCGGCTTTCCCGGCGTCTTCGTCTTTATCGCCCTGTACACCACTACGACCGTTCTGCTGATCCCGGGAACAATTCCCTCCCTGGCCGCCGGCGCGATCTTCGGGGTGGTGCAGGGATCGATCTACGTCTCTCTGGGGGCCACCCTCGGCGCCACTGCGGCGTTCTTTATCGGCCGATACCTGGCCCGGGATTGGGTCGCTTCGAGCCTGAAGTCGCGGCCGAAGTTTGCCGCGATCGACGAGGCAATCGGACGTGAAGGCTGGAAGATCGTCGGGCTGCTCCGGCTCTCCCCGGTAGTGCCCTTCAGCATGTCCAACTACTTCTACGGCATCACCAACGTAAAGCCGTTGGGCTACATCCTGGCCTCCTGGATCGGGATGATGCCGGGCGTCGTCATGTACGTCTACATCGGCAGCCTCCTGGGAATGGCCGCCGCCGGCGGAGGTGAGATGACCACCGGCCAATGGGTCATGATGGTTGTCGGCCTTGCGGCTACCGTCGCGGTCACCGTGATGATTACCCGCATCGCCAAGAAGGCGATAAGCGAGAAGGTCGGTACCGACGCCGGGGATGCCCCGGTGGAGGCTATTCAGGCCGGAATGGCCGGCTCCGTGGAGCAGGCTACCGAGCGGGTCTAACTCGCAGGTCCGTTAAACGAGCAGGCCGCCCCCCAGCGGGGGCGGCCTTTTTTTGGGTCCGGTGGCGTTCCAGGTGCCGTGCAGACCGGTGCGGCGGCGGTTGTCTTTGCCGTCCGGCACACCGGACGACGGCAGGCAAAGAAAAACCCGGTGTCCCTTGGCCGAGGAACACCGGGCGATGTCTTGCGTTTGTCTCGGTATCACCCGGGGCCTGACTCGACGAGCCGGACCCGGGCGGTAGTTGCTGGTTAGTTGGACGCTACCCGAACCTCTCCGCTCTCCACGGGGAGCTCGGCGTGGTAGGAGTACTCGATCCAAGAACCATCGTAGTTCTTCACATTGGGATAGCCCAAGATCTCCGTGAGGACGAAGGTGGTGTGGGCCGAGCGGACGCCGCTCTGGCAGTAGGCGATGATGGTCTTGTCCGGGGTGATACCGGCGTCGACATACATTGCCCGAAGCTCTTCTATGTCCTTGAAGCACATCGCCGGGCAGAGACAGTCCTTAAATTCGATCCAGACGGCGCCGGGAATGCGGCCCTCTCGGAAGGCGCCCCGCATCAGCTTCTCGCCGGTGCACTCGGACAGCGCCCGGGTATCCAAGAGGACGACGTTGGGGTCGTTCTGAGCGGACAGGACGTCGTCGAGGGTAGCCAGGCGGCTGAGATTCTCCGGACGATCGAAGCGGTATTCGGTGGCCGGACGCGCTTCGGCCGCGGCGACCGATAGCTCGAAGCCGGCGGCCTGCCAGCCCTGGATGCCGCCGTCTATCAGTTTGACGTAGTCGTGGCCGAGGATGGCCAGCTGCCACCAGAAGCGGGCGGCGTCGTAGTTGCCCTTGCCGTCGTAAGCCAGAATGAGGGTCTCGGGGGTTACGCCGAGCTCGCTCAAGAGCGCTTCCATCTTCTCCTCGGAGGCCCGCATGCCGCCGAAGGGGTATTCGCCCTCGTCGGCGCTGTAGTCTCCCCGGAAGATGTTGACGGCGCCGGGAATGCGGCCGGTAGCGTACTCGGTGCCCTTACGGATGTCGAGAACCAGCACGTCCGGGGCGTTGGCAATCAGGTTGGCGGCGTTGGTAGCCGAGATCAGATGGCCGGTTTCCACGTAGGACTGCAGCCGAAGCTCATCGGCTGAGAGCTGCGCGGTATCCTTGATTTCAACCTGGCCGCCTCCGGCGTAGAGCGTAAAGACAAGTGCGCCGCCAAGGAGCACTACACCAACTATGAGACCGATGATAGCGATACGCGTCTTCATCAAAATCCTCCTCGTTTCCCTACCGGGATAGTTCTATTTCATGGCCACCGGAACACGCTGAGGAATCGTCTTGGAACCCTCGCGCTCCAGCGCCTTCTTGGCCTTGTATCGGTTGGCCCATGCCTTGACGGGGTTGCCGCCGGCGGCCGGGAACGCGCTCTCCCGGTGGTAGGTGGGGCCAAACACCAGATCGAGAACGTGAAGGGCCTTCTTGCCGCCCATGACCATCGACTCCCGGCAGGCGGCGCAGTAAGTCACCATGTGGTCGCTTTCGACCTCCGAGGTGCGCCGCTGCATTACGCGCCGGGCCAGATCGGGGTTAGCGGGAACGACCATGCCGCCGAAGCCGCAGCACTGGGCGTTCTCCCGGCTATGGGGCGGCTCCTCCTGGGCGTAGCCGAGCTCGGTCATGATCCAGCGGATACCGTCGTGGATCTCCGGCACGTCTCGGGTGGAGCAGGAGTCGTGGATGGCAAAGGTTACGTCGCTCTCGAAGCCCACATCACGGGCTCCTTCGGGCAGGCCGATCTCCGGCATGATTTCCCAAAGGGATCGGACCCGTTGATTGGGGCTGTACTGTTTCATGGTCAGATAGCAAGACTGGCACGCCACGATGATCTCCTCGGCCCCCAATCGGTCGATCTCGGTCTGGAGCTGTCCGTAGCGCTCCTTGAACAGGTCTTGCTGGCCAAGCGCCTTCGTCGGCTTACCGCAGCACTTCAGAATGGCGCCGGTGTTACCTAGCTCCCGGTTCAGGTGGCGGTAGATCTGCCCGACGGCCTCGGGGTTGTAGCTCGGAAGCGCGCACCCCGGGATGAATACCCGGCGGGTAAACCCGTCCGGAGAGGCGACGGTAGTATTGAAGGTCTTGGAGAAGCCGAGCTTCTGGTGCATGTAGATGACGTTGTGGCCCTTCATCGGAGACTTCCCGCGGTTTTCGGTGACGTAGGCTTTTCGCATCTCGCCGAAGACACCCTGCATGTCGAGGCTCTTTGGACAGGCGAGGGTACACTGGCTGCACATGTTGCAGGAGTAGGCGATCTTCGGATCGGCGGTGGTCATCGTCGGCTGGGCCAGGATCTCTTCAAAGAGCGTCTTCGGGCAGGAGGTGAAGTCCTGCAGCATGACGCATTCCTTGACGCACTTCAGGCACTCGCAGTTCAGACAGCGACCGGCCTCCTCGATGGCCTGAGCCGGGGCAATACCCATGTTGTACTCCCGGAAATCCCTTGTCCGCAGGACCGAGGGGAGCTTGCTGCTTTTGACGCGTTCGGTGCGAATCGCATCTTTGGGAATGTCGGTCTCCAGCTTGGAGACGTAGCTGCGCTCCCGGTCGCGGCCGGCCCGCAGATCCTGTCCGGCAAAGAGGCGGTTCAGGGTCGTGGCGGCCTTGCGGCCCTCCGCCATCGCCTCGATGGCGATCGAGGAGTGCCCGGTGGCATCCCCGGCGACGACGATACCGGGAAGCTCCGTTTCGAGGGTGAGGGGGTCAACGACGAACTGGCCGCGATCGCTCACCGCGAGCTCCGGGGCGCAGAAGGTTTCGACCTTCTGTCCGCAGGCAAAGATGACGGAATCCGCCGGCAGGCACTCGACGGCCTCGTCGTCGCAGCCCTCGATGGGAATGGGGCGGCGGCGGCCGGAGGCGTCGGCCTCTCCAAGGCGGCACTTGGCAAGCTCGATTCCGACCACCCTCCCTTCGGCATCGACGTCGATGCGGTTGGGATTGCGCAAGGTCAGGATGTGTACGCCCTCTTCCCGGCCATCCTCGATCTCTTCGGGGTCGGCGGGCATCTCCTCCTCGCTTCGCCGATAGACGATGGCTACCTCGTGGACGCCGAGACGCAAGGCGGTCCGGGCGGCATCGATGGCTACATCACCGCCGCCGACGACGACGGTACGCTTTCCGAGGCCCTCGAAGCCGCCGGTAAGGGCGACCTCCCGGAGAAAATCGACCGAGTTGAAGACGCCTTTGGCGTCGTGGCCGGGAATCGGCAGGACAGTGCCCTTGTGGGCCCCGACTGCGACGACCACGCCGTCGTACTCCCGGCGCAGCGTCTCCAAAGAAACGTCGCTTCCGACCTCTACCCCCAGCTCGAGCTTGACGCCCATCCTCTGAAGGATCGAATACTCGAGCTCTATGATGTCCCGGGGCAGCCGATAGGCGGGAATGCCCACGGCCAGCATGCCGCCTACCACCGGAAGCCGGTCGTATACCGTTACCGCGTGGCCGGCCTTGACCAGGTCGAAGGCGGCCTGGGCGCCGGCGGGACCGGCACCGATAATGGCGACGCGCTTTCCGGTCGACGGTGCGACGTCGACATCCCAGAGCTCGGGATCGTCGTAATGGTCGGCGACGAAACGCTTTAGCGCGGCAACGGCCGTCGGAGCACCCATCTCGTTTCGCTTGCACGCGTGCTCACAAGGGTGGGCGCAGATGCGGCCGAGGATGGCCGGCATAAAGAGCTTCTCGCGGATAAGGGAGAGGGCCTCCAAGAATCGTCCCTCGCCGATCAGGCCGACATATCCCTTTACGTCGGTATGCATTGGACAGGCCGAGACGCAGTAGGCGGACTCTTCGCCGATACAGCTGTCGACGATCTCTTGCATCTTTTGTCTGACTTCGTAAATGGTCGTATCGCTCACCCGGAATCTCCTTACCGTGACGCTGAGTTGAGCTGCACATATTCGTTGCAGTGGTGTTGAGGAGACAATATCACGCCCCGGTAATTAGGTCAACAATTATCGATAAAAAAAGGCCGACTTTTGCAGAGTCTACGATACTTTTGTCTCGATTTTCGCGCCTTCGCCGCGTGGTCGAGGAGAATCTCCCCTACATGATCCGCCACTTCTCCCCGGCGGTTGCACGGCTCTCTCGGGGCTCTACCACATCGACCAGATCTGGAAGGTTGAGCGGGGCGTGGCCGGGTAGCGGATGCCTCAAGCTCCAGGGATTTCGAGAAAAACGATACGGCCTAGGTGGTGAGCCTTCGGGCGATCGTGATGCCGGACTTTTAGGGGGCCGAGGCAGGAAGGATTGCCTCGGCGACCTCTTCGTGAACGGCGCCGAGGTCAAGGAATTGCGAGAAAACAATCTCGTCGGCAAGGCTCCACACCACATCGTCATCCGTCGTGGCGGACTCTTCGAAGAGTACATCGACTTCGGTCGCGATTAGCTCCGCGAGGCCCTCCGGCTGTGCGGCCGGTTGAACGGTTGCGTCGCCGAGACGAGAGAAATATCCGATGCCGAGGGACAACAGAAGCACCGCAGCGATTCCCCCGAGGGCACCTGCGGAGACCTTCCCCCGCCGCCGCCGGGATTTAACCGGTCCCGTTGCCGCCCGGGTCTCGTGCCGGCGATCGAGGCCCTCCCTGATCGTCGCCGGAGGCGGCAGCAGCCGGCCGAGCTCCCGGCGGAGCCTGGATTCGGAGTGCCTATTCATCTTCTGCCTCCTTGGTTCGTTGTAGCCGCTTTCGCAGGCGGTGGAGCCGTGACTTTACCGTCCCTTCCTTCATGCCGAGGGCCCTTGCCACCTCCCGGACCGGCAGCTCCTCCACGTAGAAGAGATGCAGGATGGACCTGTCCTTTGGCGGAAGGGCGTCGATCAAGGCGAGGTAGCGGTCCGCCGCCGCCTTCTCGGCGACCAACGTGCCGGGATCCTCCTGGGCCTCTATCGCGGAGAGCTCCGAAAGCCGCGCGCCAAGGCGCCGCTGTCGGCCTTTTTTTCGAAGCAGGGTGATCCCCGTATTGTGAGCGACGCGAAACCAGAAGGTTTTCAATGTGGAGCGCCCGGAAAAGCGCCTGAGGGCGTCTAACAGGGCAAGAAGCGTTTCCTGCTCGGCATCCTCCACATCCGCCACGGAGCCACAGAAGAGCGACATAAACAGCCGACGAGTCGTCGGCTGCATGCGGCGGGCGAGCTCCTGAAAAGCGGCCTCGCTTCCCTTTCGGGCAAACTCGAGGGCCAGCTCCTCGTCGGTGAGCATCTCTTCGCTGATCCCTCTGGTCATCGCCTCCATACGCCGGTAGGGCCCCTAGTTCTGCGCGCCTTGCCGGCCCCGGGATTGCTCCATACGGCGCCGCGCCTCGACCATCCGGCTCCACGTTTGATCCCCGACGATGGCCCGAATAGAGAGCTCTGCCTCCACCCGGGCCAGGCGGAGCTCATACTCCCATTCCACCGTTTCTCGAAGGATCCCCCGTATCTGATCCCGGTCGGGATTCTCCTCGACGAGCTCCCTGGTCAGGCGAGCCCGGAGGAGATCAAGCTCCGCCCGGGCAAGCCGCGTTTGCTGCTCCGCCTCGGCCTGAACGGCCAGCACCTGCTCGATCTCCTGCTCCTCCAGCCCGAGTCGCTCCAAGAACGATGCGTCCGTAGCCTCTTGGGCTCCGGCAGTCGATAGACCAATCACCAGAACGAGCACGCCAATCAAAAGCCTCTTCATCGATCCCCTCCAAACAGAGTTTACCATTAGTCGTTGCACGAGGTGATTTGGTTGCATCTGTGGGACAAAAACCGCGGTGGCGAACCGGTACGTACCCCGTGGTCGCAACGACTTCCACGATCGCCCCAACCGACGGCTCCCTCACCCACGCTCTACGGGAACATGCGTCTGTTTTCAGGCAGTCTCGTGGCCAATCGAC
>JBKHCS010000085.1:0-12944 GCA_046541715.1 Spirochaetaceae bacterium
GCCTTCAAGCCGGGTGCCGCTACTCTGCGGCGTGGCGGTCGAAGAGCATTCGCAGGTCGGCTGGCGTGAGGGCTCCGGTGTGCTCGTCGACGAGTTCCCCATCACCATCGATAAACAGAAGCGTGGCGCGCCGGGCGGCCGTGTACCGGGCGGCAAAGGCCAGGCCCTCTTCGGTGTCTACATCGGCCGTGCGAATAAGAAGCTCACGGTCCGAATAGTCCCCGCTTATTCGTTCGACATCTCGCTTGAGCTCCGTGCAGACAGGACAGGTTATGTCGTGAACCTGCACGACCGCCGGAACTCCCGTGCCGACCAGTGATAGATCGCGAAATCTTTCCTCTCTCATGTTCAGCGAAAAGAGGACACCGGCGCCGACCGCCAGGACTGCGGCTGCGATCAAGCTCCCCCGGATGATGCGGAGCCGTTTCCGGCGCTTCGCCCGCTCCACCTTCTCCTCGCGCTGCTTCTGCCGATTGGCGGGGGATCCTTTGAGGGGGCTCTTCTTCGAACGTGTTCTGGACATGGGTCTGAAACCTCACGGTTTAAGTAAGCTTTATCTAAGGTAACCCAGGTCCGCCGGGAGACCAAGTTGTTTCTGGGAGTCTTAAGTATCAACAGACTCGTTGATACCTAAGGGGTACTCTCCCGGCCGGGCCACCTACCTTCGAGGTACTCCCGATACCAGTAGAGGGCGCTCACCATGATCGCGTGATTCAAGAACTCCCGCCGCTCTCCGGCAAGGAGATCCGCGACCGGGACCAGCTCCGCGTCGACGATCTCGTTCTGATCGAGGGACTGAGACGACCGCGGCTGTACGTCCTGGGCGAGGAAGGTAAGGGCTTCGTTGTTCATAAAGGCGGGATTCGGGTTGACGGCCCCGAGAAAGAGGGCGTCGGCTGCCGTGTAGCCGGTCTCTTCTTCGAGCTCCCGCAGCGCCGCGACCTTGGGGTCTTCCCCATCATTCACGACGCCCCCGGGGAACTCGAGGGTAACAAAGCCCCCGCCCTGGCGGTACTGTCGTACCATTACCAGGCATTCCACACCGTCCTCCCGGGTAAACGGAGCGATAACGTTTGCCCAGTTCGGGCTATCGAGGTAGACGAACTGATGACGCCGGCCGTCCGCGGCCTCCCGGTCGGCCTTCATCACCCGAAATATATGGGCGTCGTAGATGTGTTCTACGCCGTGCTCTTTCCAACGGAGGTGTTCGTGTTCTTCCGACATAGAATGCGGCTAATTGGCGGCCCGCAGGGGGTACTCTTCGGAAATATAGCTTCCGGAAAAGTCGTTTATTTCCCGAATCCAATCGAGAAACTTGGAGGCCTCCGATTTGTCGTCGTAGGGGCCGACCCGGAGCCGATAGTAGTCCCGTCCGTCGACGCTCTTCGATGTTATCCTGCCGCTCAGGCGCTCCTCTTCGAGGCGTAGCTTCGCCTGCTCCACAGTATCGCGACTCGGGGAAGAAATGACCTGGATCCAGTACTCGGTAACTCTTACGCGCCGGGGCTCGGTTACCGTCGGCGCCGCCCGGACCGGCTGAGGCCGGGCGGGAGATTCCGCCGGAGCCGGCTCTACATCCGGCTTCTCGGTCGCCGGTGTCGCTCGGGGTGCGTCCTCTTCTCTCGGTGGCGCTTCGTCCGGTGCATCCGGTACCGCCTCCCGATCATCTCCATCGTCTTCTTCATCATCATCATCTCCGTAGATGATGATAAGCGGCTCTTCCTCGTCCGAATCCGGAGGGCTGAATTCGGGAGCCTCGGCATCGGGCGCCCGCAGGTACTCGATCGGGTCGAACTCTTCGTCTTCTCCCCGGGAGGCTGCGAGGACCCCTCCGTCATCGGCCCGGGGATACAACAAAAAGAGGCCGACACCCAGTACGAGGGCTACGAAAAAAGCAATGCTGGCAATGACTATCAGACTTCGGTACCGTTCCACCGTCTCCCACCTATCTATCGAGAAGGCCAATCGATTGGAGCCGTCTCTCGAGACGTTCCTGTGCCCCTTCGTTCTTTACAATATGAATATCGACACTTTCGGAGTAAGAATGAGGCCCCAGGTGACGTTGTGTCCAAAACCGCCGAAGAATGTCGAATGTCGAAAGTCCGCCCCTCTTCCGGGCACGAAAGAAGCGGCGGATCAACGACGCCTCGACCCAAATGACCAGATCGCAGAGCGTGTGGAGCTCCATGTAGAAGATGAGGGCGGCGTTGATAATGATGTTGTCCTCGCCGCGGGCAGCGATCTCTTCGGCCAAGAGGCGTTTCATCTCGGGGTGGACGATGGCCTCTAATGCCTTGCGCGCCTTCTCGTCGGAAAAGACGATCCTGCCGAGGGCCTTCCGGTCGATCCGGGGCCCCGGGCCTTCGTCCCGGGCAAGAATCCCGGCACCGAATTCGCGCACTACGTCGTCCCGCCGGGTTTCCAGGGCGCGGTGTCCCAGGGCGTCGACCGAGATCTCCTCGTAACCGACCCTCTTCAGAATTTCCGCCAGCGTGTCCTTACCGGCGCAACACTTTCCGCCTACCCCGACGATCATTCGTGGAGGCTTCCCCAGTTCTCACCGGTCTCTACATTTACCTTCAACGGCACCGAGAGCTCGACGGCGTTCACCATCTCCTCCTTGAGGAGCGTCTCCACTGCGGATAGCTCCTCCGGCGGCGCTTCGACGATAAGCTCGTCGTGGACCTGCAGAAGCATCTTGGCCGCGAGACCTTCCTCTTTCAGCCGCCGGGAGACCCTGAGCATCGCCCGCTTTACGATGTCGGCGGCGGTACCCTGGATCGGCGTGTTGACGGCGATTCGTTGGGCCTGCATCCGTACCGGCCGGTTCCGGCTGTTGATATCCGGCAGGGCCCGTCGGCGCCCGAAAAGCGTAGTTACATAGCCGTTGTTTTCGGCGGCTGCGACGGTCTCGTCGAGAAAGCGGCGGACGCCGGAGTAGGTCTCGAAGTAACGCTCGATAAAGGCGTCGGCCTCACGCCGGGGGAGACCGAGGTCCCGGGCGAGCCGGAAACCCGACATCCCGTACATAACCCCAAAATTGATGGTCTTTGCGATCCGCCGCTGCTCGGAGCTGATATCCCCGGCGTCGACCCCGAAGATGAGGGCGCCGGTCGCCCGGTGGACGTCCTCCCCGGCGGCGAAGGCGCCGGAGAGAGCCTCGTCTCCCGACAGCGCCGCGAGGACCACCAGCTCGATCTGGGAGTAGTCGGCGCTGACGAAACGCCATCCTTCCCGGGGAACGAAAGCCTGGCGAATCTTGCGCCCGGCCTCTTCCCGAATGGGAATGTTCTGAAGGTTGGGGTCCCGGCTCGACAGCCGGCCGGTGGCGGTACCGGTCTGGTTGAAGTTGGTGTGGAGCCGCCCGGTCTCCGGGTGGACGAGCTTCGGCAGGGCGTCGACGTAGGTGGACTTTAGCTTGGCGAGGGTTCGGTGCCGGAGGATCAGCTCCGGTACGGGATCCTCCCGGGCGAGCTCTTGGAGAACCGCCACGTCGGTGGAGAAACCGGTCTTGGTCTTCCGGACCGGTTTGAGCTTTCGCTCGGTAAAAAGCACTTCCTGGAGTTGCTGGGTAGAGGCAAGGTTGAACTCGTGCCCCACGAGGTCGTAGACCTGTCGCTCGAGCTCACCGAGCTCTTCGGCGAGGTGGGTTCCGTAGTCGTAGAGACGTTCCTCGTCGAGGGAGATTCCGACGAGCTCCATTTCCGCAAGCACGGGAATCAGCGGCACCTCGAGATCGGTAAGAAGGGAATCCAAGCCCTCTTCGACAAGCCGGGGCATCAAGGAGTTGTGGAGCCGCAAGGCGATATCCGCGTCTTCCGCGGCGTAGGCCGCCGCCTTGTCCAAGGGCACCTCAACAAAGGAGGGTGGGCCGGTTGAGGTCCCCTTCTCGAAGAGGTCGTCGAAGTGGATATTCGTATGCCCGAGGACCCGCTCCGCAAGGGCGTCGAGGCCGTAGCTTCCTCCTGCGGCGTCCAAGAGCCAGGCCTCGAGCATGGTGTCGAACCGAAGATTCGTAAAGGGGATCCCCATCCTGCTGACTATTTTGTAGTCGTACTTCAGGTTCTGGCCGACGATGGAGACACGTGAGTCTCCGAGAAGCTCCGCCAGCGCGTCTCGGACCGCCTCTTCGGGTAGGACGGCTCCCGCTGGTCCCCGAAGAGGTGCGTAGTACCCTTCCCCCCCTTTGAAGGAGAAGGAAAAGCCGACGAGAGAGGCGGTTATCGGATCGAGAGAGTCGGTTTCTACGTCGAAGGCGACAAGCCCTGCCTTCCTGGCCGCTGCGACGGCCGCCGCGAGGGCCCCGGGTGTGTCGAGAAGGTGGTAGCGCCCCGGGGAGCTGTCGCGGTCGCCGTCCGGGATAACAGTGGCGGCCGTGGCGGCCGTGGCGCCCGTGGCCGCCTGGGGAAGCGCCTTGAGCTCGTCGACCAGCGACTTCATCCCCTCTATCTCGAGGAGGGGCACGGCAGACTCGGCAGGCAGCGTGCCGAGGGCGAGCCCATCCCCTTCGAGGTCTACCGTCGCGTCGAAACGCAAGGTAACCAGATCCCTGCTCAGATAGGCGTTTTCCCGGTCCTGGGTCAGCTTTTCGCGTTGACTCTTGGAAGAGATCTCTTCGAGGCTCTCGTAGATACCGTCGAGGGTATCGAACTGGGACAGAAGGCTCACGGCGGTTTTCGCCCCGACTCCCCTGACCCCCGGAACGTTGTCCGAGGAATCCCCGGTCAACGAGAGGTAGTCTCGAATTTGATCCGGTCGGACCCCCCATTTCTCCTCTACTTCGCTCGGCCCGAGGATCTCGAAGCCTCCCGAGTCGGGCCGCATTATCCGGATGCCCTCCCCAACGAGCTGCAGGAGGTCCTTGTCGCCGGTTATCAGGTACGCCGTGCCTCCCTCGGAGGTGCAGCGCCGCGCGAGGGTCGCCATCACGTCGTCGGCCTCGTACCCTTCGACCCGGATCATCGGTATCCGCAAAGCCCCGAGAATCGCTTCGATCTTGGGAATCTGGGCGGTCAGATCCCGGGGGGTTGCCTCCCGGGTGGACTTGTATTCGGGGTATTCGTCGTGGCGGAACGTCGGGCCGATGGAGTCGAGAACGACGGCGAAATGCTCCGGCCGGTACTCTCGGAAGAGGCTAAAGAGACTCCGGAGAAACCCGAAGATCGCCGAAGAATTCTCCCCGGCGGGATTCCTTAAGGGATTCCGAATAAAGGCGAAGTAGGAACGATAGACAAGGCTATAGCCGTCGAGAAGGTAGAGATCCATGCGCCTACAGCATGGTGATGTCAGGCCGTTAGATCAATAAGCGGTGCCGCCGAATCCCGGGTCTCGGCGGAAAAGACGGCCTCGACGTCCGGCATCCGAAGTCGGTGCACCTCCGCCCGAAGCTCCTCGACATGCTGGGTCAACAGGCGGCGGTTTTCGAAGTTGCGTCGCAGAACCTGTCCCTTAAGGCGGGTAAGGGAGCGCTGAAGGCCTTCGATCTCATTGGCCTCTGTGGCGCCGACCTTCTCGTAGAGAGAGGCGAGGGGATCTATGACCCTCTGAACCCGGAGGATGTCCCGAAGGATGGTCCTCTCAAGCTCCACCGAGCGCTCGAGTTGCTCCGCGTCGGACTCCAAAATGGCCTGCTCTTGATCCTCCAAAACGACGAGGTACGAATAGAAGGAGTCTCGCTGTTCCACGAGAGCCCGGCGCAGTTTCTTAAGGGTTCTGACGCGTTCGGCGTAGGTTAGTTCGATCATCACTCCTCCTCTCTAAAAGGAAATGTTGACGCCCCGGGCAGCCGTCCCGCTGGTGTTTCCCACCTTCGAGGAAATCTGTGCCCAGGCTTCCCGGAGATCCCTGAGGAAGGCGCGGACCTGGGTAAGACGCTTGGTATCCTTCTCGATATTCGCCAAGGTAAGCTGGTTGTTAAAGAACATGTAGAGGCTAAAGAGGTTCTGGGCCATCTCTCCCCCTTGTTCGAAGTCGAGAGAGACCGTCAGCTCGGTCAAGATATCTTGAGCCTTCCCGATGGCGTTGTTTACCTTATCGAGCTCCTTAGTCCCTTCGTCGAGGAGCTGCTTCGCGTAGTCGAGCTGCTTAACCGCCTCGTCGTAGAGCATTACGATAATTTGACCCTGATTGGCGGTCTTCACGGTTGTCTGCTTGTAGGCATTTACCGGGTTTCCGTTCATAGTTCTGTTCCCTCCCTGTCCTTACTGAACTCTTTCCATCAGCGTCGACACCGGAACCACCGCGTAGCCCCGTTCGATCAACCGGTTGATCAGGACGTCGAGACGCTGAAAGAGATAGTCATCTCGGCCGCCATAGGGTCTGTCCGCCAAAGGGCGACCGATAGTCATCGATACAATAGATCCCGGCTTCTTCTCTTCGAGAACGCGCTCGACAATCTGAGAGGCCGGCTCGTAGAGCCGGGAAATCCCGCTCTCGTCTAGGCGAGGCACCCAGTCCAGGCTGTCGACGTCCCGGCCAATGTAGACGTAGTCGAGCTCCCGGGAGGCTTCGAGAATCAGGGGACTCACGAAGTAGTAGGGAGCGTGCCAGATAAGCGAAAGCTCCTGTCCGGTTGCCTCGAAGTACTCGTCTTCGTTCCGCGCCAAACCCTGCTGGATAAACTCTTCGGTAATCTGATACCGGGAGTCGGTCATGTTGAAGTGGGTGTAGAAGAGCGACCCTACTTCGTGACCCGACTCCGCGATCTCCCGGACGGCGTCGGGGTGCTGCCGGATAAAGTCGCCGTTTACGAAGAAGGTCGTCTGGACGCCGTACTCCGCGAGGACATTGAGTATTTCCGTCAAGCCTTCCACCGACGAGATGGCGTTAAAGGCGAAGGCCACTTCCCGCCTTCGGATACGGCTCCCGTGGTTGAAGTTGACGAGGTCTATCGGCTCGTCCTCCTCCGGGAAGGGCTCGTACTGCCGAGCCGGCGGAAGAAAGAGCTGGGTCGTGTCCACACCCTGGATGTTCCGGACCATCACGATGTTCCGGTAAATCCCGGAATTGAGGGTCTCCAGGTAGACCCGGTAGCGATTCGACGCAACCTGCCGTTCCGGGAGCGTGATTCGATCCCGTTCCTCCCAAACACCGTCCTCGTAGCGGAATGACTCATCGTCCTCCGATGCCACGATTCGGTTCGTAGGCTCCTCCGGTGTGCCGCCACCGTCAACCTGGGGGAGAAACCCGAAGGTCTCGGCCTGACTCAGAAAGAGCGTCTCGGGCTGCCGATTGCCCACCACGGAGACTCGGAGCCCCCGGTAACCTCCGGCGATAATCAATTCTTCGTCGTCGATCCAGACGGCGCTCCTGGCGTCCCGGAGGGGAAACCGGCGGATTATCCGCCGGCTTTCGTAGGCCCGGACGGTCACCTGGTCGTCGGCTACCAGAGCCAAGGATCGGCCGTCGGGAGAGAGGCTCAACTCCCGAATCCGGGCATCTTCTTCCTGCCGGAAGGCAAGGTCCTGCGGGTCGGATGTATCGAGGCGGTAGACGGTCGTCTCCTGGGCTCCCCGGCGGATGCTCCCGGTAAGGAGCGTAACAACTCCGGCATCGTTCCACACCACCTGACGGACCCGGGTGTTCCGGGGGAGCAGGAGATAGGGCAATTCGATGGAGTCCCCGGTCGAGAGATAGTCCTCGTTCTGCAACAGGTAGAGAAAGAGGTTCCGGCCGCCCTTGCTCAGAAGAATCTGGTTACCGTCGGGGGATATCCAGAAGCGGTCGAAATTGGGATCGAAGGCGAAGGGAAGCTTTCCGGCGATCGAGCCGAAGCTCAAGAGCTCTTGGTAGAGCGACCGGGCGAAGAACTCGACTCCGAGAACCCGATAGACAAGAAAGCCGGAGATGTAGAAGAGCTCTCCCGCCCGGCTCCACTGAGCGCTGTCGATGGTCCCTTCGGCGAGACGCCGGAACCCTTCGTCCAGGAGGCGCCCCTCTTCGAGCTGCTGGATAGAGTAGTAATAGATACTGCCGCCCTTCGAATAGACAAAGAACTGAGAGTCAGGCGACCAGCGGACGGGAGGGTCGCTCAAGGAGAACTCCACCGCGTTACTCACCGTGTATTCGGCGTCTTCCCTCAGATCTCCAAGGATCAAGCGCCCGTATCCGGGAGACGTGCTCCGGATATAAACGATATACCGCCCGTCGGGCGATGAGCGTATCGGTGTAATCTTTCCCGCTTCCACCTGGCGCCCGGTAACGAACCCGGGAAACTGCGGAATCGGGGCGAAGCGCCGGAGCGTCCGGTCGGACCGGAATACGCCGAAATGGTTCTGGATCTGAAGCTGTCCCGTTTGATTCAAGTAGGAAAGGGTCTCGGGGTAATAGGTCAGCTGTTCAAGGCTGCGCGTTTCCACGTCGGCCCGGAAGAGGGCGCTGTAGCCCGGTTCCCCGGGTACTTCGATGGTCGCCCTGAACAGCAGCTGATCCTCCGG
Source organism: Spirochaetaceae bacterium (assembly GCA_046541715.1). Taxonomy (GTDB): domain Bacteria; phylum Spirochaetota; class Spirochaetia; order DSM-27196; family PWMO01; genus CAYPUT01. The sequence continues at coordinate 8,436 of JBKHCS010000085.1, forward strand.
GGAGAGGTCGAGGTCGGAGAACTCAACTTCGGCGAAACCGTGTGCCGCTGCAAAAAGGACTATCAGCAGCAAAGAGGCGCGTCTTAACACGATTCGTGCTCCTTCTCTCTTACCATCGGCATTATCCGAGAACCCTTAAGGGATAAGTGCTCATCACCGTTCTGCCCCGGCCTAGAGGAGCTCGGCTGCCAACTCGGCAAGTCTACTGCGCTCGCTCTTGATAAGCGTAACATGACCGAATATCTCCTGGCCCTTGAACGTCTCTATCAGAAACGACAGTCCGTTGGAGCTCGAGTCGAGGTATGGACTGTCGATCTGGTACGGATCCCCCGTAAGGACGACCTTGGACGCCTCCCCTGCCCGGGAAACGATCGTCTTTATCTCGTGGGGTGAGAGGTTCTGGGCCTCGTCGATAATGATAAACTGCCCCGGAAGCGACCGTCCCCGGATGTAGGAGAGCGCCTCGAGCTCGATGACCCGGGTATTGAGCAGCTGCTCGACGTTCTTTACGTTCTGCCGCTTGTACACCGACAGCAGGTATTCCAAGTTGTCGAAGAGGGGCTGCATCCAATGCGAAAGCTTCTCGTTCTTGGCACCCGGGAGGTATCCGATATCCTTCCCCAAAGGAATGACCGGCCGACTGACCAGGACTCGGGAATACTTGCGGTCCTCCATCGTCATCTTCAGGCCCGCGGCTATCGCAAGGAGGGTCTTGCCGGTGCCTGCCTTACCTACCAAGCTGACCAGGTTGACCGATTCGTCGAGAAGCAGCTCCATCGCCATCCGCTGCTGGTCGTTCAGGGCCCGGATGCCGGCGACGGCGGGCATCTTGTAATCTACGTAGTGGAGCTCCCCGGTCTCGTGATGGTACCGAGTCAGGACGGTGTCCTCCGCGTGACGGTCCCGAAAGAGCACGAAGTGATTCGGCAACAGCTGATCCGCCCAGGGAATGACGTGCTCGTGCCGGAGGGCTCGGAGGTTATCTCCCCCCCCGTCGAGCTCCGTGAAGCCCGAGTAGAGCTTGTCGATGTTGACTTTCTGCTTTTCGTAGTCGACGGCCTTTATGCCTAACGCGGTGGCCTTGACCCGGGCGTTTATGTCCTTCGAGACGAAGAAGACTTGGCGGCCCTCGGTCATCATGTTGTAGGCCGTCAGGATAATCTTGTTATCCGCCTTGTCTTCCAAGAGCGCCTGGTCCGCCGGCTCCGGGCGGGTAAGGCTAACCCGGAGGGTAATGTTGTTCTCTATCTTGACACCTTGACTCAGGTTACCCTGACGCCCGGCTTGGTCGAGAAAACGGATTGCGTGCCGGGCGTTCCGTCCCCGCTCGTCGCTGTAGGTCTTCAGACGGTCGAGCTCCTCGAGAACCCAGAGAGGCACCACCACCTCGTTGTCCCGAAAGCTCAAGATGGCGTCGGGCCGGTGGATAAGAACGTTTGTGTCTATGACGAAGATTTTGTCGGAGTTGGGCACGGCCTCAACCACTATACCCCCTGGAGCGACTACTTCCAAGCTGTTGGCAACCGATTGTCGCAGTTCCGGCGGTAAAGTATGGTATGGAAGTGGAACCCGAAGCGCTCTTTCGTCATGCCGAGGCCATAGCCGATCGGCTAATCTCTTTTCGGCACGACCTCCATCGGTTTCCCGAGCTCTCTTTCCAGGAAGAACGGACCGCCGGCAAGATAGAAGAGGCCCTCTCGGAAGCCGGAATCCCTACCCGGCGCCTGGGAGGGACCGGTGTGGTCGCGGACCTTCCGGGGTCGAAGGGCATGGAGCCCTGTGTCGCCCTGCGGGCCGACATCGACGCCTTGCCGATTAAGGAACTCACCGGGCTCCCCTTCGAGAGCAGTAACCCCGGCGTGATGCACGCCTGCGGCCACGACATCCACGCGAGCTGTCTCCTTGGGGCCGGGCTCTTGCTATCCCGAAGCGGAACGGAGAGCGTGCCGGAGCGGAAAGGCGGTATTCGCCTGATCTTCCAGCCGGGGGAGGAGCAGGTCCCCGGGGGCGCGGCGACGCTCATCGAAGAGGGCGTCCTCGAGAATCCACGGCCGGTCGCCATACTCGGAGAACACATCGATACGGCCCTCCCGGTGGGCAGCTTCGGCTTTCGTCCGGGGCCTTTCATGGCCTCCGTCGACGACCTGTCGATCGTCGTACGGGGCCGGGGCGGACACGCCGCCCATCCCGACCGCCTCGCGGATCCGGTCATCGCCTCCGGAGCGCTCCTGGTCGCCCTGCAGCATCTCGCCGGACGGATGTCGCCACCGTCTGTCCCCTCGGTCCTCTCGATCGGAAGAGTCATCGCCGACGGGGCGACAAACATTGTCCCGGACACGGTCTTTCTCGAGGGGACCTTTCGTACGCTTTCGGAAGAGTGGCGGGAGGTGGCCGGAACGGAGATCCCCCGGATAGCCCGGGAGATAACCGCCGCCTACGGATGCACCGCCGAGGTGGAGGTCCGCCGTGGCTACCCCTCTTTGGCGAACGATTCGGCTCTTACGAACCGGGCGGAGCAGTTTGCCGCGGCTCTCCCCTGGGTCGAAGCCACCTCGGAACCGTCTGTAACCCTCGGCGGGGAGGATTTCGCCTACTATGCCCGGCATATTCCGGGCTGTTTCTACCACCTCGGAGTCTGGGAGCCCTCCCTCGGAGATGCACCGGAGCCGCTCCATTCCCCCCGGCTCCGCGCCTCGGACCGGGCCATTCCCCTTGGCGCGGCAACCATGGCGGCCCTGGCTCTCTCGGTACTGGAACAGGCGACCCGGGAACCGGCAAGCAAGGGAGGGCCCGACAGTTGATCTTGCCCACCGTGATAGGTACTCTTTAAGTGTTTGTGGATCAACAAACGGGCCCCCTCATAGTACAGAGTGATAAAACGGTTCTCCTCGACGTCCACGACGAAGGCTACGAGGCCGGTCGGGACGGAATAGCCCCCTTCGCCGAACTGGTCAAAAGTCCGGAGCACCTCCATACCTACCGTATTTCCCCCCTTTCTCTCTGGAACGCCGCGGCGGTGGGGTTGACCGCCGACTACGTGATAGAGACTCTCCGGGGCCTCTCCCGGTATCCGGTTCCCGGAAACATCGAATACGACATTCGCGAAACCATCGACCGGTTCGGGACCGTCCGCCTGCGCCCCGAAGAAGAGGACGGTCTGCTTTTTCTCGAAGTGGACGACCCTGATGTCCGCCGGGAGCTTGCCAACCAGAAGGATCTCGCAAAGCTCTTCCGGGGGGAATGGGACCGCGGCTTCCGCATCGCCTTGGAGGATCGGGGTACCCTCAAACAGCGGATGATGGAGCACGGCTACCCTGTCAAGGATGAGGCCCCATTGGTAACGGGAGATCCCCTCGCCATACCCCTCAAGGATACCCTCCCGAACGGTGCACCCTTTACCATTCGCGACTACCAGGCCCAGGCGACGGCGAGCTTTCTCGGAGACGGGCGCCCGGGGAGCGGCTACGGCAGCGTGGTGCTCCCTTGCGGCGCCGGCAAGACCATCGTCGGGCTCGCGGTAATGTCGGCCCTGGCGACCAACACGCTAATCCTTACTTCGAACGTCTCGGCGACCCATCAGTGGATACGAGAGCTCCTTGAAAAGACCGATCTTACCGAAGCGGATATCGGGGAGTACTCCGGCGACGTAAAGGAGGTCCGGCCGGTCACCATAGCGACCTACCAGATTCTCGTCTGGCGGCGGGACACCGACGGACCGTTCCCCCATTTCGATCTGTTTCGAAAGCGGAACTGGGGGCTGATCGTCTACGACGAGGTTCACCTGCTTCCCGCGCCGGTCTTCCGGATTACCGCGGAGATTCAGGCCCGGCGGCGCCTCGGTCTTACCGCCACCCTGGTCCGGGAAGACGGCCGAGAAGCGGATGTCTTCGCGTTAGTCGGGCCGAAACGCTATGATGCGCCCTGGAAACAACTCGAGCAACAAGGCTGGATCGCCGAGGCAGTCTGCCAGGAAATTCGCCTCGACCTACCGGAGGATTCCCGAGGCCGTTACTCGGTCGCCAATCGCCGGGAGAAGTTCCGGATGGCCAGCGAGAATCCTGATAAAATTCAGATTACTCGGCAGCTCGTAGAGAAGCACGCCGAGCGTTCGATTCTGGTAATCGGCCAGTACCTGTCGCAGCTCAAGACCGTCTCCGAAAGCCTCGGCGCGCCTATCATCACCGGGCAGACTCCGAACAGAATCCGGGACGAGATGTACCAGCTCTTTCGAGAAGGGGAAATTCGGGTTCTTGTCGTATCCAAGGTGGCCAATTTCGCCATCGACTTGCCGGATGCATCGGTTGCGATCCAGCTCTCGGGGACATTCGGCTCCCGGCAGGAGGAAGCCCAAAGACTCGGTCGTATTCTACGGCCGAAGAACGGCCCGGCGTTTTTCTATACGCTGGTCACCAGATACACCGTCGAAGAGGAGTTTGCAGCGAACCGCCAGAAGTTCCTTACCGAACAGGGGTATCGCTACAGCATTGCGCTATGGGAAACGAACCACAT
>JBKHCS010000086.1:0-12911 GCA_046541715.1 Spirochaetaceae bacterium
CGAATGCGCACTCGACACGGTAAGGATCGGAAAGGCACTTACGGTAACGGTACCGTGGATCGGAGGGCTCGGGAGCATGCCGGGCGCGTGGGTAGGGCGGTTCCTGAGCGCACCGTTGCCTTCGTTCCTAGTATGGTACAACCTTCGATGTGAGGAATCTTGATATTTCAACTTATCATTGACGGCATTGCGGCTTTACGATTTGGGCGGCGGCGGACTATTATTCTCACCAATATACTTACCAAAAGGATCGGAAAGGTATTGAGGCAGAAGCGTGAGGATTAGAAGCAAGATAATTGCGGTGGTGTTGCCCTTGATGATCGGCGCCCTCGTGGTGGTCGGAGCCTCCGCCTTTTTTGTGGCGACGAATGCGGTAAGCAACGTTACCTCGGAGTTTCTCGACTTCAAGACCGATCAACTCAGCCAATACATCGACGGACAGTGGCGGATACTCGTGGAAAATGACCTCGCGACCCGGGACGACATGGTGCAGGCTGCCCAAGCGGGTATCGAGGTCTTTGCCCGGAGCATTCTCCGGAGCGATACGGAGCTCATCTTTGCTGTAGATCCGGCTGGAACGGTTGCGATGTCTACGGCGCCGCTGGAATTGGAAGCCGCAGAAGCCGAAGCGCTCTTGGGCCTGCCCCCGGCTGCGGAGCGCTCCCTCGCCGACGTCCGGATCGCCGGGGGCGATCGGGTAGCCTCCTGGTTTCCCTTCGAGCCCTTCGAGTGGCGGGTCTTCGTCACGGAAACCCGGGAGACCTTCTACAGCGACCTAAACCGGATAACCACTCAGACCACCCTCTTTACCCTCGGGGCCGTTCTGGTTACCGCGGTGGTGCTGGTCTTGCTGGTCGCGACCCTCACCAAACCGATGACTCAGCTCGCCTCGGCGATGCGGACAATCATCTCCTCCAACGACCTCTCGTCGAGGGTCGGCGTCCATTTTCGCGACGAGGTCGGGGAGCTCTCCAAGACGTTTAACGTGATGGTCTCCGAGCTCGACAAGGCGTACGGGCGTATCAAGAGCTACGCCTACGACGCGGTCCTCTCCCAGAAGAAAGAGCAGCGCATCAGAAACATCTTTCAGAAGTACGTGCCCCAGCAGCTCATCGACCAGTTCTTCGCCCACCCGGAGTCGATGCTCGTCGGCGACAACCGGGAGCTCTCGGTGCTCTTTTCGGACATCCGGAGCTTTACGAGCATTTCCGAGCAGATGCAGCCGGACGTACTCGTCTCCTCCCTGAACCGCTATTTTTCGGTGATGGTCGAGCTGATCATGGACCAGGGCGGCGTTATCGATAAGTACATCGGAGATGCGATCATGGCCTTCTTCGGAGCTCCGGTGCGACACGAAGACGACGCGCTAAACTCGGTTCACGCCGGTATCTCGATGGTCGAAGCCCTCGACGCCTTCAACGAAGGCCAAAAGGAGAGCGGACTCCCGGAGTTCAAGATCGGCGTCGGCATAAACTACGGTGTTGTTACCGTCGGCAACATCGGGACCGACCGGAAGATGGACTACACCGTTATCGGCGACATGGTCAACGTTGCGTCCCGCCTGGAAGGGCTCACCAAGCCCTACCACCAGCCGATCATCATCTCTGAGTTTCTCAAGGAGCGCATCGGCGACGCGGTCTCCTCCCGGATCGTCGATAGCGTCGCGGTCAAGGGCCGTTCGGCGGGCTTGCGGATCTACACGGTCAAACGCACCCTCACCCCGGCGGAAGAGAAGGCCTGGCCCCTCCACAACCAGGCGATGGAAGCATACTACGATCGACGCTTCCTGGAAGCCATAGACGGATTCGCGGAAGCAGAGGAGGTCCTGAAGGATGACCCCCTGACCCAGATGATGATAGAGCGGTGCAAACGATACGTCGATGCACCCCCGCCGGACGACTGGAGCGGCGTGGAAATAATGACGAGCAAGTAAGGGTATGAAACGTCTTTTCATCGGTCTGTTCTTCTTATGCCTTGCCGCAGCCCTCGCCGGAGCCCAGGAGGAAGGTCCGGTGGATGAGGTGAGCCGCCGGGCGGTCGTCGTGGTCGAATCCCTCCAACAGGATGCGCCGGATTCTCTAACAAGCCGGATTCTGAACACCAACGTGGAGGACCTACTCGCGTCCTACGGCATGACCTCCCGATCCGTGGAGCTAAACAGCCAGCCGGGTTCCCCCATCCCCCCGGAGGAACAGCGCGTCTCGGTGATTCTCGGTTCCGTTCAGGATGACGAGGCGGATGTCGTGGTCGGGGTCTTCTACCTAACCGCGGAGAACCAGCTCTTCGTCCAATTCGTCCTCTACGACCCGATGGTCGATACCGTCCTCGGCGGGGTTCTCACCCGCTCCCGGCAGGGCCTCACCGTCTTCGACAGCGTAGCCACCGCAGTAGAGGACTTCCGCCCGGTTATCGAGCGGTACCTCGCCGGGGAGTACTTCGCCGAAGAGCGTACCGGCCTGGTCGAGAGTATCCTCGTCGAAGGGGGAACCGAGGGCGCCCAGATCTTCTTCGTAGACCGACTGGTCGGAACCGTCGGAGGCGGTGAGCTCTTTGTGCCCTTTACCCAGTTCGAAATAGGGACCCGACTCCGAGTGCAGCAGGTAAAGGAGGGATACCATGACGCCGAAGAAATCGTCCCCTTGGATACCTCGCAGGTCACGATGAGCCTCCTTCCCCTCCGCCGGGAGACCCGGTTCGACCTGGGGCTCCGGTGGAGCTGGGGCTTGGCTCAGGGACTCGGCTTCGGCGCCCGGTACCACATTGTTCCGGACACCACCTTTGTGGCTCTGGAGCACTACCGCACCTTTCAGCCGGCACCGACGGCCAAGGCCCGGGACGTCCAATTCTACGACTCGAACATCAGCGTCGGTCGCTATTTCTTCTTCCCTTACCGTTCTCTCTTCCGGCTGAGCTTGAGCCTCGGCCTCGGTGTCCTGATCTCCGATGTCGACGACCTCCCCGGGAGGGAGTACACCGACTGGTACCTTCTGGTCGGCGCCCCGACGGCGGAGCTGAACCTCGACCGGCTCGGGTTCTTCGTCCGTCCGGAGCTCAAATACGCCCTGGGGCTCGGGTACAATGTCTTAGGGCGGGTCTGGATCCGAACCACCTACGAGACTAGCGAGGGCAGCATCGCCCTACCCCCGATTACCTTCGGAGTGAGGTACTCATGGTAGCCCGGCATACCCACCGGCCCGGGCGCCTCGCCGCCGTGGCCATTCTGGCGCTTTTTCTCGCGGGCTGTGACATCGTAACCACTACCCCCTACCCGGAGTTCCTGGGCTACACCGATATCTCCGTCGACCTCTCGGGTCGCATCGAGGAGATCTGGGATAGCCCCGGGGAGGTCGACTACCAACTCGACGTCGTCTACACCGCGACCGACCCGGCCCGGGTCCTCCTGGTCGTCGAGCCTCCCTCGGATTCCGGAGACGGCTTCGACTACCGGGGCCGCCTGCTGATGTTCGACGCCGATCTGAACCTGATTACGACCCTGGAGCCACGGACCGATCTCGATTTTTTCTCCCGGCCCTACCTCTACACCCACGCGCCGGATGCCACGGACTCGGTAGGGGTAATTCTGGTTTCAACGATGTTCCTCCAGCCGGACGGCTACCTCTACGACGATTCGCTGACGTTTCTAGGACGCGAGGGGCCGGCGATAGCAGACCAAGATACGCCGCCGGAAAACGGTTCTACCTATGTCTTCTCCGCGCCCCCCGGGGAGTTCACAACCTTCGAAGTAAGTTGGCAGGCATACGGTGCCGGCCTCCAGGTGGATCGAGCCACAGACCCGGACGATATCTACGGAATCGGTCCTTCCGGCTCCTTCCCCGTCATCCCCTCCTCAGCCCAGTCCGGCGGGGACGATGCGGGGTATCAGATTCTCGACGCCTACTATAACGAGGCGTCCGACGAGGTGACCTTTCTGCTCTCGGAGCCCGCTGCGGAGCGAGTGGTCGCGGCCCGAACCACTCTTGCCGGGATTACCGGCGGCAGCGTCACCTCCCTCGCCTCAGGCTCCAACTCCTTTCCCATCGAGGTGGGTGCCGATCGCCCCTTGGACTACCACGTCGACGAGGACGGTTTCTTTCTCCGGCGGCGGGACGGCTTGCTCGAGCGCTACGACTGGACACCGACAGGAGAGCTCAGACAGACGCGAAAGAAGACGCTTATCGGCGATCGCTACTTCTTTCGTTCCTACGCCTTTCTCTCCGGGGATTCACCGACCGGGGAAGAGTACATGTACCGCTTCGACCCGAGCGGTCGGATCCTAACGAGGTACAAGAGATGGTGGTGATTCGGAAGCGGGACTTGCAGCGAGTCCTGAGGCGGGCGTCCCGCGGCGTGATGCGAGTTTTGATGACCGGGGCAATTATGCTGGCGGTTATGAGTCCAGGAGCCCTCGGGGCCCAGGAACTCGGAGCCGAAGCCGGGGACCCGGAGGACGCCCTCGCCCGACCCCGGTTTATGGTCTACTTTTTCGAGGTAGAACCGGACACCCTCACCCCGGAGCAGGAGTTCCTCCTCTACAACTCGATCCTGACCGAGGTGGCCATCGCGAACGAAGCGGTCGTTATTCTTGAGTCACCGGACCCGGACGTCCCTTCCTCCCAGGTCGGCAAAGAGGACCTCGCCCAGAGCATCGACGCCGACAGCTGGCTCCACGTTATCGCCAGCGGCGGCCTGGAAAACCTGACCATCGAGTTCGAGACCTTCGACATGCTCCGCCGGGAGTCTACCGGGCGCGAGATTATCCGGCCCGGCTTCGTCATCGACTACCGGGTGCTCTCGGTTGGCCTCTGGGATCCGATGGTCACCGCCCTCGAGGAGAACTACGAGCGCGTCGTCAACCGGACCATGGTAACCATAAGCGCGGCCCCGGGGACCCGGATTCGGGGGCTCCCGGGGGAAACCCGGGAGGTAGGTCCGGCCGGTCGCCTCGCCGTGTCGGTCCCGTCATCCTCGACGCTCTCCCTGGAAACGGAACTCCCGGGGCACTACCAGGAAACCCGGGATCTCTTCGTCGGGATCGATCCGATGACTCTGGATTTTGACCAGGTGGAGAAACCCGACTATGGAATCGATTTCCGTCTGTCCAGCCTTCAGTTTCCCGGCCTCCGGTTCTGGTACTTCGTGGTGCCTTCGGAAATTTTTGTCCGGGCGGGGTTGAGCACCCAGGCGATCGGTTTCTACCCGATCGACAACACCGAGAGCTTGATACGCTCGGGCTCGACCTTGAGCTTCTTCGAGGTCGACGGTGGTATGTACATCACTCCCCCGGAGGAGTTGTTTCGCCTCTACGCGACCTTAGGCGGCTACCTGCGGTTCGTCCATCCGTCGTTAGGGGAGATCTCCCTGGAACGGGACGCCGCCCCGGGAGCGATCACCGCCGGGATTGCCGCGGAGTTCTCCTCGAGCCGCCGGATCCGCTTCTTTCTCGAGTATCAGCCGGCTTTTATTTTGGCTAGCGACCCGGACCGGTACATCGACGTGTCGTTTATCGTGAATCGTTATCCCAACGGAAAGGTGCCGGGAATTTACGCCCTGGGGTACGGCCTGTTCGACCTGAGGAACCTTCTTATCGGAGTCCGGTACGACTTCTGAACCCCACGACTCTGGGCGTCGCGTCTACTGCTGAAGGGCCTGTTCGAGGGCCTCGAGAATAGTAAGCAATTCCGGATTGTCCGCTGCGTCTTCCTTCTCGAAGGCAAGCATCGACAACGACGCCTGGGTGGTCGGCTGGCCCATGATGGCGCTGACGATGTCCGCCGCGTCGTCGAGGGCAGCGGTGGAGCCCGCCGTCTGGGTGGCACTGAAGAGTCCCTGGACCTCCCGATCGAGATCGCTAAAGAGGGTGCGCACCGCCTGGCTCGAGAGAAACTCGTCGAGCTCCTGCCGGGCCGCGGTATTTGCATCCTGAAGTCCCCCGGACCGGGCAGATTCCACCGCGTCCAGGTACGCCTGGTACCGGGCCTGGGCCGCCGCAACCTGCGCTTCAAAAGCCGAAAGCTCCTCGACCTCCGATTCGAGACCCCGTTCCCGCCGCTCGGCGTCCCGGAGAGCTGCGGTAAACCGGTCAACGGCTGCCTGGAGCTCCTCCCGGGTAGACTCCTCCTGAGAGAGGCGCGCGAGAAGCTCCGCCGCCTCGTCTGCGCCGGATTCGGAGCGGTCTTCGGCTCCGGTTGCGTCGTCGGCAACGGTCTCCTGTTCGCCCTGACCGGTGGCACGGGCCGCGAGGGCTGCGTCGAGCTGATCCGGGGTAATGCCCACCTCTGAGAAAGTCGTAAGAAACTCGACTAAGAGAGCCGCCCGGTCTTCGTCGGTCAGGTCGGCCCCGCTATCGGAAGCCATTTCCCGGAGGCGCCGCAAGAGGTCGAGCTCTCGAATGAGCGAACCCTCCGTGGCACCTTCGGATTCCTCCTCGATTCGGGACTCCACAAGCTGTTCCAATTGACCCAGAAGGAAAAGATCCGATTCCCGCCGAGCGGCGACCGATTCGACCGCTACCACGCGCTCTTCCGAGAGGTAGTCCCGCAGCGACGTGATCAGCTCGAGCGCCCGGGGGTTGTTCCCGGCGAGGATCGCTTCGCGAATTCTCTCGATCTGACCGACTATCTGGGCCGCAACGGCTCGCTCCTCATCCGCCTCCCGGGCTAGTCGAGAGAGCTCTTCCCCGGCGGCTTCGAGCTCCGCCTCGTCGGCTCCGGCGGCTACCGAAGTACGCTGCTGGAGCTGTGCCCGGAGTTGGGCCTCCCGACGGGCAAACTCCCGGAGAATCTGGTCCCGCTCGGACTGCAGCTCGTTTAGACGAGATTCGTATTCCGACCGGAGGCGGTCGATATTCGCCTGAATCGTCCGGCGTTCGGCTTCCAATTCGGCGCGGTACTCCTCGAGCTGACGCTCGTAGAAGGCCCGCCTTTCGGCTTCGAAGGTCGCGAGCAACCGGGCGAGCTCCTCGCTTCCGACTCCGGTGCGGACCAAGCGCTCTCGCTCGGCCTCGATGTCCGCCTGGAGCTGTTGCCGGAGCTCATCTTCTCGTTGAGCAATCCGGGCGTCGATGCTCTCCTCGAGGGCGATCTGTTCCTCCTCGAGCTCCCCCAGACGGGCCCGAATCTGCGCAATTTCCTGGTCTTTGGCGCCGAGCTCTTCTTGGGACTCTTGCCGGAGCTCCCGAATGAGACGCCCCTCTATGCTCACGTACTCACCGGCCTGGGCACGGGTCATCGACTCACCCCGGCGGAAGACGGAGAAAAGAATAACAAGGCTTACAACGACAACCAGCAGCACGATTCCCGCGACTGCCAGGGGGAGGACGATGCCCCTTCGCACGTCCTTTAGCGAGAAAGCCTCCGGGGTTACCGGGATACGGCTTTCGGCGGCGACCTCTTCGATGCGCGCTCGAACGTCCGCCTGCTCTTGGGGTGTAAGTGCTACTTCGTCGATAGCCGAATTCGAGGAATCAGACATGTACTTGTTTTAACCAATGCTTACATCAAAAGTCAAATATGCGGCACACCTGTTGTCCCGAAAACGCCCCTGGGCTACATTTTCCGGTAGAATGCGCTTGATTTCTCTGTTCCTGATAGCACTACTGGTTGTTCTGTCGTTTTCCCTTTATGCACAAGAGGGAGAGTTGGTAAACCGGGCGGTAGGCGAGTCGCCCCTTTCCTTCGGAACAGGAGCCGCGTTGGTCGCGGCCCTCGCCGGCGCGGTTCCCTCGGAACAACCCGTTGATCCCGAAGATGCGGTGGCAGTTCTCGGGTCCCTTGGGTATCGCCTTCCGGACCGCAGCATAGACGATCCCATTACCTACGGCAATTTCGCCCTCTTGATGATGCAGGCGTTCGACGTCCGGGGAGGGCTACGCTACGAGATATTTCCGACCTCCGCCGCGGCCTTCGAAGAGCTCCGCAGCCGGTCGCTCTTATCTCCGGATGTCTATGCCGGAACGCCGATTCCCGGCGTCGTGGCGGTAGACGTCGCCTCACACTTCCTTTCGGACCTCCCATGAGACGTCACAGCTTCTCCGGAGCTCCCGCGTTCGTCCTTCTGATCGCCCTGCTTTCCACCGTCCTCATCGGCAGCCTGGATGCCCAGTGGCTCGGGGTGGACTGGTCGGCTCAAAGCCGCCACGACTACGAGCTCGTCGAGGTGGACGACGCCCCGGAGATCCAGTCCCTCGACACGCTCTTCCTTTCTCTGACGGCAGTGCAACAGACTTCCGGACCTGCCCTCCGGTACCACCTTTCCGGCGGTATCGGATACTCTCCCCAAACCGGTCGGATAAGCCTCGACGAAGGACGGGAAGTCGTCGTCTACCCCGGCCCCCTCGGAGTCGAAGCCCTTTGGGACCCCGAAGGGCGTGGTGGACGTTGGATCTCCGGTCGGTTGGGGCGGATAGAGGTAACCGACGGGACGGGCATCCTCTTCGAGAATCCCCGTGGTCTCTATCCCACGCAGCTACTCGACGGCGCCGGGGCGGCGGTCCGGTACCCCGGCTGGTTCGGAAGTCTGGAAGTTGGCTACCTCGGCCTCTTGGACAAGGATTTGAACCACATCCGGCTCTCGCCGGAGGACGTCGTCGATGCGGCGGACGGAGACACCTACTTCGGACCCAAGCGGCTCCTCTCCGTCCTCAACCTCCAGGCCGGGTCCCTGCTTTGGAGACAGGACGGGGGGCTTATCGCGGTGCTTCAGGAGGACCTCGGAGGCTCATCACAGGATGTCAGCAGCTACTACCTGGGTCCGGTCGTTCGTGGACCCCTCACCGCCGGCTTTTCCCACGTTGGGGGCGTCGTCGTCGCCTATACCCGGGCTTCCCAGGATGACGACTCGGGCGTATCACTCTTGGCATTCTGGGACCTGAACTACACAGTGCCGATCGAACAGTTGAACGAGGCCTGGATCGCCGTTCGCTACGGGAGTAGCGACGGGAGCTCCCTGGTACGGTTTCCTACCCTCGGCGGCCCGGCGGTCGGTAGTGTTCTTCGCCACCCGCTGTCGGACGTCGTTTCCTTCGAGATTGGGACCGATGCGGTCTATCCGATCCCTCCAAACGGGGCCGTCATCGTCCCGTCGCTCTCAACGGCGTTACTCTTTGTACCGAGCGGAGACGCCGGAGGAAGCGATGCTATCGAGCCGTCGGGGACCTTCGGCGGTTTCGAAGTGGAAGTCGGCGCCGACTACCGCCTGCAGGAGGACCTGTCGGTCGCCGCTTCGGCGGCTTGGAGTTTTCTCGACGGCGCCGTACGCCCGGCGTTTCGCCTTCTCGGGAGGATAGCCCTGTGACACACCGCCGAATAAGCGTTCTGATAGTCTTTGGCGCGCTGATCCCGGCGGCCTTCTTCCCGTTCCCGATGAGCCTGGAGGCCCAGGAGCAGGGGCAGGAGGTGGTTGCCGAGGTGGCTCTCACGGAAGGAACCGCCGAGGTTTCGATTCCGGATGTCGGGTGGCGCCGGGCGGTCTTAGGGAGACGCCTTCTTCCCGAGAGTCTGGTGACCACCTGGCGGGATTCCCGGGTTCTGGTTTCCCGGGGAGAGACGACCGTAGAAATCGGACCGGTTTCTCATCTGGGTATCCTGGGGATCCGGGACGATCTCCTCCGGATTCGATTCGACGCCGGGTCGCTGATGGTGGAAACTCAAGAGGGCATTATCGTCGATATCCCGGTCCGGGAATCCCGCCTCAGGAGCTCCGGTGCCGCACGGTTCTCGGCAACGACCCGGGAGCTTTCGGTCATTGCCGGGTCGGTCTTCTTGGAAGTCCCGGGGATCGGATCTACCGAGGTTACCGCCGGCCGCCGGGTCTCTCTGGTGCCTCACGATCTGGAGCCGATCTTCCTCCCGAAACCGCAGTGACAAAGGGGCCAGACGGCTGGTTCGGAGGCCTGCGGCCGTTTCGGGGCCCGGAGACCGGCCCGGCACCCGTGGCGTGAGGCCCTACGGTTTCCGCTGCATCATCACCGTGTGGGAGCCTTCGCCGATAACCTCCCCCCGCTGATTCTCGAGACGCACCGCTTCCCAGATTATCCCCCGGTCGGCCTTGCTCGTCTCCCGCTTTTCGGTGATGCTCCACTTCGCCGTGACGGTGTCGCCGACGAAAAGCGGCTTCTTATGGGCCCAGGTCCATTCGAGGCTCGCCAGGGCGGTTCCCTCGAAGAGGCCGAGCCTAAACTTTAACCCTTCGACGATGGTCAGGGCAAAGAGCCCGTGGACCATGCGCTTCCCGAAGATACTGTGGGTCTTGCAGTACTCCTCGTCGGTGTGAAGCTGATTGTAGTCCCCGGAAAGTCCGGTGTAGAGAACAAGGTCTGTCTCGGTAACGGTTCGCCCGGGAGATTCGTATTCCACGCCAATTTCGAAATCCTCAAAGTACAGTCCCATGCCAGGCTCCTTTGGTCGGAGTATCCGGCGCCTCAAGAAAACCTGTCAAGAGAAGGGAAGTATCAACAAGCCTGTTGATAGATCCTGCCTAAGAACCTGCGGGGCAATTAGTTGCTCGGGCCAACCCGAGATCGAATCGCCGAGACATTCCTCAACTTCTTTATCCACCACGACTTGCCGGAACTACCATCAACAAGCTTGTCGATACTTCAAGTTTTTCGTTGACGCCTCGGACGTTCCGACTCCGCGAGGGTGGCACGTCGCATTCGATCCTCTTCAAGGCCACCCCATCATCCAGCGCGGTGCAGTCGGTGGGCGGTGCAGTCGGTAGGCCGAGCGGATCGAGAACCGCCGAAGACCAGTTTTTCCTTGAGGATGCCCAAATTCGGGTTTACAATGATAGGTATATCAAACACTTCGAGGTGAGAAATTATGGTGTCTGGTCCTGTGGCTATCGTTCTCTTGATTGTGGCAGTCGGGCTAATCATTTTCGGCACCGCCCGGATGAGAATGAATCCGTTCATTGTGCTCGTTTCCGTGGCGATTCTTTACGGAATTGCCATTGGTATGCCCCTTCCCGAAGTGGTAGATACGGTTACCAGCGGATTCGGCGGTACCCTGGGATATATCGGTATCGTTATTATCGCCGGTACGATTATCGGGGTTATTCTCGAGAAGACCGGTGCCGCCTTGTCCATGACCCAGGCGGTGCTGAAGCTTGTCGGCCAGGACCGGGCTCCCTTGGCGATGAGTATCGGCGGCATGATCGTTTCCGTTCCGGTTTTCTGCGACTCGGGATACGTTGTGCTCACGCCTCTCAATAAGGCCTTGGCGGTCCAGACCAAGAAGTCCATGGCGATGATGGCGGTTGCCCTGGGTACCGGACTTCATGCAACCCACGCCCTCGTACCGCCGACGCCCGGTCCTATCGCCGCGGCATCGGAACTTGGTGCGGATCTCGGTACGGTTATTCTGGTCGGTTCGTTTGTTGCCATATTCAGCATGCTGGCAGGCTACCTGTTCGCCGTAACAGTTGCCTCAAAGTACAAAATCGATATGGAGCTCGAAGAGTCCTACGATTCGCTCATAAACAAGTATGGAAAACTTCCGGGTACCTTTCATTCGGTGCTCCCACTACTCGTGCCGATTCTCCTAATTCTCTTGAACTCGGTTGCCAAGCTTCCATCCAAGCCCTTCGGTGAAGAGGCGCTTTTCAAACTGTTCACCTTTGTAGGTGCCCCGGCCGTTGCACTGGTAATCGGTGTGTTTATTGCTTTGACGCTTGTGGTGAAGGATAAGAGGGCGGAAGCACGAGACGAGTGGATCGGGCAGGGAGTGAAGAACGCCGGCCTCATTCTGGCGATCACCGGTGCCGGCGGAGCATTCGGGAGAGTCCTTCAGGCATCGCCTATGGTCGATTACATCAGTGAGGCGATGGAAGGTCTACCATTGGGACTCCTGCTACCCTTCTTGATTGCGGTTGTCCTCAAGAGCGCCCAGGGCAGCGGCACTGTTTCGATTATTACCACAGCCGCGATTATGGCTCCCTTACTCGAACCCTTCGGCCTGAATCCGGTATTGACAGTACTGGCAATCGGATCGGGCGCTATGGTTGTATCGCACGCAAACGACTCGTACTTCTGGGTCGTATCGCAGTTTGCGGGAATGCCCACTAAAATGGCCTACAAACTGTGGACTCCCTCCACCGGTATACAGGGAGTCGCGGCCTTTGTGGTCGTGATGATTCTCTCGCTGTTCGTGTCATAATCGGGTCGACTGGTCGTTGATGACCATGTATTCGCTGTTCGCGGCCGGAGTCTGACGAGACTCCGGTCGCTTTTGCATTCCCGACACCATAAGGACGTCTCTATAAAATGGGCGGAATAATCTATCAGCTTCGCTTACGACGTGCCCTCAATGCCATGTCGACCGGCGAGTACGCAGCTGCACGGAAGATCTGGCATAAGCTTGCAAAGGGGAACCCCACTGCCCAAGGCATGCGCCACAATATCGCTCTTACGTATATTGCCGAGGAGCGCTACACCGAGGCCGAACCACTGTTGCTCGGAGAAATCGAGGACTTCGGGGAATACCATCCCCGGATTAGGGCGCTTGCCGATATGTACTACGCCTGGGGCAAGCGCGCCGCTGCTCACGAATGGTACCGCAAAGCGGTTCAACGGGAAGACTGCCCGGACACGGAGCGGAAACTCTTGACGCGCCGAAGCGAGCTGACTTCCGACGAAAAGGTCTACACCAGGGTTCTCGAATCGTTTGAAGAAGTGCGCAAAGGCAACGCCTTACTCTCTCAGAATCGATGGACCGAGGCAAAGGAATGCTTCGAGCGAGCGGTTGAGCTTGACCCAACGAATATCCAGGCTATGAACAATGTCGGGAGCATAGCGCTCAACAACGAAAAAGACCCCGAGATTGCCAAATCATGGTTTAAGAGGGCTCTGACCTGGTCTGAACTGGCGTGGCTGCGCAAGAATCTGGCCGCAGCGGAACACGCGGTTACGACCGCAC
>JBKHCS010000087.1:0-12681 GCA_046541715.1 Spirochaetaceae bacterium
CCGGGAGGGCAAAGCGGTCGGCGGGATTCCGGGCGACGACGGCGGCGATGCGCTCCGGCGGAACCTCTAGGGTCAAGAGGGTGCGAAGGGTGGTCTGGACCCCCGGGATCCCGCCCCAGGCCCGGGAGAAGCTCTCTCGGTCCTTCAATTCAGGCGGTGCCGGGGAATGGTCCGAGGCGACTATGTCGATCTCCCCGGCCAGGAGCGCCACCACCTGCTCCCGGCGGAGGGCCTCCCCCCGGAGGGGCGGTGCGCATTTTGCCCGGGGTCCGATCGCCTCGAGATCCCGGTCGGTAAAGAAGAGGTAGTGGGGGCAGGTCTCGGCGGTGGCATCGACACGGCCCGCGGCCACGGCCCGCCGGACCAGCTCGACCCCTCGCCGGGTGGAGACGTGAACCACGTGGATCCGGCAGCCTGTTTCCTCGGCGTAGAGAAGGGCCCGGTTTATAGCCTCCAGCTCGGCGAGGACCGGGCGGGATTCGAGAAACTCCCGGACGGCCGCACCCCGGCCCCCGGTGCCTGTTCCCCGGCCCACGGCACCTGTTCCCCGGGCCCGGGCACCTGTGCCCCGGGCCCCGGCGCCGAGGGCCGCCAGAACCGGGGCGCTCTCGGCGTGGAGCAGCACCGGCAGACCCAGCCTCGCCGCGATCTCCATGCCGCGATAGAGGGTCACGTCGTCGGCCCACTCGAAATCGTCGATTCCCGAGGGACACATAAAGGCCTTGAAGCCGGCCACTCCCCGTTCGGCAAGCTCCTCCATCGAGTCGAGGTTTGCTGGGGTCAGACCGCCGTAGAGGGCGAAGTCGGTAAAGGAGTTTCCCTCGCAGGCGGCACGCTTGGCGTCGAAGGAGGGGCCGTCGAGGGTCGGGGGCGAGGAGTTCAGGGGCATGTCGACAAAGACCGTCCCGCCTCCGGCCGCCAGGGCTGCCGATCCCGTGGCGACTCCTTCCCAGTGGGCCCGGCCGGGGTCGTTGAAGTGAACGTGGGCGTCGACTACCCCGGGGAAGAGGTGGAGACCCCGGGCGTCGATCTCCCGGGTCCCGGCCCGGTTGCCGCCGGAGATCTCCGGGGCCACCTCGACGATGCGACCGCCCTCGACCGCGACGTCCGAGATCCGCAATCCCTCGGGCGTAACGACGGTGCCGCCACGAATCAACAAGTCGTAGGCGATGGCTCAGCTCCCCCGGTAGGTGGTGTAGGACCACGGCGACACCAAGAGCGGCACGTGGTACCCGGCCCCGGCGTCGGAAATCCGGAAGACGAGGGGTACCTCGGTCAGGAAGGTTCCGGCATCCGGATGCCCCTGGGCCCGGAAGTAGGAGGCCACGTCGAAGACCAGCCGGTACTCCCCGGCTCGGACCTCATCCCCGGAGAGGAGCGGCGCCTCGGTACGGCCATCAGCGTTCGTCTGCGCCTTCTTGATAAGCTGCCAATCGGCCTCGGACTTTTTCCACAGTTCGATCGCCACACCGGCGGCGGGGCGCCCGGCGGCGGTGTCCAGGACGTGGGTGCTCAGCTTGGCGCTCACGATTTCTTCTCCCGTCCGACGGTTCCGGTAATGATGCCGAAGGGGGAGTCGGTGCCGTAGAAGACCTCGTTCGGATTGTCGAGGCCGAAGGCGCTCAGATCGAAGAGGATGTGATGTTGGTTGGGCATCGAGAAGCGAATCGAATCCACCGCTGGCGCCGCTCCCAGGACCGCCTTTCCCATCTCCCAGAGGGTTGCCTGGAGGCTCGGGCTGTCGTGCTCGGCGAAGACCCGGGCCACCGTTCCGTGGACACTTTCCCACAAGGCGCCGAAGTCCGTTCCGGAGATGTCGATGCCGGAACCATACTCCCACCAGGCGTCGACGGTCGTTGCGAGAATGCGGTCGGTGGCGTCCGGAAGGGTCGTGTACTCGTCGTGGTAGAATCCGGTAAAGGCCGAGCCGCCGCTCTTGAACACCTCCATGCCTCGAATCCCGCCCCAGAGGGTCGTCTCAGCCGAGGGCATTTCGTCACCCCGACGGAGGATCCGGGCGGTCTTGGTGCCGTGGGCCTTCTCGTAGGCGTGGGGATGAGGAGCGCCGTTTACCTCGATGCGCTTCCACCGTTGAGCTTCCACTTCGGCTTCCACCGCCTCGACCTGCTCGAAGCGATCGATAAAGCGCGCCGAGAGGACGTCGGCGAACTGCTCCGGCGAGGTAAAGTGGCTGTTCCGGGCGACGGCGTAGACCGTGTTCTTCATGGTGTCCGTCGGGATGCAGGCGGAATTGTTCCCCTCGGTATAGACCTTGTCGAAGGCGCCGTGGAGCAGAATTTGCACCGTGTACTCGTAAACGTGATGAACGGAAGGCGTTCCGCCCTTCGGCTCCTCCCGGACTATCTTCGTCAGCCGGACCCGCTGCTTCCCGTAGGAGTTCTCTCTCAGCTCTGCCATGGTTCCTCCTCTGTCGTAATCGCGTCGGTCATCCGCAGCCAGGCAATCTCTGCAATCTGCTCCAAACACGTGGCAATTTCCTCTTCCCGGCCATTCTTTAGGCGCACCGGAAAGGCCTCGAGGATCGCATCCTTCCGATTCTTCCGGGCGCAGATAACGAAGGGAAAGCCGAAGCGTTCATGGTAGGCGGCGTTGTAACGGTCGAAGGCCTCCGCCTCCTCCGGGGAGAGCTCGCCGAGGCCCGCCGCCGCCTGCTCCTTCGTTGATGCCGCCCCGAGGCGCCCTTCCCTCGCAAGGCGGCCGACCAAATCCGGATGAGCCCGGATAAGCGCCAGACGTGCATCCTCCCCGGCCGCCTCGAGCACCCCTCGGCAGGCCTCGTGGAAGGCCTCGAGGGACGCAAAGGGCCGCCGGCGCAACGCCTCCTCGACAACCCAGGGCGAGTCCTCGAAGAAGCCCCCGCAGTAGGCCACCGCCTGGTCCTCCGGGAGCTCGTTGAGCGTCGATAGGGCGATGGGCCCGGCCACGGAGCCTGCTTGTCCCTCGATCATCCGCAGCAGTACCGACGCAGCGAGGGCAATGTCCTCGGTCCGGCTGAACTCCCCGGGGTTGTGACTGATGCCCTCCCGGCTCGCGACGAAGATCATCGCCGTGGGGAGCAGGTTTGCCAGAATCGCCGCGTCGTGGAGGGCGCCGCTGGGCCGGATGGGAGCTTCCAGCCCCAGCTCTCCGGCGGCGGCGTGGAGCTTCCGGCTGACCTCTCCGGAAAGCGGCGCCGGGGCGATTATCTCGCTTCGGTCGACCACGAGGGAAAGTCCCCGGCGGGAGACGATCTCGCCGAGGGTTTGTCGCAGAGCGACCTCCCCCTCCTCGAGGATCCGCTCCTCCTGGGCCCGCATGTCCACCGAAAAGGCGACCTCCCCGGGGATTACGTTTACCGCCCCCGGCGCGACGACCATCCTCCCGACGGTGCAGACCGAATAGGGCGCCGCGGCGTCGAGCTTGAGCCCCAAGGTTTCCACCGCGCCGATCATCTGTGCGGCTCCGGCAAGGGCGTCCCGGCGGCCGCTCATCCCCGTCGAGCCGGCGTGGTTGGCCTGCCCTGTCACCGTAATATCGAACTGCCGCCGGCCGTTTATCCGGTCCACCACGGCGAGGGGAAGGCCCGCCTCCCAGAGGCTTACCCCCTGCTCGGCGTGGACCTCGACCAGACCGAGATAGCGCTCGGGGTCGATCCGGTCGGTCCAGGGTATCTCTGCGGTTCGGGTTGCAGCCGTCTCCGCGGCGCCCCGGAGGCGGTCAATGTCGAGTCCGTAGGGCGCCCCCGCCTCCTCGACGCTCTCTCCTTGCCGGTTCTTGAGTTGCCCCAGGAGACTCAGATCGATCGCGCCTGTCCAGGCGCGGCTTCCTATCATCCCCAGGGAGAAGGTCGTGCCCTCCTCTTCACAAAAAATGACAAGCTCCAGGGGTGCTTCGGGCCGGACCCGCAAGATCTCCAGGGGGATGACGACGCCCATCACGCCGTCGTACTTCCCTCCGGAGGGCACCGAGTCGAGGTGGGAGCCCGAGAGCCAGACCCGGCGCTCCCAGCCGACGGAGCGGTGGCGGATATGCACGTTTCCCGCGGCGTCGATAATGTGCTCGGCGCCGGCCTTCTCCGCCTCCGCTATGACGTAGTCTCGGGCGGCGCGCCAGGCCGGGGAAAAGGTCGGGCGGCTGTAACCGACCTCCGGTGGACTCTCGGAGAAACCGGCGATGGCCTCGATGTCCCGGGCGATCCGCCGGGGGTCGATAGGCGCGATGCCGGTAACAGCCTCCGTCATACGCCGAACTCTTTCCGCCACTCCCGACCGGTCTCCTCCATGGTACTCTCCGCCTGGGTCCGACGCAGACGATGGATCTGAGGCATGCCAAGCTGCCACTCCTGCATCCAGTCCCGGGCAAAGACGCCAGCCTCGGTTTCGGCAAAGATCTTCCGGACCTCCTCGTCGTTGATAACCCGGGGACCCCGGGTTCGGACGGCGAACTCGCAGGTCCGGCTCGAGCGGTGGGTCAGGTAGTCCTCGATGCCGTGCTCGTCCATCACGTCGATTACGCTTCTCAAGGAACGAATGGATTTCGCGTAGGCGAAGCTCGGCGGATAGCCGTTGTCGACCATCGTCTGGAAGCAGAGCCGCATAAGATAGATCGCTCCCCCGTAGAGAATCTGCTCCTCGAAGTTGTCACCCTCGGTTTCCTGCTGAAAGGTAAGCTCCACCACCCCGGCCCGGGTGGAGCCGACGACCTTCGAAACCGCCAGGGCGATCTGCAATGCGTCGCCGGTGGCGTCGTGGTCCACACTGACGCAGCCGTAGATGCCCTCGTCTTTTTGGTACTTCTCCCGGACGAAGGCTCCCGGAGCGTTCGGCACGAAGAGGGCGGTGTTGACGTTCTCCGGCGGCTTGATGGCGCCGTAGAGGACGTTAAAGCCGTGGCAGAAGACCAAGGTCTGTCCGGCCCGGAGGTTCGGTTCGATGTCGGCGGCGTAGACCGAGGGCTGTGCCGGGTCGGCGAGCTCGATCAAAAGGACATCACCCTTTTTAACCGCCTCCCCGTAGTCGTAGACCTCAAAGCCCTCGGCCTCCGCCTCCTTCCGGGAGCGGCTCTTGGCCGCAGGGCGGGTTCCGACGATGACCCTGCAGCCCGAGTCCCGGGCGTTCAGCGCCTGGGCCTTTCCCTGTATGCCGTAGCCGATAACCGCCAGGGTCTTGCCGTCGAGGATGGAAGCATCGACATCGTCGTCGCGGTAGATCTTCTCGTTCATCAGTCGCTCCTTTAGAGGGGTATCTCCCTATTTACGTTTTTGTAGTAGATGTACCGCGAAGGACTGGGGCCCGTCGCGTAGTAGCTCTGGGGGCAAAAGGGGCCCATCCAGATAAAGTCGCTTTCTTCGACTTCCATCCAGGTATCGCCCAAGTAGTAGAGCCCCTTGCCCCCTAAGACGTAGAGCCCGTGCTCCATCACGTGGGTTTCGGTAACCGGAAGGCTGTGGCCCACCTCGAAGGTAAAGATGTTGATCGCCAGGTCGTAGGCAAGGTCGTCGGGGATCAGGGATTGGAGGTGCGCCCCCTCGTCCCCCATGTAAACCTCGCCGGGAACCTCCTGCTCGGTGCCGACTATCGCCTCGAAATCCCCGCCGTCGGGGAGGCGCTCGTAACGCTTGCGCAGAAGAAGCAGGGTGGCCGCCTCGGTTGCCTGAACCCGGTAGCCGCTCCCCGGCGGGACGAGGGCGTATCCACCGGCTGAGAGCCCGGACGTCCCCCCGGTGTCCAGGCTCAGCTCGATCGACCCATCGAGGACGAAGAGGAAGTGCTCTATCTCTCCGTCGGCGGCGTGATGCCCCCCGGTTCCCGGGGCCAGCCGGATACGATACTCGGCGAACTCCGCCCCCAGGGCAGGCGCCGCCAGCACCTGGACCTCCGCTTCGGGCCACTCCGGGAGTCGGGAGAAGGGAATCCCCTCCATCGGAATAAGCGCGTATCGCGCCTCTACCCGGGTCCTGCTTCCGAGAAGCTGCGTCTGCTTCCTCATAATCCGTCCTCCTTTGCCTTCGAAGGCTAACCTTCGATCAGGTTGATCGCCGCCCGGTTGTGCCGAGAGATCAGCCCCGGCAGATCTACACCAACCAGCTCGCCGTCTGCAACCCGGAGGACGCCGTTGATGCAGGAGAAGGAGACCGACGGGCTGCTACAGAAGAGCAGGGCGGCCAGGGGATCGTGGACGGCGCCGCCGGCCATGGCAAGGCTGTCCAGGCGAAAGCCGACGATATCCGCCGCAGCACCCGGAGCAATCCGGCCGATCTCTTTTCTGCCGAGGACCGACGCTCCTCCCCGGGTGGCGTACCAAAGTACCCGCCGGGCGCTCGTCTCCATATCACGGGAAAGGCGTCGCAGAAGCAAGGCCTGCCGGGCTTCGGTTATCATGTTGGAAGTGTCATTCGATGCCGAGCCGTCAACGCCGATGCCGACCCGCATCCCCGCCCGGTGCATCTCCGCTACCGGTGCAATTCCGGAACCAAGGCGCATGTTGGAGCTCGGGCAGTGGGCAACCCCGCAGTGCGCCTCCCCGAGGCGGCTAATCTCCTCCTTCCGGGGATGCACCATGTGGGCAAACCAGACGTCGTCACCGGTCCAATTGACCGCTTCGGCGAAGCCTACCGGTGTCGCGCCGAGAGTTTGCAGACAGTAAGCTTCCTCGTCCCGAGTCTCCGCCAAATGGGTGTGGAGGTGGACACCGTAGCTCCGGGCAAGCTCGGCGCTCTCCCGCATCAGCGTCGGCGAGACCGAAAACGGCGAGCAGGGAGCCACGACGATCCGCGTCATGGCGTAATCGCTCCCGTCGTGATACGCCTCGATAACCCGCCGGGTGTCGGCGAGGATCGCATCCTCCCTCTCGACCACACGGTCCGGCGGTAGGCCGCCGGCGGACTCTCCGACGGACATGGACCCCCGGGAGCAGTGAAAGCGCAGGCCCAGCTCCGAGACGGCCTCGATTTGGTCATCCACCCGGGTGTCGTTGGGCCAGAGATAGGTGTGATCCGACGCCGTCGTGCACCCCGAAAGCATAAGTTCGGCGGCAGCGACCTGAGATGACGCCTGCAGCGCTTCCCGGTCCATCCGCGCCCAAACGGGGTAGTGGGCCACGAGCCAGTCGAATAGCTCGGCATCCTGTCCGGCGGGCAGGTTCCGGGTAAGGGTCTGATAGAAGTGATGATGGGTGTTGACCAAACCGGGAATAACGAGGTGATGCCGGGCGTCTATCTCCCAAGCAGGACGCTGTTTGCGCCGGGCAATCTCGGCCTCGAGGGCGCTGTCCGGACCCACCCAGGCGATGCGATTCCCCTCGACAAGCACCGCACCGTCGGTTATCTCCCGGCCCGCGCCGCCTTCCGGGGCGTCGAAAGTGGCGAGTAGCTCTGCATGGCGGATCGCGGCGACGTTCATCATTCGAAGTCTCGGCCCGAGCCCTATGCCGGGCTCGTCACGGCCCCGGGGGAGGCCAAGCGTTCGCCGAGAAAGCGCCTGACGAGACCGAGGGCGACCTCTCGGCGGTACTCCGCGGTGGAGCGCTGATCGGAGATCGGGGTCACGAAGGGGCGAAAGGCGTCTATCACCGATTCGATTCGTCCTGGGATCTTGGAAAGCGGCTCAAAGAGAACGAGCTCTTCGGCTTCCCGGACCCGGACGACCGTCGGTGCCACGGCACCCAAAGCGATGGCAATTGCGGCGACCGTGTCGTCCTCAACGGTGGCGTGGGCGCAGATGGAAAGTTTGGAGAGGGCATTCGCCCGGCGGGTGCCGACCTTCTGGTAGAGGACCCGGTTGCCTTCGATCAGGGGGATGTTTACCGCGACGACGAGCTCGTCGGGACCGAGCGTCGTCCGGCCGGGACCCGTAATAAACTCCTCGATCCCCACCGTCCGACTGCCCTCGGTGGAGGCAACCTCGACCGAGGCGTCCAGCGCGTAGAGGGCGCAGACCGCATCAGCCGCCGGAGAGGCGTTACAGATGTTCCCCGCCAGGGTTGCAACGTTTCGAAGTCCCGGGGCGGCAAGCTCGATGATCGAGCTCCTGACAAGCTCCGGAACACGGGGGTCCTCCAGCAGATCGGCGTAGGTTACACCGGCGCCGACCCGAAGCGTCCGCCGGCCACCGTCGCGGCGCTCCTCGACTCCTTGGAGCTCCGAAAGCGCTCCGACAAAGAGAACCGGCTCGTGAATGTCGGGTAGGGTCCCGGTCCAACTCCGGTGACGCACCAGGAGGTCGGTTCCTCCTGCCAGGGGGATTGCGCCGGTGCGACTACGGATATCCAAAGCCTCCTCAAGACTTTGGGGGCTGTGGAAATCGGGTCCGTCGGTCACGCGGAACCTCCGCGTAAGGCAGCCCGCTTCTCCGCCGCCCGCCGGACGCCGTCTACGACGAGGGCATAGCCGGTACAGCGACAGAGATTACCCGATATCGCGGTGCGGATCGTTGATTCGTCGGGGTCGGTTTCCCGGCGAAGCAGTGCTTCGGTGGCGACGAGCATGCCGGTCATGCAGAAGCCACATTGCACCGCCCCCGCTTCGGCGTAGCCGTCGGAGATCAGGGCTCCTTCCTCGGTTTCCGAGATTCCTTCCGGTGTTTCGATGGAGGCGCCTTCCACCATGCCCACCGAAAGAATGCAGGAGTTCACGATACGGCCGTCCTTCAAAATGGAACAGGCCCCGCATTCACCCTCGCCGCATCCTTCCTTTACGCCGGTCATGCCGAACTCCTCTCGCAGAACATCGAGAAGCCGGGCAAGGGGGTGCGCCGTGGTTACCACTGGTCTACCGTTTAGCGTGAACGAAATCTCTCGCATGAGATCGAGCCTCCATCAGATATTCGGGGGTGACAGGTATGCGCTGGATCGCCATATCCAGGGCCCGTTGCACTGCCAGTGCGAAGGCCGGAGCGGCGCCGTCGAAGACCACCTCTCCCGCGCCCTTCGCCCCGGAGGGACCGTAGGCAAAGGGATTGTCGATTAGAACGCTGTCCACCGACGGGTAGTCCAGGGCGGTTGGGATGGCGTAGTCGGCCATCGTCGTCTGGAGAAAGGCACCGTCGTGGCTCTCCATCTTCTCGATGTGACCGTAGCCGAGTCCCTGAATCATGCCGCCGTCGATCTGGCCCTTTACCACCAGAGAATCCAGGGCCCGGCCGATGTCGTAGGCGGTCCAGATGCCGGTGGTCGCTACCTCCAGGGTAACCGGGTCCACTTCCACTTCCACGCAGTTTACCCCCCAGCTGTAGGCCGGGTAGGCATCGCCTTGGAAGGTCTTCGGGTCCCAGACTATTTCCTGGGGCTGACGGTACTCCTGCATCACCTCAACCGTTCCCTCTTCGTCGAGCCGCGGCTTCAGCTCCCGGGCGGCCTCCTGAATAAGAAAACCCACAACCGAAGCGGAGCGGGAGGCGCAGGTCGGACCGGAGTTGGGGGTAAGGTCTGTGTCGGTGTTTACCAGGACGATATCGTTGTAGGGAATGTCGAGGATGTCGGCGGCCACCTTCCGATGCGTGGTGTCTACTCCCTGGCCGATTTCGACGCAGGAGGCGTGAATCTCTACCTTTCCCTCGGCAGTCTTCCGGAGCATCACCTTGGCCTTGATGATGTCCCGCTCGCCGCTCCCGGTAAAGCCGCTTCCGTGCTGCACGAAGGACATCGCGATGCCCCGGCCGCTTCCCGGCGTACACCGGGACCGGCGGGCATCGTAGTCGGATATTGATTTAACCGCTTCGATAAGCTCGCCAAGCTTCACCTCTTCGTGGATACGGCCGTTGGTGATGGTGTGGCTTCCCTGCTTGAGAAAATAGCGACTTCGATACTCGTCCTCGTCGATCCCGTACTCCCGGGCGATCTGGCTCATGTGCATCTCGATCGCAAAGAGTCCCTGGGGGGCACCGAAGCCGCGGAAGGCGTCCGCAGGGACCGTATTCGTAGCCACCGCTCTCCCGTGGGCCCGGATGTTCGGTATCTCGTAGACGCCGGTTCCGGTAAAGAGGGCCCGCTGCAGCACGACCGCCGAAGAGCTCTCGTAGGCTCCGGCGTCGATAATGGTATCGATCTCCATGCCGAGGAGCTCACCGTTTTTGCCCAGAGCGCTGCGGATCGTTATCCGGGAGGCGTGGCGCTTGCTGGTAAAGGCCATGTCCTCCTCCCGGGGGAGCACCAACTGCACCGGCCGGCCGGTCTTTAGCGCGGCAACGGCAATGGGAACGGCAATGACGTCGGGATAGTGCTCCTTGCCCCCAAAGCCCCCGCCGGTAACGGTGTGGCGCACCCGAACATCCTCTTCGGGAACGCCCAGGGCCGTGGCGACCGAATGGCGGATGTAGAAGGGGCACTGGGTCGAGGCGTAGATGGTCAGCTTGCCGTCCTCCACTAAGGCGGCGAGGGACTGCGGCTCGAGATAGACGTGTTCCTGAACTCCGGACTCATAGGTTCCTTCAAAGACCCGGTCCGCAGAGGCGAAGGCGCCGTCGGGATCACCCTTGATCAGGTCGATAACGGCGAACAGGTTGTCGTCCCCGTGGATGGCCCGCCCCTTGAGCGCAAGGGCTTCGTCGATCGTGACCGCCGCCTCGAGGTCCTCGTAATCGACGGTAATCTCCTTGAGGATACGAAGAACCTCCGAGCGGTCCGGACCGACGACAAGGCCGATCGTCTCCCCGAGAAAGCTCGTCTCGTCCCCGGCGAAGGCCCGCCAGTCGCGCTTGATCATCTCTACGCAGTTAGAACCGCCCTCGGGAATGTCGGTGTGGTCGACGTAATAGTACCCCTCCGGCAGTGGGGGCACATGCACCCCGCGAATCCGGGCCCTCGCTCGTTCGCTGCGGAGCGTCCGGGCGTAGAGCATTCCGTCGAATGAATAGTCGGCAAGGTATTTCGCGGCACCGGCTGTTTTTCCGTGGGAGTCCACCCGGAGGACCGGCGCGCTGATTGTGTGCTTCATGCGGCGTCTCCTACACGAGCACAATTGTAGGGAATGTGGGTATTACTGCCAAGTGTGTGTGTTTTTTTGCTGTACGCGCTCCAAAATGCCGGTTAAGCTAAAGCCCAAAATGACGCCCAGCCGAATGCACCCCGAGCCCCTCGGAAGGCTCATAGAACGAATCGCCGTCGAGCGGGAGCGATCCGGCTCAATCCTTGATATCCCCGTCGAAGAGTTCTTCCGTCCGCCCTTCCCCTCTTCGCGCTTTTCCGTCCTTTCAGATAGCTGCGCCCTCCCGGTGGGGCCCGCCGCGGGGCCCCATACCCACCTCGCCCAGAGCATACTGACCGGGTGGCTTTGTGGGGGCCGCGTCTTCGAGCTAAAGACCGTACAGATCCTCGACGAGTTGGAGATCGAGAAACCCTGTATCGATGCCGCCGACGAAGGCTATAACACCGAGTGGTCCTCCGAGCTTCGTCTCGACGAAGCCGCCGAGGAGTACATCAAGGCCTGGATTCTGCTGCACATCGTTTCTTCTTCGGAGTACGGAACCCCCGACCATGGAGCCCTCTTTACCATGAGCGTGGGCTACGACCTGGAAGGCGTCCGGAGTGAACGGGTCGATCGCTTTATCGATACCCTGGCCGGTCGCCGAAACCACAGCGTGTTCGAGCGCCTCCGGGAGGAGGCCCGGGGAGCCTTGGTTCGGACGGCCGGCGGCGTGCGCGCCGGCGTGTCGACCGACGTCCTTGACGCCATCTCTCCGAAAATCTGCAGCTCCGTGGCGCTTTCGACAATGCACGGCTGTCCCCCGGAGGAAATCGAGGCGATCGCCGTCCATCTTCTGGAGAACAAGGGTCTGGAAACGGTCGTGAAGCTCAACCCAACCCTCCTAGGCCTTGAAGAGGTCCGGCGCATCCTGGCCGAGAACGGCTACGAGTACGGCCTCGACGCCGACACCTTCGCCGAGGATCTGCAGTACCCCCGGGCCCTTTCCCTTATAGAGCACCTCCGCCGCCGGGCTTCTGACGCCGGGCGGCACTTCGGTATCAAGCTCAGCAATACCCTGCCGGTTGCCAACGACCGAGGAAGCCTCCCGGGAGAGACGGAGTACGTCTCGGGGAAGGCGCTCCTTCCGATTACGGTGTCCCTGGCGGCACGGCTTCTATCCGACGTCGAAGAGCCACTCCCGGTTTCCTACTCGGCAGGGGCTACCGCGGGCAACATCGGAGAGCTCTTGGGCTGCGGCCTCGCCCCGGTGACTGTTTCCACCGAGCTTCTCAAACCGGGTGGCTATCAGCGACTCGCCGCCGCGGCCCGGGCCGCCTCGGAGGCGCTCTCCGGCACCACGCCAGGCGCCCCGAGCCCGGGGGCCGAAACCGAGGGCCCCCGGCGCCGGCCCCCGGTCGAGCTTTACCCCGACCCCCAGCGCCTATCCGACCTCGCGACGACGCTTTCCGGTCGCTACGACGTCCGCAAGCGCCGGGGCACCGTCACTGCCCGGATAGAAGCGCGGCTCCCGGTTGTCGACTGTTTCGTGGCGCCCTGCGTCGAGGCCTGCCCTCTCTCCCAGGACGTACCCGCATACATTCGGGCCGCCGCCACCGGAGCGCCGGAAGAGGCGCTCCACTGCATCCTCGAGACGAATCCCTTTCCCTCCCTCACCGCCGCCCTCTGCGACCAGCGCTGCGCGAAGGCGTGCAACCGTATCGAGTACGAGGGCTCGGTACAGATAAGGAAGGTCAAGGGAATCGCGGTCCGCCGGGCCGGGG
>JBKHCS010000088.1:0-12646 GCA_046541715.1 Spirochaetaceae bacterium
AGCTGATGGAAGAGCTGAAGAAGCTCGGCGGCTACGTCTGCAGCCCTGAGGAGAAAGCGAAGCTTCAGAAGACCCTCTGGCCCGACGGCCACACCCTGAACCGGAAGATTGTCGCCCAGGCGCCGGAGGTTATCGCCGACGCCGCGGGGATAACGGTGCCTCCGGGAACGCGGTTTATCATGGTGGAGGCGCAAGAAGTCGGTCCCGATGAGCCCTTTGCCGGGGAGAAGCTGTCGGTTGTTCTTACCGTCTGGAAGTACAACGAGTTTGACGAGGCGATTGGCTATGTCCGGGACATTACCGGGTTTTCCGGGTACGGGCACTCCTGCGGCATTCACTCCACCAGCGACGAGCATATCCGGGAGTTGGCCTTAAAGGCGCCGGTAAGCCGGATGATGGTCCGGCAGCCCCAGAGCCACGCGAACAGCGGTAACTACGACAACGGGATGCCCTTCTCCCTAACCCTCGGATGCGGCAGTTGGGGGAACAACATCACCACGGAGAACATCCGTCACACCCACTTCCGGAATATCACTTGGGTCTCGAGCCCGATCCCCCCGATCATCCCCGACGAAGACACCATTTTCGGGGTCCACTGGGCGAAATACGGGAAGTAGGGTTGTCATGCCGGGGCCTGCTGATAAGGGCCCCCGGGGCCCCGGCACCCGGCCCCCGCAAAGCAAATTGCGTAACTAAGATTATAAACAATAATTCCTCCAATCGCCCGGAATTTCGGCAGAGTGTACGTTAGAATTCAGTTTGGAGGAGTAATCATGCAAGAAGTTGAAGCCCCTGTCGTAGAGGGTATTAGAGCCGATAGAATTCTCATTGTTGATCTGACTCGGCGCCTGCCCGACATCGGGAGCCTCGAATCGATGCCCGAGGACATCGAGCAGTACGGCCGATTCGCCCTGCTCCAAAGCGGCATGCTTTGGTTCGGGGACATCCATTCGAGCCATCCGGGAACGGCGACCGCCTGTTTCTATTGGGCGATCGGCGACCGTACGCTCTACATATCGCCGGACGGGTCGACCCTCCGGTGGCAGGAGCTGATCAACGCCAAGACGGTGCGGTTCCTCGCCGATAACCTAAAGCTCCGCAGGCGTTTCCGCTACTTCACCGTCGTCCTCTAACCAAGCGTCAGGGCGCCGGCGAGTTCCCTTACTCTCGCAAGAAGCTCCTCGACGGACGCTCCGGTAACCACTTCGTCTCCGACGTGGAAGGTGGGGCCGGCGCTACACTGCTCGGCGCAGAAGGTAGCGTTGACGTCTACCACGTCGTCGAGTCCTTCGGCGGCCAGGGCAAGGATCAATTGAGAGAGCATCTCCTGGCTGCCTCTGAGAAAACAGCTGGTGCCGACGCAAACTCTGACCGGCAGCTTCTTTTCCGCTGTTCCGGTAACAAGCGGAATCTGAGCCTCTTGGATCCGTTTCCGCGCCTGGTAAACCGTGTGCAGGATCTCGTGGGCCCGGTGGCTTCCCGGGGCGCCTCCGAGATGCTCCAGATAGTACTGGGTGATAAAGGGATTCTCCTGGCTCCGCCGGAGCGGGAGCTCCCCGTCGGTGTTGATGAGTCCCTCGGTTCTCCGTCGTCGAATCTCGCTTGCGAAGCCGACGGGCTGCCCGGCGCCGCCGATGCAGCCGCCGGGGCAGGCCATCACTTCGACCAGGTCATATTCGACGGACCCTTCCTGGACTCTCCGCGCGAGACGCTTCGCATTCGCGAGTCCCTGGACGACGGCGACGGAAATGGTTTCCGAGTCGCCGAAGGAAACCACCGCGGCCCGGACCCCCGGTTCCCCCGGGACCTCTTCGAACCGGGGCGGCTCCGTCGCGGTCGGCAATGCTCGGCCGCCGGCAGCTTCCGATGCCGACGCCAGGTATCGGGCGACGGCCTCGCTAACGCCCCCGGAGTTCCCGAAGATTACCCCGGCGCCGGTGGTAAACCCCATGGGAAGATCCATCGGGGACGCGGCGAGGTTCTCGAAGCGAATTCCCGCCTCCTGGATCATCTTGCCGAGCTCGGTGGTCGTCAGAACGTGGTCGACCAAGGGTTCACCGTCGGCGCTCAGCTCGGGCCGGGTGGCCTCGAACTTTTTGGCGGTGCAGGGCATGATGGCCACCACGCATACCTTATCCGGTGTAGCGCCGGTTTCCGCCGGCAGCGTCACGCGTTTGGCCAGAGACCCTACCATCCCCTGGGGAGACATGCAGCTCGAGAGGTTTCCGAGGAGGTCCGGGAAGGACTGTTCCGCGAATTTGACCCAGGCCGGGCAGCAAGAGGTAAAGAGCGGAAGGTTCGGAGCCTTGGCATCGGTCGATCCGCCGGTGCGGGCCGCCGCCGGGTTTCGGCTATCGGTACCCTTACCGCTTCGCCGGGCGATCAGCTCCTGCGCCTCCTCGATTACCGTGAGGTCGGCACCAAAGGCGGTATCGTAGACCCGGTCGAAGCCGAGCATCCTTAAGGCGGTGGTAATCTTCCCGGTAACCGCTTGTCCGCTGGGGATGCCGAACATCTCGCCGAGGGCCACCCGGACCGCCGGGGCGATCTGGGCCACGACAATGCGGTCCGTGTCGGCTATTTCCTTCCAAACGGCGTCGACCTGGGTCTTGGGGACGATCGCCCCGGTGGGGCAGACGGCGGCGCACTGTCCGCAGTTAACGCAGTCGACCTCTCCGAGGGAGCGGCCGAAGGCCGGTGTAACGGTGACGTCCTCCCCCCGGTGGGCAAAGTCGATGGCGCCGATTCCCTGGATCTCGCTACAGTACCGCACGCAGTCTCCGCAGAGGACGCACTTGTTCGGATCCCGCATGAGGGCGACGGAGCCTAGGTCCATCGGGCGCTCTTCCCGGGTTCGGCGAAAGCGGACGTTCTTGACTCCCATCTTGGAAGCCAAATCCCGGAGCCGACAATCCGCCGACCGCTCACAGGTGGGACAGTCCTGCTTGTGGTTCGCCAAAAGAAGCTCCAGGTTCATCCGACGCATGCCGCGAATCCGGGGTGTCGTCGTCTTGACGGTCATTCCGTCTTTCGGCGGGACGACGCAGCTCGCATCGATCTTCTTGCCGTCTATCTCCACCAGGCAGAGACGACAGGCTCCGTAGGTACTCAAGCTGCTGTGATAACAGAAGGTCGGTATATCGACATTGGCCTTCCTAATCAGGGTCAGGAGGTTCTTCTCACCCTCGATGGGAACGCGAATGTTGTCGACGGTTACGTATCCGGTGCCTTCGTTCATGCTACGCCTCCGGTAATTGCTTCGA
Organism: Spirochaetaceae bacterium; assembly: GCA_046541715.1. Taxonomy (GTDB): domain Bacteria; phylum Spirochaetota; class Spirochaetia; order DSM-27196; family PWMO01; genus CAYPUT01. The sequence goes on from JBKHCS010000088.1 coordinate 3,264, forward strand.
ACTTGCATGCCGCTTTGCAGACTCCGCACTTGATGCAGAGCTCCTGATTGATGATGTGAGGCTCCTTCTTCTCGCCGGTTATCGCCCCAACGGGACACTTCCGGGCGCAGAGGGTGCACCCCTTACACTTCTCGGTGACAATCTCGATCGGGAGAAGGGCGCCGCACTGCTTCGCCGGGCAGCTCTTGTGTACGACGTGGGCCTCGTATTCGCTTCGGAAGAGCCGCATCGTCGAGAGAACCGGAGAGGGAGCCGACTTGCCGAGCCCGCAGAGAGAAGACGTCGCGACGTTGTCGCAGAGCGCCTCGAGGAGCTCGAGGGTCTCCTCGGATCCGTTCCCGGCTATGATGTCGTCGAGAAGCTCCAGGAGTTGTCTGGTTCCCTCGCGACAGGGGACACACTTCCCGCAGGACTCGTGCTGGGTGAACTTCATAAAGAACCGGGCAACCTGAACCATGCAGGTAGCCTGGTTCATCACCACAAGTCCCCCGGAGCCGACCATGGCGCCGGCGTCGGCGAGAGAGTCGAAATCGAGGGGAAGGTCCAGGTGATCTTCGGTAAGGCATCCCCCGGACGGACCGCCGATTTGCACCGCTTTAAAGGCGTCGTTGTCGATCTCTCCCTTCGCGTTCAGGACCCCGCCGCCGATGTCAAAGACCACTTCCCGCAAGGTTGTGCCGAAGGGCACCTCTATCAGTCCGGTGTTCGCTACGTGACCGGTAAGGGCGAAGGTCTTCGTCCCGGGAGAGGTTTCGGTGCCGACACTTCGGTAGGCGGAAGCCCCCCGGAGAAGGATGACCGGAACCGACGCCAGGGTCTCGACGTTGTTGACTACCGTCGGGCAGTCCCAGAGGCCCTTTTCCGCGGTTCGAGGTGGTTTGGGCCGGGGCATCCCTCGGTTTCCCATAATCGAGGAGACCATCGCGCTGGCCTCGCCGCAGACAAAGGCACCGGCACCTTCCATCACCTCAATGTCGAAGGAGAACTCGCCGCCGAAGAGTCCGTCGCCCAATAGCCCTTCCTCTCGCGCGTCCCGGACGGCTCGGCGCAGGCGTTTGACCGCTAAGGGGTACTCGGCCCGGACGTAGACGTAGCCCTTGGTGGCTCCGGTGGCCCATCCACCGATGATCATCCCTTCGATGACCGCGTGCGGGTTTCCCTCGAGGATACTCCGGTCCATAAAGGCGCCCGGGTCTCCCTCGTCGCCGTTGCAGATGATGTACTTTTGTTCCGCATCCTGCCGGAGCGCCAGCTGCCACTTCCGGCCGGTGGGAAACCCGCCGCCGCCTCGCCCCCGGAGCCCCGCGTCGGAGACTTCCCGACACACTTCTTCCGGCGTCATCTCCGTCAAGGCCCGCCGGGTAGCCCGGTAGCCCTCCCGGGCGATGTACTCGTTTATGTCCTCCGGGTCGCTCGTGCCGCAGGCTGAGAGAAGGGTTCGTGTCTGCCGAGCGTAGAAGGTAATCTCGCCGTGCCCCCGCTTGCGCCGGCCGCTTGCCGGGTCGGTGTAGAGGAGCCGTTCGACCACGGTGCCGGTAGCCAGCGCTTCGACAATCTCCGGGACGTCTTCCGAGGACACCCTGCAATAGAGCACCTCATCGGGATGGACGGAAACCAGGGGTCCCACCTGACAGAAACCCTGGCAGCCGCTGCCGGAGAGCAGTAGATCGCGCTTGACCCTGCTCTCGATATCGAGGGATACCTCGACCGATAGCCCCGCTGCCTCGGCGCCGTCCCGCAAGGCCTCAAAGACGGCCTGAGAGCCGTTGGCCAAACAGCCGGTGCCGGCGCAGACGATGATTCTTCGTGCGACGAGACCCCGGGCCGCCTCGTAGGCGCTCTTTCTGTCGTCAAGGTTCACTACTGGGGGGTTAGCCAATCGCATCTGATTTCTCCTTGGCGGCGATCTCTTCGATGATTTCTTCGGCCCGCTCGGCGGTCACCTGGCCGTGGACGGCGTCGTTTACGAGCAAGACCGGGGCAAGACCACAGGCTCCGAGACAGGACACCGTCTCGAGGGTAAAGAGCATGTCGTCGGTCGTCGGTTTCTTTTCGGTCAGACAGAGGCGCTTACGAAGACGATCCACCAATCCGCCCGACCCCTTTACGTGGCACGCCGTTCCGTCGCAGACCCGAACGACGTAGCGTCCCTTCGGTTCCAACGAAAAATGGCTGTAGAAGGTTGCAACGCCGTAGACCTTGGCCGGTGAGACGTCTAAGGCGGTCGCCACGTAGGTCATGACTTCTTCCGGGAGGTAACGGTACTCCTCCTGTATTGCCTGGAGAATCGGGATAATCTTCGAAGGATCGCGGTTATAGCTATCAAGTATGCGGAGCACGGCATCGAACCGCCGGGCTTCTGCTAACGTCGTCTTCTCGCTCATGAGGAGCCTCCGTTATCGCTATTTCTATAGCGATAAAATAATATCGATACGGAATTATACGTAATGTGGACGTATGTGCCAAGTCTTAGACGTAAGAAATCGATACTTCTTTGAGAAATTTCGTTCTGAGCTTGGCGGTGATCCTCCGGACGATGGTCCGCCGGAGCTCAAGGTCTTCGGGAACGTTCGGGTCCTGATGAGCCTGGTTTACCCGTGTTCCCACGAGAAACTCGATGCGGTCCGACTCCATAAGCGCCCGGGCCATCAGTTCGGCGGCTCCATCCGGGGATCCCGGCTGCTCGCCGGGACCAAGCGAATCGAGGATTTCTGCGACCCGCGCAAGGGTAATGATGCCCTCGGTCACGAGGTCGATTCCCTCCATCGTCGCGTGGGGTGGAACTCTTGGGTCGAGCTTGTCCAGGACGACCGTCGTTGTAACTCCCAACTCCCGGGCCAGAATGTTCGCCGTCGTACCGCCGGCTATTACCTTCGTGCCGTCGAAGGCAGATACGCGCTCGGCCAGCTCACCGTCCCGCTCCGGATCCAGAGGCGGCCCGGTGGCCACGAGAAGTCTTCGCGGTTTTCGAAAATAGACCACCACCGAGGAGATGTCGTCCTTGGCTACGTAAGCATCGCGCCGGAGACCTTCCTGGACTATCCGCCGGGCGAGGGCCGCTGCGGAGAGCTCCGGATCGGCGACGACCGCCTTTTCGACAAGCTCTCGGACTCCGACCTCCCCCCAGCCGAGGGGATAGGCGTTGCTCCCCATTCCCGACTGGGAGACCCCATCGGAAAAAAAGAGAATTCGATCCTCCGGCCGGGCTTCGATCTCCGAGTAGTAGAGTACGGCGTCCCGTCCTTCGGGGCGGTGAACGTCGATTGTCTGCCGCCGGGGGACAATAATCTCGCCTCCCCGGATCCAGACGTAACGGGGATTGTCGTATTCTATCACCCTGGTTCGGCCGTCGTGGGAGATATCGACGATGGTAAAGGTCGAGTAGCTGATCCGGCGGGTCCGGCAGACCGGTAGTGTCGCCATAACGGCTTCGGCGACTCGGGTGATGGGTACCTCCCGTTCCACGAGGTTTAGGGCCATCGTCGCCGTCAGTGTCGAGAGAACGCCCGCTTTAACGCCGCTTCCGAGGCCGTCGGAGAGTACCGCGATGGTCCGCTCGCCGTGTCTGCATCGCCGCGTGACAAAGGTGTCCCCGGCAATGCGTTGACCGGTCTTCGACTGCTGGTGGCTTCCGACCTCTACAAAGCCGGTCATTCCGGCCTCCCGAAAGCGTCGATAATAGAGGTGAGCATCGCTTCGGTTTCCGCGGCGTTCTCCCCCATCAGCGAGGCGATCTGCTGCACCGTCGAAAGGTTCCGGGTGATAACTTCCTGGGCCTGGGCGATAATGCGATCCCGCTGTACCGCCGGCGCGGTCACGTCCTGAAAGACGCCCCCGACGAGCTCTCCCGGCTGGACGACAAAAACGCTGCCGTTCAGCACGCGCCCGCCGTAGGAAATGTCCTCTCCGACAAAATCGGCGTCCTTGTTCAGTGCTTCGTCAAAGAGGCGCCAGAAGGGCACGATTCTCTTCAGCTCGACTCCGTCGAGTCCCGGCGCTGCGTCGTAGAGAAGCTCCGCCTCCTCCCCGAGGAGCTGGACGAATTTCCGGTTACACTCGAGAACCCGTAGCTCCTTCGAGACCATGACGACTCCGGAGGGCATCGCCCGGAGAAGCGCGTCTGTCTTTTTTTGGGCGAGTTTCCGCATGTAACCGGCGCACATCGTCTGCTCCGCCCGATTCTCGATCAGGGCGACGGCAAAGTCTCGGCAAGTTTCGTAACCGCAACTTCCACAATTGAGCTCGTCGCTTCGGTCGTGTTTTCCGACGGACCGAAGGGCGGTCGAGATCTCGGCTGCGGAGTGGGCGGTGGACTCTACGGCCACGCCGCTCCCCAAGCCGAGACCGGAAGCGGCTGCCGGCATCCGACGGATCGAGGTCCAACGCGGGGCGTCTCGCTCGAGGGACTGACCTTCCGGGAGCCACTCCAACACACGGCGGCGTTTTCGGACGTTCCGTTGGGCGCCGGAGCACTTCGGGCCGTTAATGCAGCCTCCCCGGCAGGCAAGAAGCTCGAGAAAAAGGCCCCCCGGGGGGGTCTCAAGGGAGAGCTCCGCGAGGACGTCCACCACGTCGGAAAGACCGGATACCGACAGAAGGTTGCGGTCCCTTACCCCGGCCCCGTCCTTGAGCGTGGCAATCATACCCCCTTCAATTGGGTAGACAGCCCCTTCGGCGGCACGGTACGGCACAAAGGCAGCCCCCTCGTCGTCGATTATGCTCGGGTCGATCCCGGCCCGGTCAAACCACTCCGTCAACTCCTCAAAGGTAAGAGCTGCGTCCACGAGATCCGGGCGATCGTCCGCCTCCTTCTTCTTTGCTATGCACGGGCCGATAAAGACCACTCCGATGTCGTCTCCGTAGAGATGCCGGAGCATCTGAGCGTGCGCCTGTAACGGCGACAGGGTGTCCGAGATAGAAGAGCACAACTCCGGGTAGTATTTCTCGATAAGATCGACGGTCGTCGGGCACGCCGAGGAGATAACCAAGCTATCCGGCTCCTCGTTCAGGTCGGAGGCAACCTGCCGCGAGACTACCTGGGCCCCCAACGCCGTTTCGGAGACGCCGGCAAAGCCGAGGCGCTCGATGGCGGCCGCCACCGCGAAGGGTGAGATATCCGGGAAGGCCCCGACGAAGGACGGTGCCAAAGAAGCGTAGACCTTTTCTTTTCGGAGAATAAGGCTCTCGGCGCGAATGTTATCGGAGCGGACGCGTTTTGCGCCGACGGGGCACACCGAAACGCAATGACCGCAGAGAACGCAGCGCTCCGGAAGCACCTGGGCGTGTCCCTCCGAGACCTTTATCGCTTTTTGAATACACTCCCGGACGCACTTGTAGCAGTCTTGGCACTCCGCCTTCTCGGTGTAGACGGGGCTCAAGGGATTCATGCGCTTTCCTCTTCGGCCGACGGCGCGGCGAGCGCTTCTTCGATGGCCCCCCGGAGGCTCGCGGCGTCGACCTTCGAGAGCACGCGGCCGTTAACCCGAACGATGGGCCCGTCGCTACACCGATCGGCACAGAGGCTGCCGACAACCTCGACGCGAGGCTCCTCTTGGCGAAAGCTCGTGAGTAACTGGGCAATGTGATAATTGCCCCGGGTGTGACAAGAGCTTCCCATGCATATTTCTATCCGGACTCGATCCATCGGACCCCCCGAAGTATGGCTATAATTCTATCGATATAAATAGCACTATATGACGGGAAACGCAAGCGCTTTCTTGGGGGTTTGACCGAGAAATCTAAGTCGTGGCGGTTTCGTGGGGAGACTTGCGGCGCCGGAGGCTCTTTTCCCGTTCCGCCCAGTGCTTCCAAAACTCTTTGACGCCCTTTATGCCGTTCGCCGCGTAGGCTTCTTCGTACTCCCGCCGGAAGCCGCAGGCTAACTCAAAGGCCTCCGAAACACTTCGCGTTGTCGGTCCGTACCCGAACCGCTTGTGCCGAAGGGCCATCTTGCCCGTGGGGCCGATAGTGTACGCGGCGGCGTAGTAGGGAAGCTCGGTGCCGTTTTTCTTGCGCTCGACCGTGTGGTAGACGCCGTTGACCCCGGTGGAGCTGTTGGTCTGGGGCACTCGCCGAGGACCGACCTTTCGAGGGCCTACGTAGGGTTCGCCTTGTTCTTCGAGCCAATCGAGGGCCAGTTCTTTGGCCCTTCGCTTACCCCCCGCCTTCTTGTCGGAGAAAAAGCGGCTGCGGTAGCCGCGGGCCTTACCGATTCGTGCCTGGTAGCCCTTGAGCTTTTCATTTCTTACGACCGCACTCACGGCGAGCTCCTTTTTACAACACCAGAACTAAAGTACTGGTTACTAAATAGTATACCCGGTCGACCGAAACGTCACTACTACCGAAATCAAAGTGGGAGGAAATGAGCAATGTGCACAAAAAAAGCAGCCGAAGAGCTTCGGCTGCTTTCGCGTATTCTCGCTCCCCCGGACAGACTCGAACTGCCGACCTAGTGGTTAACAGCCACCCGCTCTACCGACTGAGCTACAGGGGAGTGTAGGCGAGACCGACAAGGTATCAAAACGGGCGACGAATTGTCAAGCGGAGGAAGACATCGACGGGTGGTCAGGCGCCCGTTACAATCGGCACCTCGGTCCCGCATTTCCCGCAGCGGCCGTAGCCCGCGGCCGCCGCCCCGGGCTTGAGGTTCTCGACGCGGACCCGGTAGCCGCTCCGGGATACCAGCGTGGCGCCGCAGTGCGGACAGACCGTGTCGTTGGTTCCCCCGATGTTTCCGGTGTAGACGTAGTTCAGCCGCTTCCGGGCGGCCTCCGCCCGCTCGAGAAGCGTATCCGGCGGGGTTGCGGGCGCGGTGTAGTGATAGGTCGGGAAGTACGCCGAGAGGTGGAAGGGGATGTTCGGGGATAAATCCGCAACGAAGGCGCTTATCGCGTCAATTTGGTCCGGACTATCGGTTCGGCCGGGGATGACGAGGGTGGTTACCTCGAGGTGACACCGGGACGCGGCGATCCGGATGCTTCGGAGCACGGCGTCGAGGCGGCCTCCGATTTCCCGGCGGTAGAACTCTTCGTTGTACCCCTTCAGGTCGATGTTCGCCGCGTCCATCGCCGAAAAGATATCCTTGGCAGGCTCTTCGTCCAAGAAGGCCGCGGTAACCAGCACGTTCTTGAGCCCCCGACTTCGGGCCACGGCCGCCGCCTCCAGTATGTATTCAGCGTGAATGACCGGCTCGTTGTACGTGTAGGCGATACCGAATGAGCCTCGGGACTCCGCGAGACCGACGAGCTCATCCGGAGACAGATCCTCGGTCGCCGCGGCCGTGCTCTGAGATATCCGGAAATTCTGACAGAAGGGACAGTGGAGGTTGCAACCGAGGAATCCCGCGGAGAGTATCTGTTTTCCGGGATGGAAATGGTAGAGAGGCTTCTTCTCGATAGGGTCTATGGCTAAGGCGCTGACCTTCCCGAAATAGGGGAGGGTAAGGTTGCCGCCTTCGTTCCGGCGAACGCCGCAGATGCCGATCTGCCCCGGTTTAAGACGACAGTGGTGGGGGCAGAGAACGCAGCGGACTCCCCGGTTGTCTAATGCCTCGACGTAACGTGTCATCCTGCGGCGTGGGTGACGCCTTCTAACTCCCTGTTGATATGCTGCTTGAGATAGCGGCCGATTCTCTCCTCTTGTTCCTCGTTCAGCCCGGTAAAGGAGAGGCTCAGGGCCTCGTCGTTTCGTACGACTTCGCAACCAAGGCTCAGTATTTCGTCACCGATGCGGAGAGAGCAGCCGGGAATACGGGTTTCCGGTTGAATGTCCTGAACCAGCTCCGGCTGTTCCGGTCGAAACCGGAGCCCGTAGTTCGAAATGTCGTCGACGGTACCGGACACGGCCTGAAGGGTAACCGGGTGGCAGAAGAGAAGCCCCACCCGATCGTGCTTGTCGGGAACGTAGCGTTTTTCCTTCCGGACCTCGTTGATATCCTTGTACCGGGCAACGATCTCCCGGAGCCGGCCGAGCTCCGATCGGTCTTCCAGGTTTTCGTGTACCAGCCCATTCGCGCCGATATGCTGCGCCTTGGAAGCTTCTTCAGCGTCGAAGTCATCCCCCTTCAGAACGACGAAAACCACCCGATCCCGGTCCCGAATCGACCGGAGAAAGGTCAGAAAGGGCTTCCAGTGGCGGGGAAAGTCTTTGGCGCTAAAGAGGACAACGTCCGGGTCTATTTCTTCGAGGTTGTCCATCGCCTTTATCGGATTCCAGTACTGGATAATCTCCAGTCCCTGGGGGTGAAAGTGGGTTTCGATATGTTTTCGCAGGCTTTCTCGTTCCGATACGAGGACTATCTTCATTGATTGGCTTCGGTCCCGAGGTTCTGCACACTATAATCGTAGATTTCCCAGGTATCGTCCACCCGACGGAGCCGGTAGGTATACTGCTTGACCTCGGTAAACGACGGGTTACGAAAACGAAGGTGTGCTACCACGGTGCCGAAGTCGGGGGTATAGTTGGTTTGCACGATCTCGAAGCTCGAGGGCATCGCGACGATGTCCTCGCTGATTACGTTGTCGGCAAGTTGCTCCCGGAATCGTCTGAGTGCCTCTTGCTGCTGCCGTTCCGACATGTTGACGAACTGGCGTTCCCGGGCGGACCCGAGACGGTAGATGGCCTCGAGGTCCATGTAGAGGAAGAAGCGATCCCAGTTCTCTTGTTGCCGAGCCTCGATGGTCTCCCGGACAATGTCGTCCGGAGGAATAGGCCGGCGCCGGAGAATTTCCCGGGTTTCCTGGTCCACCCGGGCTTGAGCGACTTCTCCGGCGGTGAGTCCTTCGGGACGGACGTTCAGGGTGAGTCGGTTCGACAGCAGCGCGCTCCGGGGACCCGGCATCTCTTCTCCCATGGTCGTGCGCCCCCGACCTTCGACCAGGTCCGGGAAGAATTCGGCCGAAACCACGTACATTCCGGGTCTCGGAAGCTCGACGTAGTCCTTCAGGTTCTCAACAAAGGCGTACTCTTCGCCGCTCTCGATGACAATTTCCCGGTAGAAAACCGCCCGGCTCGACGTCCTGACTCTCCGGAAGCGGTCCGCTTCCGGTACGTTCTGGTTGGTCATCGTCTGGACGCGGAAGTCTAGATTGAATATCCTTTCGTTTGCGAGGCTAAAGCGATAGGGCGACGGCGAATCGTTTCGGACCCGAATCTCCACCTCGATATCATCCGCGGTGGTGTAGATATCGGCGTCGTAGAGACGGATACCGAGGTCTATGCCCTCGTTTGTCTGTGCCCCGCTCATCGCCGGAAGTGCCGCCATCCAAGAGAGCGCCAAAAAACACGAAAAGACTGTTCTAACGGAGCGTAGTCGGTTCATTCTTTTAGATTGTCGACCGAATTTATGGTAACCTTATTCTCTCAATCTACCCAAGATCGACTTT